>JAYROM010000105.1:0-9531 GCA_041911695.1 Aeromonadaceae bacterium
AGAGAGCGACTGGAATGGGCTGCCGTTTACCTGGCGAAAAATGCCCGTCGAACCAAGCCGCGAAAATCGATACAGAACAGGACCTTAGAAGGAATTTCAAATGAAGTGTTTTCTTAAGGTCCTGTACATGATTTAGCGATACACTTTTCTGTACTTGAAATACGGATTAAAGATAAGTACCGCTAGCGAAATAAATAGAACACCAAGACTATTCCGCCAGAAATATCATTTCACAACGAATAGCCACCAATTACTCCGGTCTGCTGGTGTAATTCTATTTTTTAACTTATAGACATACATTAATAAGGACATAGCATGCGTTGCTTTATTACGCTGGTGCTGTTCAGCCTGTTATTGCCGCTGTCTCCGGCCCACGCTCGCGGCTGGCACAGCCATGGTGGCGGCTACCGCCGACAGAGTGCATTTTCACATCGATCGTTCACACATAACTCGTTCGCTCACACCGCCGCGCACGGTTTTGCCTCCGGCATGGGCCATGCTGCCGGCGCCGCACTGGGGCGCCACCTGTTCTCCGGGCACCGGCAGCACTACGGATCGTCTTACGATAACCGCTACGCGGCGGATGATTACACCACCACCGCAGCGCCCGGAACGGCAGCGGCGCCAGACACCGGTTCTGCCGCCTTGCAGCCAGCGCCGGAGCCGGTGGCCAGTCCGGTCAGTTCCGCCAATACACAACCGGATAACAATATAGGTTGGGGCACCTTTTTGATGGCCGGTGCCTTGATCATCGGCTGGAAACTGTTCCGCCAATCACGCCAGCAGGCGCGAGCGAACAAATTTATGCGCCAGCAGGCACATGAAGCGCAGGTGCAGCATCAGGTTTATGAGCGGATGTCCGGCGCCGTGCTCAGCGAGCAGGAGATGCGGCGTTATTCGCAGCACTAAACTTGATTTCAAGGCTTATCGTTTCAATAACGCGGGAATGACGAGTGGTAGTTCGATTATTATCGTCGCCCCCGCGCACGCGGGGGCCCAGTGTTTTTGCTCTGCCCCGACTGGTTAGCCACGACAAGATCAATGCCGCTGGATTCCCGCCTAGGCGGGCATGACGCGTTGCAACCGCTCTGCCAGCCCCGAATGCCGTTCGGTGCGGGTGCGGATGGCCTGAGCCAGCAGGCCGGGGGTGGTGTAGAGCGTCAGCTGGCGCTTGGCGCGGGTGATACCGGTATAGACCAGTTCACGGGTGAGTAGCGGGCTCGGGGCATCCGGCAACACCAGTGCCACCTCATCAAACTCCGACCCTTGCGATTTGTGCACTGTCATCGCCAGCACGGTTTCGTGCGGCGGCAGGCGACTGGGCAACCAGGAGCGCAGTGCGCCGCCGCTCTGCTCGAACCAGACCCGCAACCGGCCACCCTCTTCCGCCGAGGGCAGACACAGACCGATATCGCCGTTATACAGACCGATGGCGTGATCATTCTGCGTGATCATCACCGGCCGGCCGGCATACCAGTCATGACCGGTCTGTAGCAGACCGGCCTTGACCAGTTGCTGCAGGATGCGCGCGTTCAAGCCCTCCACCCCGAACGCCCCGTCACGCAGGGCGCACAAGACCTGAAAACCATGAAACGCCTTGAACACCGCCTCTGGCGCTGCGCCATCACGGATCGCCTGCAGGTAGGGGCGATAACCGGCCACCGCCTGCGCCAGCAGCGCGAGGTAGGCCTCCTCTTGCCAGTCAACGCGGCTGATATCGGTAAAGCCCTGTTGCCAGATGGCGGACAAGCGCGCTGCATCGCCCTGGTTACAGGCGGCGGCCAACTGGCCGATGCCGGAGCGGGCATCAAAACGCCAGCTCTTTTGCAACAGGCACAAGCCATCACGCAACGCTGCGCCGGCGGCCTGGGCCGGCAACACGGCGCCGGTCTGGGCCTGCAACCAGCCGGCTTGTGCCGGGCTGCGCCCCTGTTGCAGCAGTGAACAGATATCGCCGAGCACCGCACCGGCCTCGACCGAGGCTAACTGGTCACGATCGCCGAGCAGGATCAGCCGGGCGTGCGGCGGCAGTGCCGCCAGCAGGTGCGCCATCATCGGCAGGTCGATCATCGACGCCTCGTCCACCACCAGCAGATCAACATGCAGCGGGTTACCAGCGTGGTGACGCACCACGCCCGGCTGACCGCCCATGCCAAGCAGACGGTGCAACGTACTGGCCTGGGTTGGCATCACGGCACGGACCGCCTCCGCGAGATCCAGCGCATTGAGCGCCTGCCCGAGGCTCTCCAGCATCCGCGCCGCCGCCTTGCCGGTCGGTGCCGCCAGCCGGATCACCGGAGCATCGCCACCGGCCAGCGCCGCGCCGGTCCACAGCGCCAGCAAACGGGCCACCGTGGTGGTCTTGCCGGTGCCCGGCCCGCCGGAAATCACCGCCAGATGGCGGGCCGCTGCGGTGGCCGCCGCCAGCATCTGGTCATTTCGGCAATGCGCGCGCGGCACCAGCTGATCGAGTTGTTGCAGATCCGCCGCGCTGTTCGCCGTGGCCAGACAGCGCGCGATAGCCGGCCAGTCTAGCCCGTCCGGCTGCACCAGATGCAGGTGGCGCTCGAGCAACCACTGCACATCCGGCGCACTGGCCGATTGCGTCGCCAGCGCCTGCCACTCCTGCCACAGGCCGCCATAAGTGCGCGGAAACAGCTGTGCCAAGCCAGACTGCAGATCAGGGAAGTCAGCCTGTCCGGCCAACTGCTGCAACCGCGCCGCCACCGCCAGCTCGTAACGCTGGTAGCGGGTCAGATAGAGCCGGTGCTGCCAGCAGGCGAGCGGCGTATGCGCCTCGTCGCCTGCCCCGTTCTCGTCAGCAGGATCCATTTCCATATCCACCAGCGGGCTGGCGGCCAGGCTGGCCTCCCAGTTAGCCAACGGCGGTAAATCAGCGAGCAGTGCAGGGAGCTGCTCGCCAGCCAGCTGGGCCAGACGCTGTTGCAGCAGCTCGCTACCGCCCGGCATGGCGGGCAGTGGCAGACAGACATGGCCACGGCCGAGCTCGGCACTGACCAGCGCGGCCAGTACTACCACCTCGGCGGGGGCCTCCAGATCGGCGATCAGTCGGGCGAACTGCTGATCCAGGGCCCGCAGACGGCCTCGCTCGCAGGCCTGCGCCAGGCAGGTCATCACCTGCGCGACGGCGCCGGTCAGGGTCTTACTGCGCATCGGCGCCTCCTTCAAACAGTCGATCCAGATCCTGCACCAGTGCGACCGATGGCGTGGCATGGAAGACCCCGCCCTCCGGCATCCCGCGCAGGAACAGATAAAACACGCCGCCCAGATGACGGGCCGGATCATAATCCGGCAGTCGCTGGCGCAGCAGGCGATGCAGGGCCAGCACATAGAGCTGGTACTGCAGATCGTAACGGTGCTGGATCATCGCCTGCGCCAGTGCATCCGGATGATAAGCGCTGGCCGCATTGCCCAGATGGTTGGACTTGTAGTCGAGCACATACCAGCGCCCCTGCCAACAGAACACCAGATCGATAAAGCCCTTGAGCATGCCGCGTACTGTCTGAAAGGTCAGCGCCGGCGCCCGGGCCGATAGCGGATCATGACGCGCCAGCACCCGGCTGAGGGCGGCGGCATCGAGGTCGGCCATCGGCAGCAGGAATTCGAGTTCGGCCTGACGCTGCGCCGCCGGGATCTGCCCCAAACACAGCCCGGCAGACAGTTCGGTGGCCAGCACCGCGCGCACCTGGGCAACCAGCACCGGCAACCAGCCCGCATCATAGCCGTGAGCGGCCAGCTGCCGGCTCACCGCCTCATCCAGCGCGGCCAGTGCTGTCGGCTCACCGGCATGCACCGCGGTAAAATCCAGGGTCTCGAACAGGCTGTGTAACAGGGTGCCGGGCACCGCCCCGCGCGGGAAGGTGAACATATTCATCTCGACTTGTTCCGCGCCGTCACCCGTCGCACTGCTGCGTCCGGCCTCGGCATCGAAGCCCGGCATCGCCAGTACGCCACGGGCATGGTGATCGCCCTGTGCGCTCAGCGCCGAGTAAGAGCTGATCCACCAGTTGCGCTCCAGACGGGCCTGGAACTGGCGCACCTGCGCTGCCCCCTGCCGCGTTGTCTGCACCTGATAGGCTGACGCAGCCAATCGCGCTGGCGGATCTTCTACCGCCACATTGCCGATCGCCTGCCAGGCAGCCAACGCTTGCGCCAGGCGAGCAGCATCGCCCTCTTCGCCCTGCTGCAGCAGATAGCCGATGGCACTGCGATGCAATTCGGTGGTCTCACCCTTGCCGCCCGATTTAAGCGGCCCCAGCCCCAACCAGGTGGCATACACGCCACGGGTCAGCGCCACATACAAGAGCCGCAAATCCTCGGCCAGACGCTCCTGCTCGGCCAAGGCCTTGGCCGCTTCATCGGCCTGCAGATTGAGCACGGTCTGCCCCTGCTGGTGATACAGCGCTTCGGAGGCGGCGCGATAGGCGCAGATAAACGGCAGGAACACCAGCGGGTATTGCAGCCCCTTGGACTTGTGGATGGTGACCACCTGCACCAGCTTGCGCTCCGACTCCAGACGCAGGATCTGATCGCCACTCTGTTCGCCGGGGGCGGCCATCGCCGCCGACAGCCAGCGCACCAACGCATACTCGCCATCCAACTCGGCACTGGCCTGCTGCAGTAACTCGCCCAGATGCAACACATTGGTCAGCCGGCGTTCACCATTCGGGCTACCCAACAGGCTGGCTGCCAGCTCACGCTGATGGATCACCTGCAGCAGCATCGCCTGCACCCCCTGCCGCTGCCACAAGCGCTGGTAGTGACGGAAATCGTCCACCGTCTGCTCCCACATCTGCTCGTCATCCACCAGCTTATCCAGCTGGTTGGCATCGAGATCAAACAGCGCCGTCGCCAGCGCGGCGCGCAACGCCCGCTCGTCACCCGGTGACAGACAGGCCTGCAGCAGCAGCAGCAGATCGTGCGCCTCCGGTTGGCTGAATACGCTGTCGCGGTTGGAGAGATAGACCGAGGCAATCCCCAGTCGGGCCAACTCATCGCGGACCTTACCGGCCTCTTTGCCGGTACGTACCAGGATGGCAATATCCGACGGCTGCAGCGGCTGATCGCCGATGGTTACCGTCCCTTGCTGGCCAGCACAGAGCAGGTCATGGATCTGCGTGGCGGTGGCCGCCGCCATGGCGTCTTCATAGACCCCTTTGGTGATCACCGGCCGCTCGGGGTGCAGCCATACCGTCATCGCAGCCGCAGGCGCGCCGTTGATGCACAAATCGTCTTTCTTGCCCTGCGCTGCCACCGGGGCGAACGGGATATCCTCGTCATAGATAAACGGCCGCTTGGCCTGCTCGAACAGATAATTGGTGACCCGCACCAGCTCACAGGTCGAGCGGAAGTTACGTGCCAGCGTGTAGTGATCGCTCACCCGCTGGCGCGCCTGCATATAGGTAAAAATGTCAGCGCCACGGAAGGCATAGATCGCCTGCTTGGGGTCACCGATCATCAGCAGCGCGGTCTCCGGCTGCTGGCCATAAATGCGGGTAAAGATGCGGTACTGCTGGGCGTCGGTATCCTGGAATTCGTCGATCATCGCCACGCGGAACTGCTGGCGGATTCGCGCCGCCAGCACCTCGCCACCCGGCCCGGCCAGCGCGCGGTCCAGATCGGCCAGCAGATCATCAAAGGTCAGCAGGTTGTCCTGCAGCCGCGCCTGACGCATCCGCGCCCGTACCGCGTGCAGCGCCTGCTGAATCACCGCTGGCTTGAGGGTCGGTGGCTCGGCGGTCAGCGCCTCAATCTGCGCGAACAGCGGCAAATTCGGGATGCTGCCCCCCTTCTTGATATTGGCGGCCAGTCGCGAGGCGGCATAGCGCTCGAGGTCATCTGGCAAGGCCAACCCCTGCCCGTGCTGCGCCCAGTGGCTGATGCTCTCCATCCACTTGTCGCACTTCTCGGGGGTGAACAACTTGACCTGATTTTCGGTCTGCTGGCGGATCGCGTCGACCTGCGCCAGCCAGGCCTGTTGTACCGCCTCAATCCGCACGCGGGCAGCATTGAACAGATCCTGTAACGGCTGCGCCGGGGTTGGTGGTTGCAACTGCACCTCGCTGCGCCCCACCCAGCTGCGCAGGCTATCGAGCAGCGCGCCGGGCCCCGCCCAGTAGCTACGAATCTCGCTCGCCAACCCCAGCGATTGCCCGTAGAAGGCCTGTCGCCAGTAATCGTGCACCGCCTGCAGCACCAGGGCGCTGTCATCGGTCAGTAGCTCGCTGGCAAACAGCGCACCCGACTCGAAGGCGTTCTGGCGCAACATGCGCTGGCAGAAGCCGTGAATGGTAAAGATCGCCGCCTCATCCATCTGCCGCTCGGCATCCAGCAGGCGGCGGGTAGCCTCGCTGGCATCCGCGATCTCGGCCAACAACGGGCCAATCACCGGATCGGTACACAGCGGTGCGGCCGTGCCCTGCTGTTCGGCCAGCAGACGGCGGGCAAACTGCAGCCGCGCCTCGTGAATACGGGCACGGATACGGCCACGCAATTCGGCGGTGGCCGCTTCGGTAAAGGTCACCACCAGGATCTCGGTGACCCCCAGCGGTCGCTTGTGAGCCGTCGGGGTGCCATCAGCGCCCGGCGCGCCGTGGCCGAGCAACAGACGCAGATAGAGGCCAGCGATGGTAAAGGTCTTGCCGGTACCGGCCGAGGCCTCAATCAGGCGCTCGCCATGTAGCGGAAAGTGCAGGGTATTCAGGGTTTGCGCAGCCATTAGGCCTCCAGTGGCTCGCGGTGGGCCAACAAGGGCAGCAGATGACGTTCGGCCAATTGGCCCAGGGCGTCGAGCGCCGTGTCATCCAGTTGCGGGAAGCAGCGCCGGACATACAGATCCTCGCCCTCACCGCTGACGCTGAATCCGCCGGTAAACGTGCTCCGCGCCTTGCTGCGCGCTTCGTCTGGCCCCTTTTTCTCCAGACCGCCAACCCAAGCCCAGGCGGTGCGCGGAAAGAACGGCAACGGCCGCTGCATCCCCGCCTCCCAATCCTGGATCAGCGCGGAAAGATATCGCCGTGCCGTATCGGCCTCGACCGGTAACAGTGCCCAGCACTCGTCCGGGCTGACCAGCAGGCTATCGCCCTGGTCACTGGCACACAGGCACAGATGACGGATCCAGGCCTGCAACCAGTCACGTCCGTTGAGGCTATTCGGCTTGAACACCAGCTGACGCCCGGCATGCAGCACCTGCCAACCGAGCAACCGCCCCTCGGGCAGACGCAGATCAATTTCGCAGGTCTGCGGTTGCGCCTGCCAGTAAGGCCGCAGGCGCCCGGCCAGTTCACGCATCTCGGTGTCATGCTCATCCAGCAGCAACTGGCCGAAGGCGCCTTGCGGCAACTGGCCACTCAACTGCAACCGCTCGCGGATCACTGGCAACGACTGGCCAGCGAGTTGCGCAGTCAGCAACTGGTGGCGCAACTGATAGCGTTGCAAGCCATCCAGCTCGAACGGCTCATGCTCTTCCAGCCCGGCATCGAGCTCCTCGAACCAGACCTTGAGCCGGCGATTGAGGAAATAGCTGGCCGGCTGGCGGTAAAAGCGCAGCATCTCGGCCAGGTCCAGCTCGCGTTGCGGCGCCTGCCAGGCCTCCGGCAGCGCGAGCGGGGTATCACGGAACTGGTGACTGCCACCGCCCGGGGTGAGCGCCGGCAACCACTCATGCTGATAGGTGAACAAGCGCGAGTCCGCCTCGGGGTGAAAATAGCGCGGGCTGTAGGGCACCAGCGGATGGTGGATCTGCAGATGCGCCAGCAGGCGTGGCGTGGCTATCTCTTCTGGTTGATCTTCATCGCCTTGCAGCACAAAGCCCTGCACGCAGTAGTCGAGCAACTCGGCCACCAGCACCGAGGGCACCCGCTCGCTGTTGTCCTGTACGCTGTGGCCCTGATAGCTGATATACAGCCCCTCGCCAGCACTGAGCAGCGCCTCAAGGAACAGATAGCGGTCATCATCACGGCGCGAACGGTCGCCACGGCGGCGCTCGCGCGCCATCAAATCAAAGCCCATCGGCTGCAGGGTGCGCGGGTAGATACCATCGTTCATCCCCAGCAGGCAGATATGGCGGAACGGAATGGCGCGCATCGGCATCAGGGTGCAGAAGTTGACCTGTCCGGCCAGAAAACGCTGGCTGGAGCGCTGTTCGGTCAGCGCCTGCTGCATCAGGTCATACACCAGCTCGGCCGACAGGTCACCGGCAAACTGCGTGGCATCCAGCTCCGCCTGCCAGCGTTGCAGCTGGTCACGCACCTGCTGCAGGCGGCGCTCATCCTCCTCTTCGGCCTGATAGCAATCCTCAATCAGACCGACGATGCGCTCCTGCCAGACGGCCAGCGGCGCAGGGCTTTCCAGCTGCGGCAGCCAGTGCGCCAGCGTGTCGACAAACGCCGCCAGCTTGCCCAGCCAGACCGCAGATTGTCCCTCGACCGCGGCATACGGCAGGATGCCCTGCACCGGCGCCCCGTCGCCCATCGCATAGCCGAGCAGCAGGCGGCGCAGGCCGTACAGCCAGTGGTTGCCCTGTAGCGGTGGCAGATCAAAGCGCGCCGGATAGCCCTGATCCAGCCCCCAGCGGATGCCGGCCTCCTGCACCCATAGGCGCAGCTGATCAAAGGCATCGGCATTCAGCTCAAACTTGGCCAGTACCGCCGGCACTTCCAGAATGGTCAGCAACTCGGCCGCCCCCAACCGTGAGCGCGGCAGGCGCAACAACGAGAGCAGACTGAGCAGCAGCGGGCTTTCCTGGGTGGCCGAGCGGTCGGAGATCGAAAACGGGATCTGGCCGCGCGCGCCGAATACCGCCTGGATCGCCGGACCGTAGCTGTTCACATCCGCCATCATCACCACTACATCGCGCGGCTTGAGGGTCGGGTCGGCATCGAACATCGCCAGCAGGCGATCGTGCAGCACCTCGAGTTCACGCATCGGGCTATGGCACAGGTGGCACTGCAGGCTGTCATCGTCACGGCGCACCGGCGTCTTGTGCCGGCTATTGTCACTGACCAGCACGCCACTGCCGCGATCTCGCAGAGTCAGGATATCGGCCTGCAACTGGTGCAGCAGCGAATCGTCGGCCGGTGGCACAAAGGCCTCGAACTCCTCGGCCGGCAATTCGTAAAGATGGTAGATAAAATCGCGCCCCTGCTTGCCCATCGACGCCAGCAGTGGGTTGACCTCGCCCTGGCTATCGGCCATGGCCTGCCCGGCCAGCGATTTCTGCGCCAGCCGCGCCAGGGTGCGCTGATCCATGATATCGCCCCAGAACTGCTGGCTGGGGTTGGTGACAAACAGGTGCACTTCGGTGCACTGTGCCAGCGCCTGCAGCGCCTCGACATAGCGCGGCGGCAGCGCCGAGATGCCGAACACCATCACCCGTGACGGCAACTGGCTGCACACCCTGGCATCGGCCGGATCGAGCGCGGCGATAAAGGCGTCGTACAGCCCGGCGCGGTGCGCGCCCCCCTGGGTCTGTTTGGCGACCCGCGCCACCAGCGCCCGCCACAGGATGGG
>JAYROM010000106.1:0-10674 GCA_041911695.1 Aeromonadaceae bacterium
AACACAATAACTTGAAATGATGGGGTGGCTGATGGGGTTCGAACCCACGACAACAGGAATCACAATCCTGGACTCTACCAACTGAGCTACAGCCACCACTGGCTTGACCTTGCGGTCCGTCTTACTGCAGGTTTCCTGCTTCTCTAACTGCATCTTCATGCAATGTCGAGATGGCACGCCCTACAGGATTCGAACCTGTGACCCACGACTTAGAAGGTCGTTGCTCTATCCAACTGAGCTAAGGGCGCACTGCTAGAAGCATGGTCGGTGATAGAGGATTCGAACCTCTGACCCTCTGGTCCCAAACCAGATGCGCTACCAGACTGCGCTAATCACCGACAGGTTCTCGTCATTCGACGGGGGCGAATACTACCGATTCGACGGTAGAGCGTCAAACACTTTTTCCCCTAGCAATTTCAGATGCCTGTATCTTGTGCAACGACGGTTTTAGCATAGCGCAGGGCTGCCGCTTTTCCCGAAATAATGCGACAATGCGCGCCATCTGAACAGACAGGTGAGAAGGAAGCATGTCAGCCAAGATTATCGATGGAAAGGCGATAGCCCAGTCGGTGCGCCAGGCAGTGGCCACCAAGGTTCAGCAACGGATTGCCAAAGGGTTGCGTGCCCCGGGGCTGGCAGTGGTGCTGGTCGGACAGGACCCCGCCTCGCAGGTCTATGTCGGCAGTAAACGCCGCGCCTGTGAAGAGGTTGGTTTTGTCTCCCGCTCCTATGACCTGCTGGTTGATACCACCCAGGCTGATCTGTTGGCGCTGATTGACCAGTTGAACGCTGACCCGGACGTGGACGGCATCTTGGTCCAGTTGCCGCTACCGGCGCATATTGATTCGACGCTAGTGATTGAGCGTATCGCACCGGCCAAGGATGTGGATGGTTTCCACCCCTATAACGTCGGCCGTCTGGCCCAACGTATTCCTGCGCTGCGCCCGTGCACGCCGAAGGGCATCATGACCCTGATCCAGCACACCGGAGTCGATACCTACGGTTTGAATGCGGTGATTGTCGGCGCCTCCAATATCGTCGGTCGTCCGATGACGCTGGAGCTGTTGCTGGCCGGTTGCACCACCATCACCACCCATCGCTTCACCAAGGATCTGGAATCCTTTGTTCGCCAGGCAGACCTGCTGGTCGTCGCCGTCGGCAAGCCGGAGTTCATTCCGGGCGACTGGATTAAGCCGGGGGCGATTGTGATTGATGTGGGCATCAACCGCCTGCCGGACGGCCGTCTGGTCGGTGATGTGGCCTATCAGGCGGCCAGCGAGCGCGCCAGCTTCATTACCCCTGTGCCGGGCGGTGTCGGTCCGATGACCGTGGCTTCGCTGATGGAAAACACGCTGGAAGCCTGCGAGCAGTACCATAGTTGATACATGGTGAACAGTTGCAATGACGAAGGGCTACCGCTGGGTAGCCCTTCTCTTTTATAGACGGTTTCTGCCTAGCAGTTTATTTGCTGGTGCCCGTCCCCTGCCCTACCCCGGCTTCAGGCTCTCTTGGCTGATGGCCAACAGTCAGATGAACCGGCGCAATGCTATCATCCGCCGCAACCTCGAACGCCTGACCAAAGCCTTTGACATAGGTGCCCTGGGTAGGTTGCAGGCAATAGAGGTGAAAGTCATTCATCTTGGTCAGGTTATGCACCAACTCACCGTGTCGGCTCGCCAGTGAGCCGATAGCCTGGTGCCAGGTGTCGCTGTCGCGCTCGACGCGCTGCGCCGTGGCATCGTAGCTCAGGCGTTGGCGTGCGAAGAGTTGCCGGCTGGCGCTTTCGTCCTCAATCAGCATTAACGACAACTGTGGTACCGCGCGCAGGTTGCGGCCATGACGTGCTACCTCGGACACCAACACATAATAGGCGCCCTCATGGAAGGCAAACGGGGCATAGCTGACATTGGGCTGTCCGGCATGGTCTCGCGTTGCCAACAGCAGGCTACGACATTGTTGGCGCAGGGCCTCAATCTCTGGCTGCAGACGCTGCTGCAAACGCTCCTGTTTTTCGGACATCGGGTTCTCCTGGTGATCTGGTTATGGTTTGCAAGCAGGAGGCGTGGCGAACGCCTCCCTTGTGGTGCGGGTTCAGGCTTCGGTGACCGTGGCCACCTCTGCCGTGGGTAATCCATTCAACCCCCGCCAGGCGGTGAATCGCTCAACCTGTGCGGGCAACAACTGGCGCGCCTCATCACGCCCGAGGTAGATCTTGAACGCGCAACGGCCACTGGCGGTGATAAACACAAAGGCATGGCTCGGCTGGCGCATAAACGGTTTGCTCAGCAGGGCAATATGGGTGATGTCATCGAGTTTCAGATGGCCATGCAACCCGCTCTCGCCGCCGAGGTTGTAATAACCATGCCCGTTCCTTCCGACCGGAAATGAGCCTTTAAATTCAAAGATTGAGCCTGCCGATTCAACAATCGTGGTCACCGGTCCCCATTCGGGGAGCGCAGCGAGCAGCGCTTGCGCCTGCTCGCCGGGCCAGACGGTGACCCATTCAGCGGGCAAGGCGCGGATCAGCGCACCTTCACTGATACCCAACTCATCCGCCATGGCCTGGGTGTGTTGATCCGGTCGACGGGCTATCAGCGCCGAGATCTGTTCGTGCAGTGACATCATGGTTCTCCTTCTGTATAGGGGTGGCCTGTTCTGAATGGGGTGTGGCACGCGGTGCCGATGTGGGATGCCCAAGGTGCAGAGAGTGCGGTCGCTGTGCGGCGTGTCCAGCCGGGTGACCCGGTCGTGGTGCGTGCGCCATTGCTGCGTCATCGCCAGGCTCCAGCGTAGCCAGTGCCTGCAGCGCCCCTTGAGCCAGATTGACACTCCAGAAGCGGCCGGCCAGGGTCAGCTCGGCGCGATCAGCCGAGAGGTCAAGCAGGCCGCGTTCGGCCCATGCGGCGAACAGCGGTTGTAACTGAGCAAACAGGTCGCGGTAGCCTGCGGCGGCCCAGTCGTGATGATCCAGACAGCCACGATCAAACGATGCCTTGATAAGGCCATCACGCACGGCATGCGGCGCTGGCGCCATCATCATCGCCAGTGGCCAGCGCCCCTCAGCACATTGGATCTGATAGGTCTCCAGCACGCGGTGCTGCATCAAGGCAACACCGTTGATCTGCCCACCGGCGCCCGCGCCGATCGGCAATACATCGGCCGAGGTCTTGGCCAGGCTGTTGTAGACGCTACGTTCTCGTTTATCTCGCGCCCAATGACAGACACTCAGGCGTTGCAGACCGGCCACCTCCAGCGTCTGTGCGCCATAGGCATACATTCGGGCTTTTTGTGGGGTATCCGCCGGTGCGGGCTGGCGCCCCTGTTCGACCAGCCGTGACATCACAGTGCCCGGCATATCGATTAACTGATAGAGATCGACGCCATGTGCACCACAGGCCAGGAAGTCAGCAATATCACGCTGCCAGCAGGCCTCATCCTGATAGGGCAGACCAAATAACAGATCGAGGATGATCGGTGCGGCATCCACCGCCACCAGCTGTTCAATACGCGCCAGCACTGCCTCGCGGTCATCCAGTCGCTTGGCCGCTTTACGCACCTGGGTATCAAAACTCTGCACGCCGAACGAAAAGCGGTTAAAGCCCCCCGCCAGTGCGGCATCGAACTTGCGATCATCAAACCGGTTGAGGCGCCCTTCGAGGGTGATTTCGCAATCAGGGCGTAATGGGAAATAGCGGCGGATCTGCGCCCCCAGGGTCTGGATCTGCGCGGCACTCAGATCGGTGGGCGTCCCGCCGCCAACATACACCGCATCAAACGGTGCCGCCTGAACCCAGGGTGTCGCCGCCTTGCTCACCATCTCGGCGTAAAAGTGCTGCAGATAACGCTCAATCCAGGCGGGACTGGCCGCATTCTGGAAAAAGTTGCAGAAGGTGCAGCGCACCCGGCAAAACGGAATATGGATATACAGACAGCGGGCCCGACCGGCAGTGGGTGCGCCGGCCAGTAAATCAGCAAAACGTTGACTCTGCGCTACCGGATCGAGAATCGGTCGCCCTCCACCTTGCCCGGCATGGGCGGTGGTCTTGCCGGCAAAGGCAAACTGCAGCGGGTCCGGCGTCAACCGCCCCAATATCTGTTCATCCAGTAGTGCTAGATTCATGCATGCTCCTTAATCAGACAGCGGCGCCGGTAGCAGGCCGGCGCCTCCGATGGGATGAGGTTAAAAGCGATAGCCGACCGAGACCTTGCCGTTCCGCCCTGGCGCATACAGCTCGCTGAACGCCGGCAGGTAGTAACGGTCGGTGAGATTGTCGAGCGCCATATCGACACGCCAGTGCTTGAGATCGCCCTGCTGCGGCTGCCAGCTGGCAAACAGATCGACCAGGGTGTACCCGCCGTAACTGTCAACGCTACTGGAGGCTGGCACCCGATCCTGCGCGCGATACAGGCTGAGCTTGCTGCCCACACGGACATCGCCACGAAGCAGCCCCTGACTGATACCCAGCACCAGCTTGTCTGCCGGAATATCCGCCAGCGCATCGCCACCGGAGCGATCCTTGCCGCGCGACTGGCCGTAGTTCAGGCTCAGATTCAGCAGGCGCCAGCGGTAATCCGCCCCCAACTCGTAGCCGGTGATCCGCGCCGAGGTGACGTTGTCATAGCTGCTCTCGAACACCCGGTTAGCGAAGTCGTTGACCACATTCAGTTCGATATAGTTGCGGACATCGTTACGGAACGCGTTGGCCGTCAGCACCAGTTGGTCATCTGTCAACAGGTGGTTGAAGGTCATGCGGGCATTCACCTCCTTATTGCGTGCAATTTCCGGCTTCAAATCTGGATTCGGCTGGAAGGTGTTACAGGCAAAGGCCCCCATGCAGAAGTGGGTGCCGGAGGTAAACATCTCCTCACTGGTCGGTGCGCGGAAGGCCTCGTCATAGCGGGCGCCCAGCGTCAGCCATTGCGTGGTATTCCAGCTCAGCGCCACCGAAGGCGACAGATGATCGTTGCTGCGTGCCGAGCCAGACTGCTGACGATCTTCGGTACGGAAACTGTCGTAACGGACGCCCGGTGTCAGTGTCCAGCGGGTCAACAACGGCACTTCCGCCTGCAACCAGGTGCCCCAAACGCGGCTGCGACCATCCGCCGGTACTGGACGGTTACTGCCCTCGCGGCTGCCTCAGGTCTTGTCGACATAGACATCCGCCCCACCGAGCAGGCTGCCCCAGTCCATCTCGGCGCGGTTGCTGCCGTTAAAGCCCAGGGTCTGGTATTCGATCAGATCGGTCTGAGCCTTGCTGATCCGGTATTCGTCAAAGTGGGTACGGTTGAGGTAAGCGGTCAGATGAGTATCCAGTAGCGGATTGTCTTGCGGACGCAGGCGGTAATCGATGGTCGTGTTGAAGTCACGGGTATACTGCTGTACCAGCAGATTGGAGGTATCCACCACAGCCGCTGGATTACTCGGCGCCGCCTGATCGGACTGGCTACGCCGTGCGCTAATCTGCAGACGTTGTGCTGCATCCGGCTGCCAACCGTACTTGCCCATCCCCCCTTGCTGGCGGCTGGCCGAATTATCCAGCGCCTGGCCATTGCCCAGGCGAATATCGTTGTTGTCGTGGTAGTAGCCGTTGAGCAACCAGTCATGGTTGCCCTGCTGGCCATAGACGGCGCCACTGGTCAGCGTCTTGTCATCCCCGGTGTGATACCCCTGGCGCAGGTAGCCGCCGACTGACTGGCCATCACGCAACAGATCCTGCGCGTTAAGGGTCTGCATCGCCACCACTCCGCCCAAGGCACCACTGCCCCACAGCGAGCTGGAGGGCCCCTTGACCACCTCCACCTGTTTGACCAGTTCCGGGTCAACAAAATAGGTACCACGATGGCCGGAGTTGGTGTTCTGTCTTACGCCATCGACCACCTGCAGGATGCGATTGCCCGACAGGCCGCGGATCACCGGCGCCTGTGCGCCCGGGCGACTGCCCCCCGTTACCTCGACGTTGCTCTCGTACTTGAGCGACTCGACCACCGAGTCCGGCTGACGCGCATCCAGATCTCGTCGGGCAACCACCGCAACCGGCTTTTTCACCTTATCCAGCGCTTCGGCCTGACGGGTTGCCGTCACCACCACCGGCGCCAAAGTATCAACGGGTTGAGAGGTGTCCTGCGCGGTAGCCAGTACCGGCGCGGTCAACAGCGCTGTCATCACACTGAGCGCAATCTTTGACGGAATGGGCATAGTTCGATCCTTTATTATCAATTTTTGAGCGTTTAAAAATTTTTGAACGCTTGGGTTGCTGAAATCTGGTTCAAACCGGGCCAAGGTTAATGCGATCTATTTTCATATGCAAACAGTTATCATTTACTTTTGAGCGGCTACATTGTTATAGTCCGCCGCATCTGGCCATCCGGGCTGGTGATTACTCAAGGACATGACAATGCGAGTTTTGCTGTGTGTGTTGCTGCTGCTGTCTTCTGCCGCGCAGGCGGGGGAGCGAATTATTTCAGCGGGGGCCGGGGTGACCGGTCTGATTGAGGCGCTGGGTGGACATGACCAACTGGTGGCGGTAGATAGCTCAAGCCATCTGGCGCAAGCGCGCGCACTGCCAGTGGTCGGTTATCACCGACAACTGGCGGCCGAAGGGCTGCTTGCGCTCAAGCCCAGCCTGTTACTGGGCAGTGATGAGATGGGGCCAGAGAGTACGCTGCAACAACTGAGTAAAGCTGGCGTCAAGGTCGAACGGCTGTCTACCGCACCGGATCTGGCCACCTTGCAGCAAAATATCCAGCGCGTCGGCGCCTTGATCGGCAAGCCCGATGCCGCAGCAGCCTTGACGCAACAGGTCCACCAGCAGGTCGCGCAATTACAGCAACAGGCAACGCATCTCGCGCGGCCGCCACGCTTGGTTTACCTGTTGGTCGTCCCCGGTCGCCCACCGATGGTGGCAGGCAGCCAAACCCCTGCCGACACCTTGATCACCCTGGCAGGTGCCCGCAACCCGGCCGCCACACTGCGTAATTACCCGCAACTGAATGCCGAAGCCCTGTTGGCCATGCAACCGGACGGTCTAATCGTCAGCGAGCGCAGTCTGCAGCAGGACCCACAACTGTTGGCGCATACCCTGCCCCAGTTAGCTAAAGACCCCGCCTTCAAGGCACTGCCGATCTTCACCATTCCCGGTGCGGCATTGATCGGCGGCCTGAATCTGTCGACCTTGCAGGCTGCGCAGACCTTGCAGCAGCAGTTGCTGCAGGCGGCAGGCCACGCAGGCGAATGAGTATGATGCGTCCCGGTTTCCCCTCTGCTGCCTGGCTCTGGCTACCCGGATTAGGTGCCTTGCTGCTGCTGTCGATGACCTCAGGGGCGCTGTCGCTGTCAACCAGCGAGACATGGACGGCCATCACCGGTCAGGGTGAAGCCCTGCATCAACTGGTGATCTGGCAGATCCGGCTACCTCGTAGTCTACTGGCACTGTCCATCGGTGGGCTGCTCGGCGTAACGGGCGCTTTACTGCAAGGGCTGTTCCGCAACCCGTTGGCCGATCCCGGCATCATCGGTGTGAGTGCCGGCGCCGCACTGGGCGCCGGGCTGGCGATCGTACTGGTGCCGAGCCTTGGCATCGTCTGGTTGTCACTGGGTTCAACCGCCCTGTTTGCGTTTGTGGGGGGACTGCTCACCACAGCGCTGGTCTATCGTCTGGGACGCAGCCCGTGGGGCACCTCGATAAGCATGTTATTGCTGGCCGGCATCGCCATCAGCGCCCTGGCCTTCGCCGTGCTCGGTCTACTCAACTATGTGGCGGATGACGAACAGCTACGCAATCTCTCGTTGTGGCAGATGGGCTCGCTCGGCGGCGCTTCCTGGCCGCAAGCCCTGCTCGCCCTGTTGACCGCCACTGCGCTGGCCGCATGGGGCTACTGGCATGCGCGCGCCTTTAACGCATTGTTACTCGGTGAGGCAGACGCCCGTCATCTTGGTATTCAGGTCGAGCGACTCAAACGCATGACGGTCCTGTTGTGCGCGCTCGGCGTCGGCGTGGCCGTAGCATGCGCCGGCATGATTGGATTTATCGGACTGATGGTGCCACATCTGGTGCGGCTGTGTTGCGGCCCGGATTACCGTCGTCTGTTACCCGGCTCGCTGCTGGCCGGTGCGGCACTACTGCTGCTGGCCGATTGGCTGGCCCGGATCCTGGCGGCCCCCGCAGAAATTCCGGTTGGCCTCATCACCGCAGCACTGGGCGCCCCCTTCTTCCTCTGGCTGCTGCGTCAACAACAAGGACGTGCACTATGATCCCGTTGCAGACCCACGCCCTGTCAGTGCAACTTGGCAATCGCTCATTATTACAACGGGTTAGCTTGTCGATCGCTGCAGGTGAGTTAGTGGTGCTATTGGGCCCTAACGGATGCGGCAAATCGACACTGCTCAAGGCGATTTGCGGCGAAATCCCCGCGCAAGGTGCGGTGCAGCTATTTGAACGATCACGCCGTGAGTGGCCCGTGCGTCAGCTGGCCCGCCAGCTGGCAGTGCTGCCACAACACAGCGATCTACGTTTTGATTTCACCGCCCAACAGGTGGTGGCAATGGGACGGTTACCCTGGGCTGAACCACAGCCGATGCTTACCTCCGCCGTGGAACGCGCCATGCTGGCCATGGATATTGGTCATCTGCGCGATGCCCCCTACCTGCAACTCTCCGGTGGCGAGCGCCAGCGCGCTCATCTGGCGCGCGTCTACTGCCAGTTGGATGACCGTCTGCCGGGGTTGCTGCTGCTCGACGAACCCACCTCAGCACTCGACCCCGGTCACCAGCACCAGGTGCTGCAACAGATCTGCGCACTGACGCGCCGCGGCCATGCTGTCTTGATGGTGCTGCATGATCTAAATCTGGCTAGCCGTTATGCCGACCGGCTGATCCTGATGCAGCAGGGTCAGATTCTGGATGATGGCGACGTCGAGCATGTCCTCAATGCCGACCATTTGCATACCCTGTATGGTGACGGCCCAGAGCTTTGGCATCACCCCCGTTCCAAGCGCCCGGTGGTGGTCTAACGCATACAGATGGCCAAGGAATCGGCGATGGCGCTCAAAAAACGTCTACTTGATTGATCCCGTGGATAAAAGCGGTTGCTTTTCCCCGAGCGGACAGGTAAAACTTCATCCCGCTGGAGAGATGCCGGAGTGGCTGAACGGGACGGTCTCGAAAACCGTTGTCGGGGTAACTCGACCCAGGGTTCGAATCCCTGTTTCTCCGCCATGATTCATAACAAACCCGCGCTTGTCGCGGGTTTGTTGTTTCTGGCGTTCTGGTTATCGATGCGCAGCGAATTGCGCTTCAATCATCAATCCCCAGTGCAGGCAGGTACGCAACAGTTGGTGGCCACAAAAACGGACTAATGCGTACACACCTATCACGAGCAACAAGATCAGCACTAATGCTCGATATAACAGACGATTCATATTCTCTTCTCTGACGAAAAAGCATGGCATCAGTGTGCCATCCAGCAAGTAAACCCGAGGTCAACGCCTTGGACTCTTGCGTAAAGTGGTCCACAGCCCAGTGATGCCGTACTGACGCCGTAGTCCGCGCCAAATAAAAAGCCCCTTCTCCTGAAGGGGCTTTTTGATTCAACAGTGGGATGACGTTGTTACGTCATCCCACTAGCGCTTATCAAGCGCCGTGATGGTGGGCGAGACGGCGAGCTACAGACAAGTTGTGCTTGTCATGCGCAGGGTTGTCATAAAAGCCGATATGGTCATGTTCAGCCCGCGATTGATGTGCAATGTGATTTTCACGTTGCGGTGCAGTCTGTACATGGTGCTGCGTCGGCAGCTGATATGACGCTACCTGCGCCACCTGATGCGGCGTCATCTGCTGAATAGCAACCGGCACCTGCTGAGTGACCTGCTGCGGAACAGCCTTCAGTGCAGGAACAGCATGCGGTACGGCTGCCAGTTCAGGGGCCTGGGCCGGGACTTCTGCCGGTGCAACCTTCGACGGTACGGCATAAGCGGTAGCCACCGGCTGCTGTGCACTCTTCAGTGCCGGGACAGCGTGCGGTACAGCCGCCAGTTCAGGTGCCTGGGCCGGGACTTCTGCCGGAGTAACCTTTGACGGTACAGCGTAAGCGGTAGCCACCGGCTGCTGTGCACTCTTCAGTGCAGGAACAGCATGTGGTACGGCGGCCAGTTCAGGTGCCTGAGCCGGGACTTCTGCCGGTGCAACCTTCGACGGTACGGCATAAGCGGTAGCCACCGGCTGTTGTGCACTCTTCAGTGCCGGGACCGCATGCGGTACAGCTGCCAGTTCAGGGGCCTGGGCCGGGACTTCTGCCGGTGCAACCTTCGACGGTACGGCATAAGCGGTAGCCACCGGCTGCTGTGCACTCTTCAGTGCCGGGACCGCATGCGGTACGGCGGCCAGTTCAGGTGCCTGAGCCGGAACAGCGGCCGGAGTAACCTTTGACGGTACGGCGTAAGCGGTAGCCACCGGCTGTTGTGCACTCTTCAGTGCAGGAACAGCATGCGGTACTGCTGCCAGTTCAGGTGCCTGAGCCGGGACTTCTGCCGGTGCAACCTTTGACGGTACGGCGTAAGCGGTAGCCACCGGCTGCTGTGCACTCTTCAGTGCCGGGACAGCGTGCGGTACGGCGGCCAGTTCAGGTGCCTGAGCCGGAACAGCGGCCGGTGCAACCTTTGACGGTACAGCATAAGCAG
>JAYROM010000107.1:0-3671 GCA_041911695.1 Aeromonadaceae bacterium
CAGATCCTGCGCGCCCTGATGCGCAAGGACCCACAAGCCGCCAAACGGGCGATGTGGCAGCATCTGGAAAACACCCGGCAGATGCTGTTCAGTGCTACCGAGTTTGAGGACGAGATGTCGGATGACCGCTATCTGTTTAGCGAGAATCCGGTCGTACATCTAGAAGGTTGAACCAGCTGACCAGCGGCTGCACGCTATGACAGTAAAAGCGCATCCGGGTATCGGTGAGCACACGATACCCGGATGGTTTAACTCGCCATGTTAGAACGTCACATCCATATCGATACCAAAGTTACGCCCCGGCTGACTATAGCGGTCCAGATTGGTTGAACTGCTGGCCACCTGGCGAACCGTGTTCCACAACCAGTACTTCTTGTCAGTCAGGTTAAACAGGCCGGCGCGCAAGGTCACATTCTCCACCGGGCGATAGTAGGTGGTCAGATCCAGCACCATCGAGGACGGAATCGCCTGCCACTGATAACTCTCGGTGATGTCACTGGCCTTCTTCGCCGCACGCCATGTGCCGGTCAGATCCGATCCCCACTGTTTATTCGGCGCATCGTACCCCAAGGTGTTGGCAAAGGTGAGCGGTGCGACGCTGTCCAGCGGTTCATCATCACTGGTATTTTTGCCCTTGGCATAGGCCACTGCCGAGCGCCAATGCAACCCTTGCGGCACTGCGTGGAAGATCTCGGCCAGTTGCAGCTCTCCCTTGGCTTCAATGCCCTTGATCACCGCCCGATCAATATTCTCATTCGTGAAGATCCCGGTCGGATAGGTCGTCGATGTGCCGACCGTCACCTGCTCGATAAAGTTGCGGTAACGGTTATAGAACGCGGTGATCTCGCCGTGGCCATACTGCCCCTGAGTACGCAAGCCCCCTTCCAGGAAGGTGCTGCGTTCCGGCTTCAGATCCGGATTAGGTTCAATGATGTAGCCATAGTGATAATTGCCAACCGAGCCGGCATTCTCGTAGTAGTAATACAGATCCTCCATCCCCGGCGCGCGGAACCCGGTACCGTACTTGGCAAACAGGGTGTAGTGATCGGTCAGCGCATATTCGCTCCCCAACTGGCCGGTGACGGCCTGGTTCTTGTTGTCGCCCCAGTCATCGATATAGCTGTCACTTTCCGTGGTATAGCGGTAATGGTCATAACGGACCGCCGGGATCAGGTTCCATTTATTGGTCACCGCGATGTTATCGCGCAGATAAGCGCCGAAGATGTTGCTCTGCGCCTTGGGCGAGAAGCGGCTCACGGTGACAGCGCCGTTCACATCATTCTTGTTCAGATTTTCCAGCGAGCCGCGGGTGTAGCTCACGCCATAGTTCAACGTCTGGATCCCGAGCGTCTTGCTGGCATCGGCGCGAAGCTGCGTATCTTTCTGCGCATAGGTGCGATCGACATAGCGCGCTTGGCTACTGGAGTCGATATGGGTGCCGTTTTCGGTATTCTTTTCCTGGTAATCGAGCTGCCATTTGAGCTCGTCATAAACCGGATTGGAGGCCATGTTCTCATGCCAGATCCCGACATGTTTGCGCTGCAGTTGATCATCGGCCTGCTGGGTAGAGGTGGTTGAACTCTGCGATTTCAGATCCATCTCCGAGTTCAGCTGATACTGCTCGGCCACTAACCCGATCCGGTTATCATCATTAAGCTGATAGGCCAGCTTGCCGAGCACATTGGTCGAGCCCAGATCAGCTGGGTCAGCCAGCCCTCGCGTGGCGCCAACTGCATCAGCACTACCGCCACCGCGGGTTTCGGTCTCATGGCCATCGCGACGGGTCACCACTACCATCGACTCCAGTGCCCCGCTGCGGTTGGCGGCAGTGATGGTTTCATGGAACTGCTCGTTCGCACTGCTATAGCCACTTTTCAGGTTCAGATAAGAGGCATTGCCCTGTGGCTTCAGCAGATCTTTGGGGTCCTTGGTGCGGAACTTGACGGCCCCGCCCAGGGCTCCGCTACCCGCCACCACATCACCGCCCTTCACCACCTCCACCTGTTGCAACGCATCCAGATCGAGATAAGCACGCCCTGAACGCAAGTAGGTTGTCGTCGGGCCATAGGCATCCGGCTGCACCACGCCGTCGATATCCATATAGACGCGATTTTCATCCAGGCCGCGGATATTGACACTGTTGACGCCAAACCGTGCATCCTGCGTGACTTCGACCCCGGGCTCCTTCTTGAACAGATCAGTCAGGCTCTGACTCTGATCGCGCGCGATCTGCTGACCCGAGATGGTCGCCACACTACTCTCGGCCTGTTTCTTGGGTACCTTCTTCGCCTGCACCACCACAGTACTCAGCGTATCTGGCTGCGGGTCCTTCGTGTTCTCTGCACTGGCACTCAGCACTTGAGGTGCCATCAGGGTCAGGCACAACGGGGTCAACCATTCCATTTTGAACGTCATGATCAATTTCCTTGTCGAGGGTTATCACACTGCCCGGCATCATAGAGACAACCCACCAATCGATCAACACAAATGAGAATTATTATCTTTTGATCATTCACTCATTGTAAGTATTTGTTAAAACACAACAAAAAAGACTCTTTTGCTACCAGCATGCAGACATGCGCCCTGACCGCGCTATCTCACTCTGCTTTTCACAACTGATGGATCGAATCCTTATCCTGTCCATCCCGTCATGGGCAAATGTTGTGTATGATCCGGCGAAAGCCCTTTCCACTGCATTGCCATGAGTTTCGAAAATCTGCCGATCCTGCTCATCCTGATGATCTCGGTCATCGGAAATAACCTCACCGTCGCCCTCGCCGCCCTGACGCTGCTACTGATCAAACTGCTGGGCCTGACCAGTTGGTTCCCGTTGATTGAAAACAAGGGCATCAGCATCGGCGTCACCATCCTCACCGCCGCCGTACTGGTCCCGCTAGTGTCGGGCCGCATCGGCAGCACCGAGATCCTCCGCGTCTTCAAATCCCCGCCGGACTCCTCGCCATCCTCATCGGCATCGCGGTCGCCTGGGTAGCCGCCCAAGGCGTGCCATTTATGAAGTCGTCACCGGAAACCGTCACCGCCCTGATGATCGGCACCCTGATCGGCGTCTGCTTCCTGCGCGGTCTGGCGGTCGGGCCATTGATTGCTGGTGGGGTGGTAGCGTTGATTGTGGGGGTGTTGAAGATCTAGCGGGGATGACAGCTCGCTGGGTGGTGAGATGAGAGGCCCTGTATTGCGACAGGACTATGCAGTACCCAGTTCGTTTGAACATTCCCGGTCGGGATTGACTCGCGCCATCCATGGCGCTCGCCCTACGGGCAGCCTACGGCTGTCCCAAACGGCCTCCTGCCGTTTGGTCGAACAGGCTTCAAATCTAGCCTGCCCATCATCGGATAAAAGAAAAGACCCTGTCTTGCGACAGGGCTATGCAGTAACCAGTCCGTCTACGCATTCCCCGTCGGGATTGACTCGCGCCATACATGGCGCTCGCCCTGCGGGCAGCCTGCGGCTGTCCCAAACGGCCTCCTGCCGTTTGGTCGAACAGGCTTCAAATCTAGCCTGCCCATCACCGGATAAAGTAAAAATCCACCTGCATAGCAGGTGGCTTTGATTAGCCCCCTAGAAGGGGGCTATACGCTCAAGAGGTGAATTCAAGACTCTGTTGTCTCTCCTCTTCCTCTTTGGCCACTTTATCTTGATGCTTTACATAA
>JAYROM010000108.1:0-5486 GCA_041911695.1 Aeromonadaceae bacterium
AAAAACGGTGAGGTGTCCGAGTGGCTGAAGGAGCACGCCTGGAAAGTGTGTATACGGCAACGTATCGAGGGTTCGAATCCCTCCCTCACCGCCAGATAAAAGAAAAGACCCTGTCGTAAGACAGGGTCTTTTCTTTTATCCGGGGATGGGCAGGCTAGATTCGAAGCCTGTTCGACCAAACGGCAGGAGGTCGTTTGGGACAGCCGCAGGCTGCCCGCAGGGCGAGCGCCATGGATGGCGCGAGTCAATCCCGACCGGGAATGTTCAAATGAAGTGATTACTGCATCATCCTGTCGCAAGACAGGGCCTTTTTGTTTTATCCGGGGATGGGCAGGCTAGATTCGAAGCCTGTTCGACCGGCCACCATACATTCTGCAGTGGCCGGTCTAGTGTATTAGCTTTCCGCTCTGGTCTCCCAACGCAAGATCGGCCAGCCTGCCTGGTTTGCGTGTTGCTGCAGCGCCTCGCCGGGGTTGATGGCGTGGGCATGGGTGACCATCTCGAGCAGGGGCAGATCGTTGATCGAGTCGCTATAGCCGTAACTGCCCGCCAGCGTGCCGCCATGTTGTTGCAGCCAGTCATGGGTGCGGGTGACTTTGCCTTCGCGAAAGGTGATTACGCCGGTGGTCTGGCCGGTGTAGCAGCCCTCTTCGCGGGCCAGCTTGATCGCCAGCACATGCTCAACGCCCAGCAGCGCGGCCAGAGGCCGGATCACATGCTCACCGGTGGCCGAGATAATGATCACTGTGTCACCGCGTTCGCGGTGCCAGCGGATCTTCTCCAGACCGTCAATAAACATCCGACCAATGATCTCGCGTGCGAAGCGTTCGCAGTGGCCGGCGATGGTGGCCACCGGCTGGCCGGCCAGCGGTTGCAGGGTGAAGGTCATGTAGTCGCGCATATCCAGCTCGCCGGCATAATAGCGCGCCATCATCTGCGCCTCTTCGGCGAGCATGCTGGCCGGGGCCATGCCATGTTCGACCATATACTCGAACCACAGTGATGCACTGTCTCCGTCGAGCAGGGTGTCATCCATATCAAATAACGCCAGCGCCATCAGGCCACCTCGCACAGTTCAGGCTCGGCAAACACCAGGCCAACCTGGCTGCCGCGGGGCAGCAATTGTTGCGCATCGCGGTTGAGGGCGTCCACCTTCAAGGTGCTGCCTGCACATGCGACTTGATAACGGATCACATTCCCCAGTAACTGATGACCGAGGATCTGGCCGTGAATGGTCGAGTCAGTCGGCGCGACCAGGGTGATCGACTCCGGGCGGATCGCCAGGTTGCCGTGCACGCTACGTTGCAGCAGTTGGCTAGCCGCTGCGCCGTCAAGCAGGTTGTAGTGGCCGATAAACTCGGCGGCGAAGCGGTTGGCCGGGCGGGTATACAGCATCTCGGCACTGTCCGCCTGTACAATCTGGCCGTCATGCATCAGCACGATCCGGTCGGAGAGGGTCAGTGCCTCCTCTTGATCGTGGGTGACAAACACTGTGGTCAGCCCCATCTGTTGCTGGATGGCACGGATCTGCTCGCGCAGATGACGACGGATCCGGGCATCCAGTGCCGACAACGGCTCATCAAGCAGCAACAGACGCGGCTTGACCACCAGGGCGCGGGCCAGTGCGACACGTTGCTGCTGGCCGCCAGAGAGTTCGCCGGGCAGGCTCTGCTCCTTGCCGGTCAACTCGACCAGTTCGAGGATGTCGCGCACGGCGGTTTTCTGCTCATGCTGGCTCACCCCCTGCATACGCAGGCCGAAGGCGACGTTGTCCTGCACCGTCATGGTCGGGAACAACGCATAGCTTTGGAACACCATGCCGATGTCGCGCTTTTGCGGCGCGCGATGGGTGATATCTTCCCCCGCCATGATGATTTGACCGCTATCGGGGCGGCTCAAACCCGCCATACAGCGTAACAGGGTGGACTTGCCACAGCCGCTCGGGCCGAGCAGGGTGATGAACTCGCCGGCTTCGATCTGCAGGTTCAGATCGGTGAACACCGGTCGTCCGGCATACTGCTTGTGCAACTGGCAAACGTCAAAATAGGCCATGATGCTTCCTCAACGGTTAAAACGGGTGGCCAGCCAGGTCAGCAGCAGGGTGATCAGGAAATAGCTGATCACCACCGCACTGGTGAAATGGCCGCTGGTGGCGCGCATGTTGTAGAGATAGATCTGCAAGGTTTCGTAACGGGTACCGACCAGCAGATTGGCAAACACGAACTCGCCCATCAGGAACGAGAACGACAGGAACAGTGACGAGAACAGGCTCTTGCGCAGCGAGGGCAGCACGACCAGCAGGAACGCCCGTGGCGCCGAAGCGCCGAGCAGCTGGGCGGCCGACATCAGGCTGTGCAGGTCCAGGCTCTGCAGGCGGTTGGCCAGCGAGCGATAGAGAAACGGCAGTATGATGGTGAAGTAGCAACCGAGCAGGATCCACGGCGTGCCGATGATCGGCAGGCTGCCATCGGAATAGAGGCTGAGCAGACCAACACTGGTGACCACCGGCGGCATGGCAAACGGCAGCAGGATCAGCAAACTCATCCAGCGATCGAGTCGCGGGAAGTAGAAGAACACCACAAAGGCGGTCGGCACCACCACCAGCACGCCCAGCATCAGGCTGCCAAAGCAGACCAGCATTGAGCGGCCAAGCGCGGCCAGAAAGCGCGGATCGCTCCACAGTTGTAGATACCACTTGAAGCTCAGCCCATCCGGCAGGATGGTGGCGCCCCAGCGACTGGAGAGCGAATAGAGCAGGGTCGCAAGGATCGGGATCAGCAGGATCGCCATCAGGCTGGTGATCACAGTGCGGTGGTAGATCTGTTCAGAAAGACGCATGTCAGGTTCCTTTCTCGACGATGGCCAAGCCGTGGTGAGCTAGCGCGCATCCATACCCACCGGGCGGCCATGACGGATACGCTTGAGCAGTAACTGGTTGGCCCAAGCGATCAGTGCCAGCAGCAGCATCAGCAGGATCGACAGCGCGGCGGCGGTTTCCGGCTCAAGGAAAATATCCCCGGCCACCAGACTGGCGATGCGGATGGTCAGCAGGTTGTAGTTGCCGGAAGTCAGTGCAAAGGCGGTGGCATAAGCCCCCATCGCATTGGCAAACAGCAGCATAAAGGTGCCGATCAGCGCGGGCGCCAGGACCGGCATGGCGACGTGCCACCAGTAGCGCAGTGTCGAGGCGCCGAGCAGCGAGGCAGCATCACGCCAGTCATCGCGCAGGTTATCGAAGGCGGGATAGAGCAGCAGCAAGGCCAGCGGCAGCTGGAAATAGATATAGGTCGCCAGCAGACCGTGCATGCTGTAGAGGTTAAAACCGCTGAGGCCGAGCCCCTGGCGCAACATCAGCGTGATGGCGCCATTGGTGCCGAGGATGACGATAAAGGCAAACGCCAGCGGTACCCCGGCCATATTGCTGGTCATATTGGTCAGTGCCACCACCGCATTGCGCACCCGACCGCCCACCCGGCGCAGCGAGGCCGCGGCCATGCCGGCAATCAGTAGCCCCGCCACACTCGACCAAAAGGACAGATAGAGGCTGTTACCAAATGCCTGGCGGTAGAACGACGAGGTCACGATCTCCTGCATCCGCGACAGGGTCCAGCCGCTGTCGGTACTGAGTGCGCCATGCACGATCCAGCCAAGCGGACCGAAGGTGAAAATGCCGAGGATCAACAGCAGCGGCAACAGCCAGAGCGCGGGGGTTAGCCGTAACAGATAACGACGCCACGGCCGCGGTCGATGGGCGCGTAGTGGGTTGGCTGGCGCGGCCGCCTCTGGCGTTGTCGGCGAGTCGGTAGCGGGCAGGTGCATGGTGGTCTCCATCAGCAGGTCTCCTCGGGGTCAGGCGCTGACGATGCAGGCAGGTTGGATTCAACCACTGGCGACACCTGCCGTGTTGACGGCTTAAGCAATGACAAGCAGTGGGGCAAGTCATGGTCTAAGCCGAGCAGGGTGGCCAGTGTGCCGGCCAGCTCTACCTGGCGCGGTGCGGCTTGTGGGTCATGGCTGAATTGTGGGCCGATGACAAACAGTGGCACCTCGCGTTCGCAAGGCAGCGCCCCGCCATGGGTCTTATCATTGTTCATGCCATGATCACTGGTGATCAAAATGTGGTAGCCATCGGCCAGCCAGTCGGGCAGGAATTCGGACAGCCAGATATCAAACCGGCGTGCGCTGTTGCGGTATTCGGCGGAATCCAAACCTGCGCGGTGGCCGGCGTCATCGACATTCATCGGGTGGATAAACAGCAGATCCGGCTGCCAGGTGCGCCACAGATCATCGGCATCCAGCAGCAGGTGATCATCCGGGTAGTGGTCCTGGAAGTAGAAGCGGCCGTGCTGGATGGGCAGGCCTGGGTCATCGGTGCGCCGGTCGCGGCGGGCCTCCCACGGCGAGCGGTTGTAGAGCTCGCTGATCCAGTGATAGGCGGCGGCCGCTGTGGTGCCTCCGGCGGCAGAGACCAGGTGAAACAGGCTGTGTCCATGGGACAGGCGTTGTACGCCATTATGGCGGATGCCGCTCTCGACCGGGGTGCGGCCGGTGAGCAGGGTTTCGTACAACGGACGGGAGAGAGATGGCAGTGCGGACTCGAGCTGATAGAGGCTGGCTTCGCCCGCCTCGCACAGCGCCAGCAGGTAGCCCATGCTGTCACGGGCTACCTGCCAGGCCAGGCCATCGATCAGGATGTAAATGACCTTGTTGTTCATACGCGTTACTGCTGGTTAGCCATGACCTTCTCCTGCCACAGGCGCGGCAGGGTCTTGGCGGCAGCGGTCCAGGCATCGAAATCCTGCACCGGCTTGGCTACGGCGTATTGCGCGGCCGGGATCATCTTGGCTTGCAGCTCGGCCGGCAGCTTGACGTTGCTGCGGATCGGACGGGCATAGCCCTTGGCCAGGTTGATCTGACCGGCATCACTGAAGATGTACTCGCGTGCCAGCTTGGCCGCATTCGGGTGCTTGCTGTATTTGTTAATGATGGTGGTGTAACCGGCGACCACCGAGCCATCGGACGGGATCACCACATCAAAGCGCTTCGGATCGATCTGATCGCGATAGCTCAGCGAGTTGAAGTCCCACAGCACGGCGACTTCCACTTCACCCTTCTCGATCACCGCCAGGGTCGGGTCGGTCAGCGACAGGCGGCCCTGCTTGGCCAGTTCGGCAAACAGTTTGAACGCCGGGTCCAGATTCTTCTCGTTACCACCGCCGGCAATCGCCGCGGCCAGCACGCCGCTGTTGGCCTGTGAGGCAACACCGACATTACCGATGGTGACCTTGTACTTGCCCTTTAGCAGATCGGCCCAGCTCTTCGGCTCATCCTTGACCAGCGACTTGTTGATCATGAACGAGATGGTGCCGGTATAGGCCAGAACCCAGTGACCATCCTTGTCCTTGGCCCAGTCCGGGATATCGTTCCAGGTGGAGGGCTTGTAGGGCAGGGTGATCCCTTTCTGCACTGCGATGGGGCCAAATGCA
>JAYROM010000109.1:0-15440 GCA_041911695.1 Aeromonadaceae bacterium
CCTGATGGTGGCCGGCTTTATCTCCAACGATGGCAGCATGGATAACCATGACCTGGCGGACTATGTCAATGCCAACCTCAAGGATCCAATCAGCCGTATCGACGGGGTCGGTGAACTGCAGGTGTTCGGCAGCCAGTATGCGATGCGCATCTGGCTGGATCCGAACAAACTCAACAGCTATGCGCTGACGCCGAGTGATATCAAGACCGCTATCACTGCGCAGAATGCCCAGGTCGCCCTCGGGAGTCTGGGCGGCAACCCGGCGGTCGCCGGCCAGCAGTTTACCGCCACCATCAAGGGGCAGAGCCGACTGACCACGCCCGAAGCGTTCGGTCAGGTGCTGCTGCGCGTCAATCAGGATGGCTCCAAGGTACTGCTGCGCGATGTAGCACGTATTGAATTGAGCGGTGAAAGCTTCGATGCCAGCGCACGCTATAACGGTAAGCCGACTGCGGCGTTCGCCATCAAGCTGGCCACCGGCGCCAACGCGCTGGATACCGCCACCAAGGTGCGTGCCAAGATCGACGAGCTGAAGCCTTACTTCCCGGCGCATATGGAGGTTATCTATCCGTATGACACCACGCCGTTCGTGCAGATCTCGATCGAGGAAGTGTTCCACACCCTGATTGAAGCGGTGGTGCTGGTATTCTTCGTCATGTACCTGTTCCTGCAGAACTGGCGCGCCACCGTCATTCCGACCATCGCCGTACCGGTGGTGCTGCTCGGGACGCTCGGCATCATGGCGGCGTTCGGTTTCACCATCAACACCCTGACCATGTTCGGGCTGGTGCTCGCCATCGGGCTATTGGTCGACGACGCCATCGTGGTGGTAGAAAACGTCGAACGTCTGATGAGTGAGGAGGATCTCTCGCCGCTGGAGGCCACCCGCAAATCGATGGACCAGATCACCGGCGCCCTGGTCGGGATTGCGCTGGTGCTGTCGGCGGTGTTCGTGCCCATGGCCTTCTTCGGTGGCTCGACCGGTGCCATCTACCGTCAGTTCTCGCTGACCATCGTCTCCGCGATGGCGCTGTCGGTACTGGTGGCGTTGATTTTGACCCCGGCACTGTGCGTCACCTTCCTGCGCCCGGCCGCCCATGGCGAGTTTGGCCAGCAGAAGGGGCTGTTCGGCTGGTTCAACCGGATGTTTGACAGCGGCTCACAGCGTTATCAGAACGGTGTGCGCAAGGTTATCAAACGCGGGATCAGTATGGGCATCATCTATGCCGCCATGCTGGGTATCCTCGTGGTGCTGTTTATGCGCCTGCCGAGTTCGTTCCTGCCGGAAGAGGACCAGGGCGTGCTGATGGCGATGGTGCAGTTGCCGGTCGGTGCCACCACCGAACGTACCGAAGCGGTACTCGACAACATGCGCCACTACTTCCAGGATAACGAGAAAGACAACGTCGCCTCGGTGATGACCGTGGCCGGCTTCAGCTTTGCCGGTCGTGGCCAGAACAGCGGGATGGCGTTTATCAAACTCAAGGACTGGAGCGAACGTAAGGACCCGAGCCGCAGCGCCAACGCCATCGTCGGTCGTGCCATGGGTTATCTGTTCAGCATCAAGGAGGCGCAGGTATTTACCTTCAACCTGCCAGCCATTCCGGCGCTGGGCTCTGCCACCGGCTTTGACTTCTACCTGCAGGATCGCGGTGGCCTCGGCCATGCCGCCTTGACCGCCGCCCGTAACCAGTTATTGGGCATGGCGGCGCAGAATCCGGCACTGGTACGTGTCCGTCCGAACGGCATGGAGGATACCCCGCAGTTCAACGTCAAGATTGATTACGCCAAGGCGCTGGCCCAGGGGCTGAGTGTCAGCGACATCAACAACACGCTGAGCATTGCCTGAGGTTCGTCCTACATTGATGACTTTGTGGATCGCAACCGCGTGAAGAAGGTCTATCTGCAGGCGGATGCCCCCTACCGCATGAATCCGGAAGACCTGAATCAGTGGTATGTGCGCAACACCGACAACAAGATGGTGCCGTTCTCTGCCTTTGCCACCACCAACTGGACCTATGGTTCACCACGACTGGAGCGCTATAACGGCGTCCCGGCGATGGAAATCGTCGGTGAAGCGGCACCGGGCAAGAGTACTGGCGAGGCGATGGCCGAGATCGAGGCGATCGTCAAGAAGCTGCCGGATGGCATCGGGCTGGAGTGGACCGGTTTGTCATTGCAGGAACGTCAAGCCGGCTCGCAAGCCCCGGCGCTGTACGCCATCTCGCTGCTGGTCGTCTTCCTGTCGCTGGCCGCCCTGTATGAAAGCTGGAGCGTACCGTTCTCGGTCATGCTGGTGGTGCCGCTCGGGGTGCTGGGGGCGATTGTCGCCGCCACCCTGCGCGGGCTGGAAAACGACGTCTACTTCCAGGTCGGCCTGCTGACCACTATCGGGTTGTCGGCGAAGAACGCCATCCTGATCGTCGAGTTCGCCAAGGAGTTGTATGACCACTCCGGCAAGAGCCTGACCGAAGCGGTGCTGGATGCCGCCCGTATGCGTCTGCGCCCGATCTTGATGACCTCGCTGGCGTTTATCCTTGGTGTGATGCCGCTGGCGATCAGTTCCGGGGCCGGCGCCAACAGCCGTCACGCCATCGGTACCGGGGTGATCGGCGGTATGCTGAGCGCCACCGTACTGGCGATCTTCTTTGTTCCCCTGTTCTTCGTCCTGGTGATGCGCTTCTTCACCCGTCACCGGACTGCCGCCGAGCGCGCAGGTAACGCACTGACGGAGGTGCATCATGACTAAAACGATCCTGGCCCTCACCGTGGCCATGATGGTGGCTGGCTGCTCGATGGCGCCGGCCTATCAACGCCCGGCGGTACCGGGTGGCGCCACCTGGGAAAGCTCGGCGGCCTCCATCGCCCCGCGCGCCTGGAAAACCCAGTTCCCGGACCCGGTGCTGCAACAGCTGATCACCACCGCACTGGATAATAATCGCGACCTGCGGGTCGCGGTACTCAACGTGCAGTTGTATGAGGCCCAGTACCGCATCCAGCGTGCCTCGACCCTGCCGACAGTCAGTGCTGATGCCAGCCAGACCCGCACCCGCACGCCGGCGACCGCCAGCAGCAGTGGCACTGCCAGCATCAGTAACAAGTATGCCGCCAATGTCGGCGTCACCAGTTACGAGCTGGATCTGTTTGGCCGCGTGGCCAGCTTGAAGGAACAGGCACTGGAAACCTGGCTGGCCAAGGATGAGACCCGTCGCAGCACGCAGATTGCGCTGGTTGCCTCGGTGGCCGATGCCTACCTGACCCTGCTCGCCGATCGTGACCTGCTGGCGCTGGCCGAGGCCACGCTACAGACCGAGCAGGAGACCCATGCACTGACCCAGAAGAAGTATGATCTGGGCGCCGCCTCAGAGATGGATCTGGCGCAGAGCCAGACCTCGCTGGACAGCGCCCGTGTCAGTGCCGCCCAGTACCGTCGTCTGGTCAATGATGACCGTCATGCACTGACCCTGCTGCTCGGCACCAGCTGGCCGCAGGCGGTCAAGCTGCCGGCGACGCTGGCTGGCGTGCAACTGCCGGATGTGCCGGTCGGCGCCCCCTCCAGTCTGCTGTTCCAGCGCCCGGATATCCTGGCCGCCGAACACAGCCTGAAGGCTGCCAATGCCAACATTGGTGCCGCCCGTGCGGCCTTCTTCCCGACCATCTCGCTGACCGCGACCGCCGGCACCGCCAGCACCCAGCTTGGCGATCTGTTCGGTGGCGGCTCCGGTGCCTGGAGCTTTGTGCCGCAGATCAGCCTGCCGCTGTTTGATGGTGGCAAGCGCGTCGCCGATCTGGATGTCGCCGACATCGAGACCAAACAGGCGGTGGCGACCTACGAGAGCACGATTCAGACCGCGTTCAAGGAAGTGGCCAGTGGCCTGGATGCCCAGAAAGAGTACGTCAACCAGTTGTCAGCCCAACAGGCGCTGGTCAAGGCGAACGAACGTTACTTTGAACTGGCCGACATGCGCTACAACCAGGGGGTCGACAGCTATCTGACCCGTCTGGATGCGCAGCGCTCGCTGTTCAGCGCCCGCCAGAGCCTGATCTCCACCCGTCTGGCGTTGCTGGAAAACCAGGTCGCGCTGTATAAGGCGGTCGGTGGCGGTTGGCAGGCCGAGGAGAGCGGTGCGCACAGTTCGCTAACCGCACCAAGTCCGGACGCCGAGTAGTCGGCAACAGGCGGTCGTACGCGGCCGCCTGTTCTCCTGGTGCCGGTTTTCCGGATGCCAGAAAGCAAAAAACCGCCATCAAGGCGGTTTTTTTATGCGACACGCCGGAGCCTGTCGCGAGGAAAGTGGTCGGTGATAAAGGATTCGAACCTTTGACCCTCTGGTCCCAAACCAGATGCGCTACCAGACTGCGCTAATCACCGAGGGATGAAACAAAAAACAGACCAGGTTGGCCTGTTTTGCTCTCCGAAGAGAGTGGTGCGAGAGGAGGGACTTGAACCCTCACGTCCTAGGGACACTAACACCTGAAGCTAGCGCGTCTACCAATTCCGCCACCCTCGCATGGGTGCACAGCTAAAAATGGGGTGGCTGATGGGACTCGAACCCACGACAACCGGAATCACAATCCGGGACTCTACCAACTGAGCTACAGCCACCACAGCTGCGTGAAACTATCTGATGCATCCCGTATCGGATATGGCGCGCCCGACAGGATTCGAACCTGTGGCCTCTGCCTCCGGAGGGCAGCGCTCTATCCAGCTGAGCTACGGGCGCTCGTCATCAGACGGGGGGAGATACTACGAACCGGGGCCGCGCTTGTCCAGTCATTTTGTAAAAAAACCGCGCACTTGCCGATTTTTACGACAACCGACCAAAAATACCACTCTTCTTGCTGCCAACCGTCAGCGCGCACGCCCCCTCACGCCGCCAACGCGCCAGGCCGGCGGGTCTGCAACTAACGTGCCCTGAATGGCCATTCATCGCCATGACTTAACAAATTTTCACAAACCCTTCACGAATGAACGTTCATTCAGCTACGATTCAGCTGCACGGGCTATGCTGCTTTTTCCGTCGAACACCCACCCATCCAGGACACCGGCATGCTGGATAAACGCGAACATCTGCTGCAAAGCGCCCTGCCGCTGTTTATCGAGCAGGGGTTTCATGGCACCTCGGTGCAGGCCATCGTGCGCGCGGCCGGCGTCGCCACGGGCTCGTTTTACCGCTATTTCGACAGCAAAGAGGCCCTGATCAGTGCCCTGTTCCGCCAGGTGCTGGCGCATATGTGCACGCTGATTACCGCCGGGGTGGATCTGCAGCAGGTCTGCTTTGCCAGTTACCGGCAGATGTGGCTCAACGCCTGTGACGGGATCCGCGATCATGCGGATGTCATGTTCTACAAGGATCTTTACGAACGGTCCCCCTACTTCACCACAGCGGACCAGGTCTGGGCGCATCAGCAGTGGGCGCCGTTGAACGACTTTTTCCGCCGCGGACGCGAACAGGGGGTGTTTCGCGACCTGCCCCCCATGCTGCTCGGCACGCTGAGCCTGGCCAGCGTGCAGTGTGTGCTGCATGAGCGCCGTTTTTACGATTTTGAACTCACTGATGCCGTCAAGGCACAACTGGCCGAGGCGAGCTGGCAAGCAATCCTGGCTGCAACATCCTCCGATACCACCTGCGGGAGCAAAGAATGAAAAGATGGACGGTTGTCATGATCCTTATCGTGCTGCTGATATTTGGCAGCGTGATTGGTTTCAATCTCTTCAAGAACCATATGATGGCCAAGTATTTTGCCAACATGCCCATCCCCACCTTCCCGGTAGCCGTACAGACGGTCACCACCCGGGACTGGACGCCAACCATCGAGGCGATCGGCTTTATCGAGCCGAATCAGGGGCTGGATATCAGCAACGAAGTCGCCGGCAAGGTGGCGCGGATTGCCTTTGAATCGGGCCAGATGGTGCGCAAGGATGATCCCCTGCTCAGCCTGAATGCCGCCGTTGAAGAGGCCAACCTCAAGGCGTCGGAAGGCCGTATGCCGGCCACCCGCGCCAACCTGGATCGTATGCGCAGCCTGTATGGCAAGGGCACCGTCTCCAAGGGCAACCTGGACAGCGCCGAAGCCGACTACCTGGCCCTCGCCGGCCAGATCGAGTCGCTGCAGGCCACCATCAACCGTATGAATATCCGCGCGCCGTTTGCCGGTCAGGTCGGTATCCGCAATGTGTTCCTCGGCCAGTACCTGACCGCCGGGACCAATGTGGTCCGCCTGGAAGACACCAGCGTGATGAAGATCCGTTTCACCATCCCGCAGACCGATCTGGCCAAGGTCAAGGTCGGCCAGCAGCTGCATATCTATGTCGATGCCTATCCGAACAAGCCGTTTACCGGCGCTATTGCGGCGATTGAACCGGCGGTGAATGCCCAGTCCGGTGTGGTCCAGGTGCAGGCCACGGTGCCGAACTCCGACGGTCTGCTGCGCTCCGGTATGTTTGCCCGCGTGCAGGTCCAGTTGCCGGTGCTGAAGAGCCAGATGGCCATCCCGCAGACCGCCATCAACTTCACCCTGTACGGCCAGACCGTCTATGTGGTCGAGCCGGGCAAGGATGAGCAGGGCCAGCCGCTGAAGAACGACAAGGGAGAGCCGATCCAGGTCGCCCGCCAGGTGGTGGTCGAAGTCGGTGAGCGCAAGGAAGATCAGGCGCATATCACTGGCGGCCTGCAACCGGGCCAAGAGGTGGTCGTCAGCGGGCAGGTTCGCCTGTCCAACGGTAGCCACGTCACGCTGGTGCAGGATCCGCTGCTGCAGAAGCCGGCCTCGATCCCGATGCTGTAAACGGAGCAGGATATGAAATTTACCGACATTTTTATCCGGCGACCGGTACTGGCGATCTCGATCAGCCTGCTGCTGGTGCTGCTCGGATTGCAGGCCCTCAAGGGCATGCAGGTGCGCGAGTACCCGAAAATTACCAATACGGTGATCACGGTCAGCACCAGCTACTACGGGGCCAGCGCCAGCCTGATCCAGGGATTTATTACCCAGCCGTTGGAACAGGCGATCGCCCAGGCCGACAACATCGACTATATGACCTCGAGCAGCCAGCTCGGCCGCTCGACCATCACGGTCAACATGAAGCTGAACTCCGACCCGAATGCCGCACTCGCCGATGTGCTGGCCAAGGTCAACTCGGTACGCGCCAAGCTGCCGAAGGAGTCGGATGACCCGAGTCTGGACATGTCCACCGGCTCGAGCACCTCGATCATGTATATCTCCTTCTCCAGTAAGGAGCTCAACGGCTCGCAAATCACCGACTATCTGGAGCGCGTGATCAAGCCGCAGCTGTTTACCGTTGAAGGGGTGGCCAAGGTCAACCTGTACGGCGGGACTGAGTTTGCGCTGCGCATCTGGCTGGACCCGGAACGCATGGCGGCCTACAACCTGACCGCCAGCGATGTGATGAGCGTGCTGCAGGCCAACAACTACCAATCCTCCCCGGGTCAGGCCACCGGCTATTTCATGCTGTATAACGCCGATGCCAAGACCCAGGTCGACAGTGTCGCCGATCTGGAGAAACTGGTGGTGGCCAGCCGTAGCGGCGCGGTGATCCGCCTGCGCGACATTGCCAAGGTCAGCCTGGAGAAGAACCACGATACCTACCGTGCGATGGCCAACGGCCACGAGGCGGTGATTGTCGGTCTGGATCCGTCGCCGACCGCCAACCCGCTGGAAATCGCCGCCAACGTGGTGAAGATGATGCCGGAGTTGCGCCGCAACATGCCGTCAACCATCCAGATGGATCTGCTGTATGACTCGACCGAGGCGATCAACGAATCGATCAACGAGGTGGTGAAAACCATCGTTGAGGCCGGCGTGATCGTATTGGTGGTGATCACATTGTTCCTCGGCTCGCTGCGCGCGGTGGTGATTCCGATCATCACCATTCCGCTGTCGCTGATTGGCGTGGTGATGCTGATGCAGATGTTCGGCTTCACCATCAACCTGATGACCCTGCTCGCCATGGTGCTCGCCATCGGCCTGGTGGTCGACGACGCCATCGTGGTGGTGGAGAACGTCGACCGACATATCAAGGCCGGCGAGGATCCGTTCCGCGCGGCGATCATCGGTACCCGCGAGATTGCGCTGCCGGTCATCTCGATGACCATTACCCTGGCCGCCGTGTATGCGCCGATTGCGCTGATGGGCGGGGTCACCGGCTCGCTGTTCAAGGAGTTCGCCCTCACCCTGGCCGGGGCGGTATTTGTCTCCGGTATCGTGGCGCTGACCCTGTCACCGATGATGTGTTCGAAGATGCTGCGTGAGCATGTGGCCCCGAACGCCTTCGAGCGTGGCGTGGAAAGCACCCTCAACCGCCTGACCGATGCCTACAGCCGCGCGCTGGACCGCGTACTGGCTCACCGTCCGGTGGTGCTGGTGTTCGCCCTGCTGGTGTTCGCCTCGCTGCCGATGTTGTTCAGCTTCATTCCGTCCGAGTTGGCGCCGTCGGAAGACAAGGGCGCCTACATGATGATGGCCAAGGCGCCGAACACCGCCAACCTCGACTACATCCAGACCACCATGGGCGAGATGACCGAGCGGTTGAACAAGGACCCGGCGATGGCCACCAACCTGTCGCTGGCCGGGATCCCGAATTCCAACCAGGGGATGGCAATTGCGATCATGAAGCCGTGGAGCCAGCGCGAGGCGTTGAAGACGGTGATGAACCGCACCAACGATGGCATGCAGGATATCCCGGAGATGTCGGTCAGCTCGTTCCAGTTCCCGGAACTGCCGGGCGCCGGTGGTGGCCTGCCGTTGCAGTACGTCATCACCACGCCGAACAACTTCGAGAGCCTGTTCCAGGTGGCCAGCGAAATCATGGCCAAGGTCAAAGCCAACCGTCAGTTCATCTACTCGGACATCGATCTGGCGTTTGACTCGGCCACCATGCGCATCACCGTCGACCGTGACAAGGCCGGTGCCTACGGCATCACCATGCAGGATATCGGGCTGACCCTCGGCACCATGATGAGCGACGGTTACGTCAACCGTATCGATCTGGACGGCCGTAGCTACGAAGTGATTCCGCAGGTCGAACGCAAGTACCGCCTGAACCCGGAATCGATCAAGCGCTACTATGTGCGTGCCGCCGACGGCACCCAGGTGCCGCTGGGTAATCTGGTCAACATCAGCCTGATCACCGAACCGCGTTCACTGCCCAAGTTCAACCAGCTGAACTCGGCCACCATTGGTGTGGTGCCGACCCCGGGCGTATCGATGGGCGATGCGGTGGCGTTCTTCGAGCGTGAGGTCACCCCGAACCTGCCGACCGGCTATCAGCACAACTACATGGGCGAAGCCCGTCAGTTCGTCACCGAAGGGAACGCGCTGATCGGCACCATTATGCTGGCGCTGTTCGTCATCTTCCTGGTACTGGCCTCGCAGTTTGAGAGCGTGCGTGACCCGCTGGTGATCCTGGTGTCGGTGCCGTTGGCATTGAGCGGAGCCTTGATCGCCATGGCCTGGGGCCTCTCCACCATGAACATCTACACCCAGGTGGGGTTGATTACCCTGGTCGGCCTGATCAGTAAGCACGGCATCCTGATTTGTGAAGTGACCAAGGAGGAGCAGATCAAGCGCGGACTGAACAAGTTCGAGGCGATCCGACTGGCCACCCGCGTCCGTCTGCGTCCGATCCTGATGACCACCGCGGCGATGGTCGCCGGTCTGATCCCGCTGATGGGGGCCAGTGGTGCCGGGGCGATCAGCCGCTTCGGTATCGGTCTGGTGATCGTCGCCGGTCTGTCGATCGGCACCCTGTTCACCCTGTTCGTGCTGCCGGTGATCTACACCTACCTCGGCGAGAACCACAAGCCGCTGGAGGTGTTTGACGAAAGCATCGCGCCGAAGGCGCACGACAGCCACTAAGACGCGTCATGTCATCCAAGGCCAGCCGGCAACGGCTGGCCTTTTTTGTTTCAGCCATCCCTCTGTTGGTTGCGCAGCGCAAGCGTTACACTGCGATCTCCATCACCAAGGAGTCCTCATGACCGATCAACGCCGCGGCGTGCTCTATGCCCTTGGCGCCTTTCTTATCTGGGGCGTCTGTCCGCTGTATTTCAAATGGATTGCCGCCGTCCCGGCACCGGAAATTCTCAGCCATCGCATCATCTGGTCGTGCGTGCTGCTGGTCGGCCTGCTGGCCGCCACCCGCCAGTTGCCACGGCTACGCGCCATCTTTGTCCAACCAAAACAGGTCGCCACCCTGGCGCTCTCCGCCGTGCTGGTCGCCAGCAACTGGCTGCTGTTTATCTGGGCGGTCAACCATGACCACCTGCTGGAGGCCAGCCTCGGCTACTACATCAATCCGCTGTTCAATATCCTGCTCGGTATGCTGTTCCTCGGCGAGCGTCTGCGCCGCATACAGTGGCTGGCGGTGGGGCTGGCGGTGATTGGCGTGCTGATCCAGGTGGTGCTGATTGGCCACCTGCCGTGGATTGCGTTGACCCTGGCCGCCACCTTCGGTTTCTATGGTCTGATCCGCAAACAGATCCCGGTGGATGCCCAAAGCGGTCTCTGCGTCGAAACCCTGCTGCTGTTGCCGGTCGCCTTGTTCTATCTGTTTGGTTATGCCGACACCGCCACCAGCCACCTGCAGAACAATGCCCTATCGCTGGACCTGTTGCTGATCGCCGCGGGCGTGGTGACCACGGTGCCCTTGCTGCTGTTTACGGCCGGGGCGCGACTGATTCCGTTGTCGACGCTCGGCTTTATCCAGTATCTCGGCCCGAGCCTGATGTTCGTGCTGGCGTTGCTGGTGTTCAACGAGCCAGTACAGGGCGGCAAGCTGCTGACCTTCGTGTTTATCTGGTCCGGGCTGGCGCTGTTTACCTGGGAGAGCTGGCGGCGTAGCCGACACTAGACGCATCGCGTCATCAGAGGAATCGAGGTGGTCGGAAGTCCTTCTAGGCGTACAGGGAGGTGCACCAGAAGGACTTCACAACCGAGGTGGTGGCCGGCCGCACAAGGTGCCACTGGCGAAGAAACGAAGGGCAACCCTAACAGGTCTGTCAGAACAGGTCAAAGCCGGATTTGGTGCCATCCGGCTCATTATGCAAAACAAAACACCTTCATTTAGGCATTAGTTAGCGATTTATCAAAATAAATGCGCAAACGATCGCTATACCATTCTGCCAGAGCGACAAGGTACGGTGGATGCTGCCAGCCTAGGCGCGATATCATTTCCGTGATCACGGTGCGGCACTATCGCCTGCCACCTCATGGCTCTGCTCCTGCTGCAACTGCATCTTTTCGTGGATCAGGAAGAATGGCCGATAAATCATCCAGCTGTTGACCATACAAAACAGGCTCATCAGCAGGTTGTTCAGACTGCCGTTGGCCGCCCAGGCCGCACCGAGTGGCGACGGCATCGACCACGGCAACAGGGCGATAAAGCGATCCAGGAACCCCCACTGCGTCAGGTACCAGGCGAGCACCGCGTTGACCAGCGGCGCGCCGATAAACGGCAGGAAAAACAGCGGGTTCATGATGATGGGGAAGCCAAACAGGATTGGCTCATTGATATTGAACAGCGCCGGCATCCAGCCGAGTTTGCCCACCGATTTCAGCATCCGGCTGCGGCTGCGCAGCGCCATCAGTACCAGCGGCAAGGTGCCACCAATCCCGCCGATCAGGATGTAGTAGTCCCAGAATCCCTGCAGGAAGATGTGCGGCAGCGGCTGTCCGGCCGCCAGCGCCGTCTGGTTCGCCGCCAGGTTGCCAATCCAGAATGGTGACATGATGCCGGTGACAATCAGGGCACCATGGATGCCCATAAACCACAGTAGATGGGCCAGCAACAGGGCAATCAGCAGCGCCGGCAGGGTGTCGGCGGTGGTCAGCAATGGGCGAAACATGCCGGCCACCAGCTCGGGCAGCGGAATCCCCCAGTGCTGGCGGATCCAGTATTTCAGCAGGCTGAGCGACAGCATGATAAACAGCAGCGGCACAATCAGCCGGAAGCCGCGCCGCGTCATCAGCGGTACCTCATCCGGCATATTGATGCACCAGCCCAGACGGTAAAACAGCCGCGTCAGCTCGACGGTGTAGAAGCCGGTAAGCAGCGCGGTGAAGATGCCGAGCCCGCCCAGGTAGCCGAAAATCCCCGGCTGCAGCGAGTGGAAGTCGATCAACATCAGGAACGCCAGACAGCCACTCAGCCCGGACAACCGCTCCGGCAACTGGTAGGCCTTGCCCAGACTGGCGGCGGTGCCATAGGCCAGAATCACCGACAGCAGGCCGAGGGTATGCTCATACACCGGCGCCAACCAAGGCCCCAGCTCGCGCGACAGCTGCAGCAACCACTGCGCCAGCGGATGCGGGCTGTCCGGCAACACCGGTGGAAACAGAAACGGCACCAGCAAACTGCCGACAATGATAAACGGCATCGCCAGCTGAAAGCCGTCACGCAGCGCCATCACATGCTGGCTGCGCATCAGCCAGTTGGCGAGCGGCACCATGCGCTGCTCGATGATGCTGACCAGCACCCCCATCGCGTGCAGATTCAGCCGGGTTGATTGGTTCACGTTCACTGCGCTCCTGTCCTGTGCCTGGTCCCTGTCCGTTTATTCTTTTGTCGCCGCCGCCCTTGGACAAACGGTGTTTGTAAACGGTTCCTTGGCCGCCATTCTCGCTGCTTTGCCAGCCTGTTTCCGTGATTTCCATCCGCCCCTATCGCGTTTTTCCACTTCGATCACAGTTCTGACCGGATAGCCCGTTTCTTGCGCGATCTCGATCACAGCTCCGTCAAATTTGAACGGAAACCGGTTTCCATATTGTTTCCATCGATCCAGAATCCCTCCCGTACCAAGACCTAACCGGAGAGTTGTGATGAAAAAGATCATGCTGTGCTGTTCCTCAGGCATGTCCACCAGCCTGTTGGTGAAAAAGATGCAGGAAGAGGCCGCGCGTCGCGGACTGGATACCGACATCCGCGCCTATGGGGCTTCGGAATTCGATATCCAGATGCCCCACTACCAGGTGGTGCTGCTCGGCCCCCAGGTCAAATACATGCTGCCCGATCTGAAGGCACGCGCCGCCGGCCACGGCATTCCGGTGGATGTCATCAACATGATGGATTACGGCATGCAACGCGGTGACAAGGTGCTCGACCACGCCCTGTCGCTGATTGCGTAACACGGATCCGCCCCCTGACTGTGCCTGCACAAGGAAAACAATAATGAGTACCCTCTACAGCAAGTTCGTCTCGGCGATAGAAAACAATATCAGCCCGCTGGCCGGTCGCCTCGGCCAGCAAAAATATGTCCAGGCGATCCGCGACGGCTTTATCGCCGCCCTGCCGTTCATGATCGTCGGCAGCTTTATGCTGGTGTTCATCTTCCCGCCGTTCTCGCCGGAAACGCAGTGGGGCTTCGCCCGCGCCTGGCTGGACTTCTCCGCCAAGTATCAACCGCAACTGCTGCTGCCGTTCCAGCTGAGCATGGGGCTGATGACCCTGTTCATCTCGGTCGGTATCGGCGCCAGCCTGGCACGACAGAACAACCTCGAGCCGGTGACCACCGGCCTGCTCTGTCTGATGTCGTTTATGCTGGTCGCCGCCCCGGTCAAGGACGGTACGATTTCCATGCAGTACTTCTCCGGCCAGGGGATCTTCACCGCGCTGCTGACCGCGATTTATGCCAGCGAGGTCTACGCCTGGCTCAAGCGCAACAACATCACCATCAAGCTGCCACCGCAGGTACCGACCGGCGTAGCACGCTCGTTTGAAGTGCTGATCCCGGTGCTGTTTATCATCCTGACCCTGCACCCGCTCAACCTGATTATCGAACACAGCACCGGCATGATCCTGCCGCAGGCCATCATGTCGCTGGTCAAGCCGCTGGTCGCCGCCTCGGACAGCCTGCCGGCCATGCTGCTCGCCATCCTGGTCTGCCAGATCCTGTGGTTTGCCGGGATTCACGGCGCACTGATTGTCACCGGCATCATGAACCCGTTCTGGATGGCCAACCTGGCCGCCAACCAAGCCGCGATGGCCGCCGGTCAACCACTGCCGCACATCTTCCTGCAGGGCTTCTGGGACCACTATCTGCTGATCGGCGGTGTCGGCTCCACCCTGCCGCTGGCCTTCCTGCTGCTGCGCAGCAAGGCCGCCCACCTGCGCACCATCGGCAAGATGGGCATCGTGCCCGGCCTGTTCAACATCAATGAACCGATCCTGTTCGGCGCGCCCATCATCATGAACCCGGTGTTCTTCCTGCCGTTCATGCTGGTACCGATGATCAACGCCACCCTGGCCTGGTTCGCGGTGGACAGCGGTCTGGTTGCCCGTGTGGTCTCGCTGACCCCGTGGACCACCCCGGGCCCGATCGGTGCCTCCTGGGCCGCCAACTGGGCCATCAGCCCGCTGATCATGAGCCTGCTGTGCATGTGCAGCGCCGCCGCCATGTACTACCCGTTCCTCAAGGCCTACGAGCGCACCCTGCTCAAGCAGGACGAACTGGACCAGGCCGCCGCCGCCAGCGGCGAATTGGCCCCGGCCACCGCACGCTAACTGTTTCACCTTATCGCTCACAGCTAACCCGGCCGCCGCGCCCGGCGGCCGCACAGGAGAGATGATCATGCAGTACCGTTTTCCCGATAACTTCTGGTGGGGCAGCGCCTCGTCCGCCGCACAAGCCGAAGGCGCCAGCCTCGAAGGCGGCAAGGCACCGACCACCTGGGACCACTGGTTCGCGCTGCAGCCGCACCGCTTCCATCAGGGCATCGGGCCGGCCGACACCTCCGGCTTCTATCGCCACTACCGTGACGACATTGCGCTGATGAGCGAGATCGGCCACAACAGTTTCCGCACCTCGATTGCCTGGGCACGCCTGATCCCGCAGGGTCGTGGCGAACCGAATGCCGAGGCGGTCGCCTTCTACCACGACATGCTCGATGCGCTGATCGAACGTGGCATCACCCCGTTCATCTGCCTGTTCCACTTCGATATGCCGCTGTCGATGCAGGCCATCGGCGGCTGGGAGAACCGCGAGGTGATTGCCGCCTACGCCGAGTTCGCCGCCACCTGTTTCCGTCTGTTCGGCGGCAAGGTCAAACACTGGTTCACCTTCAACGAGCCGATTGTGCCGGTCGAGGGCGGTTACCTGTATGACTTCCACTATCCGAACGTGGTCGATTTCCGCCGCGCCGCCACCGTGGCCTACCACACCATGCTGGCCCACGCCGCTGCGGTGCAGGCTTACCGTGCCGAGGGACAAGATGGCCAGATCGGCATCATCCTCAACCTGACGCCGTCCTATCCACGCTCGCAACATCCGGCGGATTTGAAAGCGGCGCACCTCGCCGATCTGTTCTTTAACCGCAGCTTCCTCGACCCGGCGGTGCGCGGTGAGTACCCGGCCGATCTGGTCAGCCTGCTGGGTGAATATGACCAGTTGCCGCACATTGAGGCCGGCGATGCCGAACTGCTC
>JAYROM010000110.1:0-6379 GCA_041911695.1 Aeromonadaceae bacterium
ACATGACGGGCAAAGCGGGTGAACTGGGCCGGATTCTGGCTGTGATACCACTTCATCCAGGCCGGCATGATCACTGACAGGCCGGCGCCATGCGGCACGTTAAACAGCGCGGACAGCGAGTGCTCGATCATATGGTTCGGGTAGCTGAACCCTGCGGTGCCCGCGTAGATCAGACCGTTCAGCGCCTGGGTCGAGGCCCATGCAAACTCGGCACGCGCGCCGTAATGCATCGGGTCGGCCAGCAAGGTCTCGGTCGATTCGATCACCGTGTTGATGATGGCTTCCACCATGCGCGAGTGGAAATGCGGTTGCACGCTGGCAGTGAAGTAGCCTTCGATGCTGTGCGCGATGATATCGGCAGCCGAGTAGACCAGATAGTCACGCGACACCGTCTGCATCAGCGCCGGATTGACGATCGAGACCTCGGGGAAGGTATGCACCGAGCCGATGGCAAACTTCTCTTTGGTCTCTTCGTTGGTGACCACGGCGCCGCTGTTCATCTCGCTGCCGGTGGCGGCCAGGGTGAGGATGTCGAACACCGGCAGGGCGGCATTGATCACCCCCTTGCCGATAAACAGATCCCAGACATCACCGTCGTAACAGACACCGGCGGCGATCGACTTGGCGCTGTCCAGCACCGAACCACCACCTACCGCCAGTACCGCATCGACTTGCGATGCGCGGGCCAGGGTAATCGCTTCACGCACCGTGGAGATCACCGGGTTACTGACAATACCGCCGAACTCGACATACGCGATCTCCTTGGCGGCTAGACTGGCGGTCACGGTGGCAAACAGGCCATCCCGCTTGATGCGCTCGCTGCCGTAGCACAGCAGGACTTTGCGTACACCGTGATCAGCCAGGTGCTGGCCAATCTGTTGTTCTTTGTCAGTGCCAAAATCGATACGGGTCGGGTTGAAGAACTGGAAGTTTTCCATGTGCATTATCCTGCTCGGGTGGCGCAAGCGGGTTGCTTGCTGTTGGGCGTTACTCTAATCGCCGGATAACGGTTGATCTACGGACTAATAAGTTGAATCATTTACAACTATAAGATGTAAATAACGGGATAAGGGCCACTATGTCGATCAACGAGATGCGCTCGATCGCCACCTTCGTGCGCACGGTCGAGCTGGGCAGCCTGAGCAAGGCGGCGGCCGCGCAGCAGATCTCCCCGCAGGCAGCGAGCAAGGCGCTTGGCCAGCTCGAGCAATATCTGGGTGTCCGTCTGTTTCACCGCACTACGCGCAGCATGTCGCTGACCGAAGAGGGGCAGCGTTTTCTGGAGTCGGTACAACCGTCGCTAGTCGGTCTGCAGCAAGCGCTGCAAACGGCGCGGACCAGCCGGCAGGTGAACGCCGGCCCGCTGCGCATTGTCGGGCCGCGTACCGTACTGCAGCCGATTATCGGCCCGGTACTGGACGAGTACTGCCGGCTCTATCCGGATGTGCAACCGGACGTGCAGCTCGATGATCGCCTCGGCAACTGGGTAGAAGATCGGGTCGATGTCGGCTTTCGTCTGGGCCAGTCGCCGCAGGATGGCCTGATTGCACGCCGGCTGTTCCCGATGCAGCTGCTGATCTGCGCGTCGCCCTCCTATCTGCGCAAGCATGGTGTGCCGCACTCCCTGCCGTCGCTGGCACAGCATCGTTGCAGCGCGTTTCGCAATACCAGCACCGGCCGCGTCAGTCCGTGGATGATCAGGGTCGTGGAGACCTTGCAGGACTTGCCGGTGCGCCCCGCCTTCTGCACCAATGATGAGGCCTTCGAGTTGCGCACCGTGCTTGCCGGGGAGGTAGTCGCGCAACTGGCCGCGCCGACCGCCGCCGCGCATATCCGCCGTGGCGAACTGGTGCCGCTGCTGCTTGAACACATGACCGATCACTTCAATCTCTATCTCTACTACGGCAGCCGGGCGGCACAACCGGACCGGGTGCGCCACTTTATCGACCTGGCGGTCGAGCGGTTGACCGACAACGCGCGCTATGTGCTCGGTCGCGAAGAGCTAGCGGCCCTGCAGGCACGCGGGCTGGCGGCGTTGTGAGGGGAGGGGAAAAGATGAAGGGATAACACTGGATAGAAAAAAGGAGCAAGCGCGATGCTTGCTCCTGTGCTGACCAAGGTATGAATGCTGGCCGCCATGCTGAGAGCAGGACCGTTATTCGCCAGGTGGGAAGTCAGTGGAGGCCGCGAGCGCCGTCTGGGTGGCGAAGTCGGCGAGTCGTTTTTCCAGTGTCGAGATGGTGTTCTGTAAGGCCTGCGAGCCCAGAACCATGCGCAGCGGCGCCGGCTGCAGGTCAACCGATTCGATAATGCGTGCCGCCATGCGTGCCGGATCGCCAGGCGCGAGGCCGTTGGCTGGGTCCAGCATGCGCAGGAAGGCATGCGCCGGGGTAGTGTCATACTCCGGCATCAGGCTTGCGACCTGGGCGCTGCCATAGCGGAACTCGGTGCGTGCACCGCCCGGCTCGACAATGGTCATGCCGATCCCGAAACTGGCGACTTCCTGGGCGACCGATTCAACGAAGCCTTCGATGCCCCACTTGGTGGCGTGATACAGCGAGTTACCGGCGAATGCCACCTGACCGCCATAAGACGACAGTTGAATGATCCGGCCGTGGCCTTGTCCGCGCATGATCGGCAGTACCGCACGGATCAACTGGATCGAGCCGAGCAGGTTGGTGGAGATCATGGCGTCGATTTGACTGTCCGACAGCTCTTCGGCCGCACCAAACAGGCCATAGCCGGCGTTACTGATCACCACATCGAGATGGCCTAATTGTGCGAGTGCGCGCGTAACCATATCGCGCAGGGCGGCGGTGTCGCGCACATCCAGCTGTTCTGCGTAAAACTGGCCGGGGTAGGCCGAGACCAGATCGTCAACTTTCGCCAAGTCGCGAACAGTGCCGACTACGATTTCGCCGCGGTGCAGGATCTGTTCAGTCAGTTGGCGGCCAAAGCCGCTGCTAACGCCGGTGATAAGCCAGGTACGAGTTGTCATCGAAAGCTCCAGTAGGAGGGTGGTTGCGGATAGCTGCAGTGTAGTGCGCCAGGCCTGAAACGATTAGACGCTATAAATCGATTGGGTCTATGAGTCATATTCATGAATTGACATGGCAGGGCACAGGCAGTTAACACTGTGGTGGCAGCGATGGCCAGCAGCCAGCTGCGCAGACGCGTGCCGGTGGTGGATGATAAAGGTAATCGCGGGGTATGCCGGTTCATCAGGTTTCCTGTTAGTGGTGTGTTGATGCCGCCACTCTAATGAATCGATTACCCTCAAACTAGTTGCATAAAGGTTGTTTCATTTACAACTATTGGTTGATTAAAACAGGGTGATAACTGTGCTGCACAAGCGAAATCAACGGTGGTTTATTCGGCCAGCCAACTTCCACCATTTGTTCGGCGATCCGCGACAAGGGGTAGGCCACGATTGCCGAGCTTGGGCATCCGTTGCCGGCGTCCAGTCTGATGCAAAAGGGGAGCATTCCGCGTGTTATCAAGTTGCAAAGCAGAAATAAAGAAGCCAGCAAATACTGGCTTCTGGATACGGGATAGTGCACTACGCACCCAACGGGTGATCAGGAGCGGTGGGCGCCGGCTTCGGCAGTGCGGGCTGGGCCAGAGAGCAACTGGTCGGTTTGTGGCTGATGCCACCAAGCGTAGCCCTGGGTCGGCGCATGGACAGCGACTCGTTCGCCAAAGCGTGGGGTACTGACCTCGACATCGCGCTGGCTGGCAATGGCGGTGACCCGATCCAGCGGTTCGGTCCAGGCATGCATTGCCAGATCGAACGTACCGTTATGGATGGGCAGCAGCCATTTACCGCGCAGATCGATATGTGCCTGCACCGTCTGCTCGGGCGACATATGGATGTCCGCCCAGTTTTTGTTATAGGCCCCGTTTTCCATCATGGTGATGTCAAAAGGACCAAAGCGGTCGCCGATCTGTTTGAAGCCATCGAAATAACCGCTGTCCCCACTGAAGAACAGGCGACTGTGTGGGGTGAGAATGACCCAAGAGGCCCACAGTGTGTGGTTGCGATCGGTCAGGCTGCGGCCAGAGAAGTGCTGTGATGGCGTGGCAATCAGGCGCAAGCTACCGACTTGGGTCTCTTGCCACCAATCCAGTTGTTGCACCTTGGTTGCCGGAATGCCCCAGCCGATCAGGCGATCGCCGACGCCCAGCGGGGTGATGAAATGGCCGACCTTCTGCTGGATGGCGAGCACGGTCGCTTTATCCAGATGGTCATAGTGGTCATGCGACAGGATCACCGCCTCAATCGCCGGTAGATCATGGAGGTCAATCGGCGGCGCCTGGAAGCGTTTCGGGCCGATAAAGGAAAACGGCGAGGCGCGTTCGGCAAAGACCGGATCAGTCAGCCAAAACTTGCCTTCCAGCTTGAGCAAGAGGGTCGAATGGCCCAGACGCCACAAGCTTTGATCCGGCGCATTGGCCAGATCAGCGGCAGTCAGGTGCAGCATGTCGGTCGGTTGGTCTGGGACGGCTTGTGCCGACTTTTCGGTGTAGTAGCGCAGCATGGATTTCATCGCATCCTTGAACCCTAACCCGCGCGGGGTAATGGCGTTATGGAAGGTGCCATCAACAAAGCGGCTATTGACGACCCGTGAAGGATCGACCTGAGGCGTCTTATCAAAAATAAACGAGTAGGCCATGGTAGCGGCTCCCAACATCAACAAAATAAACAGGGAAAATCCTTTCAAAACACGTCGCATCTAGCGGTCCTTAAACGGGTCGAGCATAAGATTGAATCTCTGCAGAAGAGAGCACGACATCCCCCTTAGCCAGTGCCAGCAATAACCAGTGTTTCATCGTTGCTCCTTATGGCCCTCGTGATCTTCGGCCACATCTCAATCCTGCTCAGCTAATGTTGGCCTGAGCGCTCACTCATTAAGTGGGTAAAAAGGGGATTTACTCCCCCTTGATGCAGCCCCATGCAGTGTCAAAGGCTACTGCCTTGCAGGCATCTGCCTGTTCGGGATGTTCAATTGCAAAATTGATGGTGGCCTGGGCAATCGCCGTGGACATGGCATTAAAGAACGCAAGGGATAACTCACCCGGCAGACCCTCAAAGGCAATCTTGGAAAAGATATGCTGCGAATCACCACATAACTGCCAAGCCTCGTTTTCAGCCTCGGGGGTCAGTTTGTCCGAGACTTCCAACTGTGCCATGGTGCTGAAGGCCGCAGGATTGGCAATGCCCCAGTCAATCCAGTTGTTCCACATCAGGCGCAACCGTTGCTCCAGCGGCAGACCGGCAATGTTCGGGCAACTCGCTTCGCTATGCGACTTACGACAGATATAGAGATAGACCTCGTTGAGCAGGATGTCTTTGGTGGCGAAATAGCGAAATAAAGTGCCCTCTGCCACGCCCGCGCGTTTGGCGATCAGTGCTGTCGGCGCGCCTAATCCTTGTTGCGCAATGATTTCGGTGGCGGATTCTAGCAAGGCTATCTGCTTGTCTTCGCTGCGGGGGCGTGCCATGGGCGTTCTCAGTATCTGTGTCTATAAGTGAGTAGGCAATCATTTTATGTGGCTGTTGGCGGCGAAGCAAGTTGGTTTTGCGTCAATATGTGTCGCAAGCAATAAAAGACGGTCAATTTACGTGATGGATATCAATCGACTAATCCTATCGATAGCATCTTTTTAATCGGGTAGTAATGTGCGTCGTTGTGGCCGACACTCTAAGTCGATACAAACAATTCTTGTGTAGCGACGAATGAAGAGGGCAACCCTATGGCACAGCAAGGTGGAAGCGGCAAATGTCCGTTTATGCATGGCGCGCAGACCAAAACCGAGCGCTCGGTGACGGACTGGTGGCCGAAAACGCTTAATCTCGACATCCTGCATCAGCACGATCACAAGACCAATCCGCTGGATGAAGATTTCGATTATGCGGCGGCGTTCCAGCAACTCGATCTGGCGGCGGTGAAACAGGATCTGCGCCAGTTAATGACCGACAGCCAGCCTTGGTGGCCGGCCGACTGGGGCCATTACGGCGGCCTGATGATCCGTATGGCGTGGCACAGTGCCGGCACCTATCGTACGGCGGATGGTCGCGGCGGTGGTGGCACCGGTAGCCAGCGCTTTGCGCCGCTCAATAGCTGGCCGGATAACGTCAACCTCGACAAGGCGCGCCGCTTGTTGTGGCCGATCAAGCAGAAGTATGGCAATCAGCTGTCATGGGCCGATCTGATGATCCTGGCCGGCAATGTGGCGCTGGAGTCGATGGGGTTCAAGACCTTCGGCTTTGCCGGGGGCCGCAAGGATATCTGGCATCCGGAGAAAGATATCTACTGGGGCTCGGAGCGCGAATGGTTGGCAACCAGCGACAAACCAAACAGCCGCTACTCAGGCGAGC
>JAYROM010000111.1:0-18728 GCA_041911695.1 Aeromonadaceae bacterium
ATCGCCACCGGCTAACTGCATGGGGTAGACAATCTTCATCTCTGTCGTCGATTCCTGTTCTGTCCTGCTAACCTGTTACACGGAGGGGGCGAAACCAGCATCCGGCTTTTCGTCTGTCACTGCGTTGTCTTTCACTAACAGCGCCAGGGATTGCTCACTGGGTATGCGCCTGGTCAGTGTCACGGCCTCTGGCGCGGTCGGCGCCTCGACTACGGCTGGTAATATCGGCAGCTGTCCTGACCTCGGCGAACCGGTGCCGGGTCTCCCGCCGGCGTTCAACTTGATGGTCGGGCCTACCAGGGTGACGCCACCCGGATCGAGCTTGATAAAACTGCCCCCGGCTTTGACGGTCAGTTCAGCGCCGGCCTCGATAACGACCTGCTGGCCGGCGTGCAGATGGACTGCCTGACCCGCTTCCACCAGCAACGCCTGCCCGAGCTTCTGGTGCAGGGTGGCATCAACGCGCAGCGAATAATCCTGCCGGATATGTTCGCGTCGCTCGCCGTCCACGGTCAGATGGTCACTGGCCTTGATCTGCGTGACCCGCTGGTTGTCCACCTTACAATGCTCGTCATCTCCGATATGCCAGGTCGCATCGTGGTTGATCTGTACGTTCAAATCCTGCTGTCCATGCAGGTAGATCTCTTCCTGACCCGCCTGATCTTCAAAACGCAATTCGTTAAATCCTTCGCCCTGATGGGTGTCAGTGCGCAGCACGGTGCGAGTCTTGTTGGCGGGCAGCGCATACGGCGGCCGGTTCGTCGCGTGGTAGGTGCGGCCGGTGACGATGGGCTGATCCGGGCCACCCTCGAGGAACTCGACAATCACCTCGTGGCCAATACGCGGGATGGCCATCATGCCGTACTCGTCCCCCGCCCAGCCCTGATTGACCCGCACCCAGCACGAGCTCTGGTCATTGCTGGCGCCATAACGATCCCACGGGAACTGCAGCTTCACCCGTCCATGTTCGTCGCAGTAGATCTCCTCGCCGGCCGGGCCGACTACGGTGGCAATCTGTGGCCCCTCGACCATCGGTTTGTGCGGTATCAGGCTACGCCAGGTCTGCCAGGCAGGGATCACGTTGAACTGGTTTTCATATACCGTCGGCCCGCCACCACCCTCCTCTTCCAGCGCCTGTGGCTGCTGGCCACTGTGGCGGATACTGACTACCTGCCAGGCGGTATTCAGCGCGCCGTCCGGATGTTCAGTCAGGGTAAAGCGCTGCCCGGGTAACAATCCTGGTGCATTAGAAGCCCCCTGCCCGGTCTGCGCGTCGGCACGCAGTGCATCCAGTCGATAGCCGGCAAAGTCCTTGCCGGTGGAGTCCTGCTTATAGCGACCGGGATAGTCGTAGTACTGATAGCTGTGGTGCTGATAGTCGTGATGAGAAGCCTGTTCGCCCTGATGCTCCCGTTGGCGGGCCTGCTGGCGATGTACCAGCGCGTAAGCCGGCATTTTGAAACTGTAATCCTTGAGCTCGACTTCGTTGCTGCGCACCGCCTCGCCATAGTGAAAACGGCGGACATAAGCGCCATGTCGTAAATCCTGATTGGCCAGATTGAAAAACAGCGTCGGCCCCGTCTCCAGCGCGACAGCGTCATCGGCAAAAATCAGGCAGGGTGAGCGCCCGGCACGTTCATCAAACAGGTGGAAAAAGAACATGCCCTCTTCCGCCGCCAGGCGCTGGATAAACGCCAGGTCGCTCTCGCGGTACTGCACGCAATATTCCCGCACGGCATGGCGGTGCTTGAACGAGAAGGCATAATCCGTCACCCCAGCTTCCTGCAGCAGAATGCTGATTATTTCCTGCGGGGTTTGGGTCTGGAAAATTCGCGCATTACGGCGAAGCGACAGGCGCCATAACGGTGGACGCACCTCGATCTGGTAGCGGGTGCGGCGAAAGCCGGTATCACCCAGTACAACCCGGCTGACGATGCCGTTGATCCGCCGCTGCAGGACACCGTCATACCAGATCTGCAGTGCACACGGCTGATCCAGCACCGCGGCGAAGTCGATATCCGGCAGCAGGCTGGCCAACTCGAGTTGCAGACAGAATGGTTCGTTCAGTGCCTCATGGTGGCTGAACGCAGCAACCGGGAAGGTGTTGTCCGGCAGATTACCCACCTTGACGGTGAACTGCAGGCCAGTCTGGTTTGCCATCGCGAACTCCTTTGAACTGCGCTGCGCGAGGTTGCACAGCGGGCGTCAGCCAAGGGCACAATCTATGCCAGAATAGAAATGGCTTTAAAAACAGCCAGATAGAGAATATTGCAGGGCAAGACAGATCACCACCGCGCCAGAAGTGGCGCGCACTGCGCTGAATGACTGGCAAAAACGGCGTGAAGAGAAGAAAAACCTGCCGACAGCGGCAATTGTTGACCAACGGCGACAGCAATCACTGGCGAACGTTCGCGAGCTACGCTCGCGCCTAGCTGGGTCATGCGTTTTGTCGTGCATAAATGGCGGTTCAAAAAAAGCAGGCCTTGCGGCCTGCATAAACTGACTTTGTGGAGTTTTGTCTTATTCGCTCAAACCATGCGGCGGGTTATGGCAGATAGAACATATCCGTCAGTTCGACACTCACCGGACTGTTGTCCGGGTTGCTGGGCATGATGTCCTGCATATAGGCCCACCACTGTTGACAGATGGCGGTCTTGGCCACCGCATTCCAGCGCGCCTCACTCTCGATCTCCACATAGGCAAACAGCTGATGGCTCTGCGGATGGAGAAAGATGCTGTAGTTGTGCGCGCCGTGCGCTTGCAGGGTGGTGGCGAGCTCGGGCCATATTTCGTCATGCCGGCGGCGGTACTCCGCCTCCTGGCCCGGTCGCACTGACATCAGGAATGCTTTGCGAATCATGATCTCCCCTTCTATTACGTCCGGTTCCGTACGGTACCTTGATTCAACAGTTCAACGGTGCAGTGGTTCAGGCTCAGCGCCGCGCCTTCTTCTGCATAAAACGGCGATACAGGATTGGCAGCGATATCACCACAATCAGCATCAGACCGACGATGATCGACATGACAATGCCCGGCACATTGAGCAGGCTGAGGCCGAAGGTCACCAGCCCCATCAGGAAGGCGGCAATCACCACGCCGACCATGCTGCCGGAACCACCGAGAATATTGACCCCGCCGAGCACCGCCATGGTCACCACCGACAACTCCCAGCCGAGGGCAATCGTCGGACGGGTACTGCCCAGACGCGAGGTCAGCAGTACCGAGGCCAGCCCGGACATCAGTCCGACCAAGGCGAACAGGATCAGGTTATGCCGTTTGACATTGATGCCCGAATACCAGGCGCCGGTCGGGTTGTTACCAATGGCGAAGGTGCGACGGCCATAGTTGGTCTTGTGCAGCAGGAAGGTGAAGGCCGCAGCGAGCACGATAAACAGCGCGAACTCGAACGACAGCGCCCCCCAGACATAGCCCTGACCGAACCAGGCGAAGGTTTTCGGATAGGCATTTAGCGCCTGATCGCCAAGCAGGATGTAGGTGATGCCGCGATACAGGCTCATGGTGCCGATGGTGATCACAATCGAGGAGAGATTGAACCGGGTCACCAGGATGCCATTCACCAGCCCGCACAACAGACCGACCCCGAGGCCGGCCAGCACAATCAGCGGTGTATCCAGCCCCGCGGCGGCGCAGAAGCCCATGATGGTCGAGCTGAGCGCGATGGTCGAGGCCACCGACAGGTCAATCTCGCGAGCAATGATCAGCATCGCCATCGGCAGGACGATGATCGCCTTCTCGGTAAAGTTGAAGGTGGCATCCGACAGGTTCCAGATGTTGAGGAAGTACGGCGAAGCCAGGGCATTGGCGACGAACACCACCAGTGTCACCGCCAGCAGGAACCCTTCCCAGCACAGCAGACGCTGCCAGAAGTGCGCCGGGGCCGGCGCCGCTTTCATTACGGTCGAGGTGGAGATTTGCATCATGATTGCACCGCCCGTTTCTGATGAGCCTGGGCCACATCGCGCAGGATCAGGCGTCCCTTGCGCTTGTTGCCACGTTCGTTAAGCAGGACGGCAATCACAATCACCGTACCGGAGATCGCCATCTGCCAGAAGGGAGAGACCCCGATCACCGGCAGCGCATTGTTGATGACCCCGATGAACAGCGCGCCGAGCAGACAGCCGACCACCCGGCCAATCCCGCCGGTGGTGCTGATGCCGCCGATGACGCAGGCTGCCACGGTCTGCAGCTCGAACCCGTTGGCGACATCAACATAGGCCACCGCGAACCGCGACACCCACAGGTAGCCGCAGAACCCGGCCAAGGTGCCGGAGAGACAGAAGCTGACAAACTGCATCTTGCCGGCGTTGATCCCGGTGTAGTACGCCGCCGTGGCGTTACCGCCCGCGGTATACAGGGCGCGTCCGGTGCGGCTGAAGCGCAGGAAGTAGCCGACCACCAGCAGCGCGGCAATCGCGCACCAGCTGAGCAGGGGCAGCCCGAGCAGGGTGGAACGCGGCAAGCCGAGGAAGCCGGCACTCATCTGGTGCGAGTTGATCCAGCCGCCGTTGGAGAGCAGGAAGATGATGCCGCGATAGATACTCATGGTGCCGAGGGTGACCACAATGGCCGGGATGCCCATCTTCCACACCAGCAGGCCGTTAATCGCCCCCATCAGCAAACCGAGCAGGGTGGCCATCACCAGCAGGGTCCAGATCGGGATCTCGGGATGGTGGAAGTTCAGCAACGCAACAATCATCCCGGTCAGCGCCAGATTGGCCGCCATCGACAGGTCGATACCCTTGGTCAGCAGCACCATCATCTGGCCCAGCGCCAGGATGATCAGGATCGAGGTGTCATTAAACATCTCCACCAGGTTGCCAGGACCGACAAACGACGGCACCCGGCTCCCGATGGCCATCACCATCAGCAGGATCACGCCGCCCAGCAGGGCTTCGCGATTTTTCATCAGTTGTTGCCACATTATGCTGCCTCCTTGCCGGCGCCGCTGGCGGCACTGACAATCACTTCTGCCGTGGCCTCACCGGCCTGATATTGCGCCACCATCAGCCCCTCATGCATCACGATGATGCGATCGGCCATTCCCATCACCTCCGGCAGTTCGGAGGAGACCATGATCACCGCCAGCCCGTGCGAGACCAGTTCGGACATAAACTGGTGCACTGCGGCCTTGGAGCCGATATCGATCCCCTTGGTCGGCTCGTCGAGGATGATCACATCCGGGTGGGTGGCCAGCCATTTACCGATCACCACCTTCTGCTGGTTGCCGCCGGAGAGGGTTTCCACCGCCTGGCGCCAACTGAAGGCTTTGACCTGCAACCGCTTGGCGTACTCGTCGGCCAACGCCCACTCCTTGGCGTCGTTCAGCACGCCATGCGGATTGAGCTTGCTCAGTTGCGGCAGGCTGATGTTCTGCGCAATCGGCAGTTCGATGATCGCCCCCTGCTTCTGCCGCTCTTCCGGCACACAGACGATCCCCGCCTGGATGGCATCAGCCGGCTGGTGGAAATGTTGCGGTGTGCCATTGAGCAGGATCTGCCCGGACGAGGGGCTGGAGACCCCGGACAGGGCCTGCATCAGTTCGGTCCGCCCGGCACCAACCAGGCCATAGAAGCCGAGGATCTCGCCTTTACGCAGCGCGAAGTTGATATGGGCAAACTCGGTCGGATGGCAGAGATCCTTGACCTCGAGCACCACATCCCCCGGTTCGCACTCAACCTTGGGATAGGTCTGGGTGATGGTACGGCCAACCATCATCGCCACCATGCGCTCTTCCGAGATGTCGGCGATGGCGCCGGAGCCGATATAGACGCCATCACGCAGGATGGTGTAGTAGTCGGCCAGCGCGAAGATCTCGTCGAACTTGTGCGAGATAAACAGGATGGCTTTACCCTCCTGCTTCAGGCGTTCGACGATTTGATAGAATTCCTGGATTTCGTGTTGCGACAGGGCGGCGGTCGGCTCGTCCAGAATCACCACCTGTGCCTCGAAGGACAGGGCACGGGCAATTGCCACCATATGCCGCTGGGCAATACTCAGGGTTTTTAACGTCGCATGCGGATCAATCTGGACCTCGAGATGGTTCAGAATATCCTGTGCCTTTTGATGCATGGTCGGCCAATCCAGCTTTTTCAGCAGCCCTTTATGGATGTATTGGCCGACAAAAATATTCTCGGTCACCGACAATTCGTCAAATAACACGGTCTCCTGGTGGATCGCGGTAATCCCTACCTTGTGCGCCGATTCCGGCGTCGGTAATTGGATCGGAATATCCTTGTAAAGAATTTCGCCCTCTTCCGGCTGATAAATCCCGGTCATCACTTTGACCAACGTAGATTTACCTGCGCCGTTCTCGCCAATGAGCGCGGTGACTTTACCCGGCCAAAGATCGAGCTGCACATTCTCGAGCGCACGGACACCAGGAAATATCTTGGTCACGCCCTTGAGCGACAGCAACGGTGTCGAATCCATATCATGTTCTCCTTCTGCAGCAGCGGTCTTTGCAGGACAGTGGCACTGCGCGCACCGACAAGTCATGGCAGGTAGCGTGGCGGGTAGCGCCTCGGCCTACCCGCCCTACCAACACACCTCAGAAAATCTTCGAGAACTTATCAATGTTGCTGGCGTCATAGACGAACGGCTCGGCCATGGCACCGCTACCATCGGCATCCAGCTTGACCTTGCCGAGCTTGCCCATGCTGGCTTCGGTCGGCGTTGCCGTGCCCTTGACCAGATCGTCAGCCAGATAGGTGGCGGCATAACCCAGATCGATCGGATTCCAGATGGCGAAGCTCTTGCTGGCGCCGGACTTGATGGCACCGGCCATTTCAGACGGCAGACCCAGACCGGTGACGAACACCTTGCCGATCTTGCCCTGATCCTTGACCGCCTGCGCGGCGGCGACAATCCCGACCGACGACGGGGAGACAATCACCTTCAGGTCCGGGAAGGACTTGAGCAGGCCCACCGCTTCACGGTAGCTCTTGTCGGAGAGGTCATCGCCATAGGCGACCGAGACCAGATTCACTGACGGATACTTGGGCAGCACTTTCTTCATTTCACCAATCCAGATGTTCTGGTTGGTCGAGGTCGGGGTGGCGCTCAGGATGGCGACATCCCCCTTGGGTGCATTCAGCGCCTTGAGCGCATCGGCCGCCAACTTGACGTTGGTCTCGCCAATCAGCGCATTGTTGGACGGATTCAGGTGAATTTCACGGCCGCCCTTGGCCACCGCAGAGTCCCATGAGACCACCTTGATGCCGCGCTGCATGGCCTTTTTCAGCACCGGTACCACGGCATCCGGATCGTTGGCAGAGATAGCGATGGCGTCGACGCCCTGGGCGATCAGGCCATTCAATACTTCGATCTGCGCTTCTGCGGTGGTGGTGGTCGGGCCGGTGTAGATCACCTTGACGTCACCCAACTCCTTGGCCGCCTGCTGGGCGCCGGTGTTGGCCGCTTCAAAGAAACCGTTGCCCAAAGATTTGGCAACCAGTGCAATTTTGACTTCTGCATAAGCGGAACTCGACAACGCCAATGCGACAACGGAAAGGATTAAGCTGGATTTAATTTTCATCATTTTTACTCCACAAGTTAGTATTTTGGTACAGAGTAATAACAACAGCTCTATATATAACGTTGCTCTATCGGGTCTCGAGTTCCTTATTGTGCCTGCCGTGGGGGATAGCCGATTGCTGGCCCCAGGCAGGCGGTTGCTAGTATTTAGTACGCAGTGGCAACACCGTTCATCTGTTATGTCATGTGTCGATAGATATCGACTGCTTATTTACATAATGATGAATAGCCTTCATGAATCAGGTGACCACAGTCATACTGGTTATTCAGGTCAACGAACAGCGACCTGCCGCACAGATTTAGCCACGTTTGCTTAAAATTTCGTTTTCATACGCCCGGACAATATCCAGCCATTGGCTCCCCACCGGGGTGTTAGTACGCTGGCAATACATGTCCCACACGGCTTGCCACGGCAACGATTTCTGCTCTTCCATCAGCGCCAGGCGGCCGGTGAAATCGCCGGCGCTTTCCAGCTGGCGTAACTGGGCGGTCGGCTCCAGCAAGGCGCGCAGCAAGGCCTTCTTCATATTGCGGGTGCCGATCACCCAAGCCGCAATGCGGTTGATCGAGGCATCAAAGAAGTCGAGGCCGATATGGACGCGTGCCAGCAGATCGTTACGCACGATCTCGTTAGCTATCGCCTGGGTCTCGTCATCCAGCAGCACCACATGGTCGCTGTCCCAACGCACCGGACGGCTGACATGCAGCAGCAGGTGGCGCACAAACAACGAGGCGGCGCTGATCTTGTCACTGATGATCTCAGTCGGGTGGAAATGACCGGCATCCAGGCACAGCGCGATATCACGCGAGCTGGCATAGCCCATATAGAATTCGTTGGAGCCGACGGTATAAGACTCAGCGCCGATACCGAACAGCTTGCTCTCGACGGCATCGATGTGGTGCGCCTCGTCGAACTTCTCGGCCAGCACCTCATCCAGCGCGTCGATCAGACGCTGGCGCGGGCCGAGGCGGTCAGCCGGCAGATCTTTCATCCCGTCGGGGATCCAGATATTCATCACCGAGGCGGTGCCGAGCTCCTGGCCGAAATAGGCCGAGACACGACGGCTGGCCTTGCAGTGGTCGATCCAGAACTGGCGGATCTGATCATCCGGATGGGCCAGCGTCATGCCATCGGCACTCAGCGGATGGGAGAAACAGCTCGGGTTGAAATCCAGGCCGATCTGCTGCTGCTTGGCCCACTTGACCCAGTTGGCAAAGTGCTTCGGCTCGATGTGATCTCGACCGACCGGCGCTTCGGACTCCAGATAGATGGCGTGCAGGTTAAGGCGCTTGGCTCCCGGGATCAGCGACATCGCCAGCTCCAGATCACGACGCAGCTCTTCGGCATTGCGCGCCTTGCCCGGATAGTTCCCCGTGGCCTGGATACCGCCGGTCAGAGCACCGGCGCCAGATTCAAATCCCTGGACGTCATCCCCCTGCCAGCAGTGCATGGAGACCGGAATGGTGGCCAGCGTATTGAGCGCCTGCTCTACATCCACACCCGACGCAGCGTATTGCTGACGAGCCAAGGCAAAAGCGGTTTCGATATTCGGGTTCATACTACGTCCTCAGTTGGTACAGATGCGGGTTGAGACGCTTCTGGTAGAGCGTCTTCTGGTAGAGAGTCTTCTGATAAATCGTGTTCTGATTGAGCGAGCCCGGCGCGCCCCGCGGCGCTCAGCGCCGCAAAGCGTTGACGCTGCAGCGCCAGCTCCGGCACCTCGCGTGGCGTCAGGGTTTCCAGTGGCGTGTTGCGACGCACCATGCTGCGCACCGCCTCGAGATCCGCGAGAATGCCCAGCCCCTTGAGTTGCCAGCCAATGTTGCCGAGGGCCGAGGCTTCCACCGGCCCGGTGACCACAGTACGTTGGCAGATGTCGGCACACAGCCGGTTCAACAGACGGTTTTGCGAACCGCCACCGACGATATGCAGGGTATGGATGTGCTCGCCGGTGACACCTTCGATGTCGCGCAGCACCTGGTCGTAACAAAGCGCCAGGCTATCCAGCACACAGCGAACCAGTTCAGCCGGCGTCTGCGGTGCGCCCTGACCGGTTTCGCGACAGAAGTCCTGGATAGCCGTACGCATGCATGACGGGTTCAAGAAACGTTCGTCATTCGGCTGGATCAGATAATCAAACGGTGTGGCCTGGGCGGCCAGGTCGGTCAAGGTGGCAAAGCTCAAGTCTGGCCACAACTTCTGCAGACTCTGCACTAGCCAAAGCCCCATCACGTTTTTCAACACGCGACAGGTCCCCTCCACCCCGCCCTCGTTGGTCAGGTTGATAGCTTGGGCAGCTGCGCCGGTCAACGGGATGCGCCGCTCGACCCCGACCAGCGACCAAGTGCCGGAACTGATATAGGCGGCACCGGACTGCGCCAGCGGGGTGGCTACAATTGCCGAACCGGTATCATGGGTCGCCGGCAGGATCACCTTGACCGGATGGCCTGACGGGCTGGTCCATACGCCGAGCGTCGAGCCCGGTGCGGTCAGCGGTTGCAGCCAGTCACCGGCCGCACCGAGCAGTGCCACCAGATCCGGGTCCCAATCCCGGGTCTGGGCATTGACCAGTTGGCTGGTGCTGGCATTGGTATATTCACAACTGAACTCGCCGGTCAGGCGATAGTGCAGGTAGTCCGGCACCAGCAGCAGGCGTGTGACCTGCGGCAACCATTCAGGCTGTGCATCGAGCACGGCCTGGATCTGGTACAGGCTATTGAATTTCAGGAACTGGATGCCGGTACGGCGGTAAATGGCATCGCGCGACAGGCGCTGCATCACCCGCTCCGGCACACCGTCAGTGCGTCTATCACGGTAAGCCACCGCATCGCCCAGACGCTCGCCATGCTGGTCGAGCAGCACGAAGTCCACCCCCCAGCCATCAATACCGATCGAATCCAGACGGATGCCTGCGGCATCGATCTTGGCCAGCCCCTGCTGGATATTGCCCAGCAAGCCATCGATATCCCAGCAATCGTGTCCATGTCGGCGCACCATGCCATTGGCAAAACGGTGCATCTCCTGCAGGGTTAATTTGCCTTCGATCTGGTCGTACTGAGCCCATATTACGCGGCCACTTGAAGCGCCCAAATCCACAGCTGCAATATTGACTGACATCATGCCGACTCCGATATTTTCTATGTCGCCACTTTATGGAATGTCCGTCGCCACCACCTTGTGTGTCTGGCCAGAAAAACCCGCTGTGCTGGCACAAAAACCAAGAAATAGACCACCGCTTTCAATAATGAGATAGCCATCACATTTCTTATGGTTTTTCGTCTGAGATGCCCGCTGCACAGCGCGGTTGTTACGAAATATCAAGTTCCGTGAAAACGTTCACAGAAACTGAGCAGAGAGTTTGCTTGCGCCAGAAAGTACGAGTAATCACAGGGGATACCCACGTTGTACACCTTGGGAGGGCAGCCATGTTTCGCTTGCCACAAACCGACTTTTTTGACGCCAACAAGCTCATCAGCGTGCAGCCGCGAGCACCGCAAGAGCCGTTCCCGGAACACTGCCACGCCTTTCATGAGCTGGTGTTGGTCAAGTCCGGTTGCGCCATCCATCTGACCGATGGCCGGGCGATCCACATCAGCCGTGGTAGCGTGTTCTACCTGCGCGAAGATGACAGCCACATGTTTGATCAGATGAAAAATCTTTGTTTAACCAATGTGTTATTTAGGCCTGAGGCGTTTCATCACTCTGAGGGGCTACAACAGATGCTGAGCGAAAGCTGCCATCCGTCGCGCGGTGGCGTGCTGCTTAGCGCGAATATGTTGCAGCAGACCGATCTGCTGCTGGCGCAGATCGGGGAAGAGAACAGCAAGCAGGACGCCTACTCAGCAATGATGGTCGAGTCGTTATTTGCGCAACTGGCGGTGCTGCTATGGCGGGCGCGCAATCAACCGGAACAGTTGACCCAAGCCGAGCAGGATGACCAGGATCGCCTGATGGCGCTTATCAGCTACATCAATGAAAATTATCACGAAGAGATCGACTGGAACGCCCTCTCCGACCACTACGCCATTCCGCTGCGCACCCTGAATCGCCGCATCCAGGACCACACTGGATTGACACCAAATAATTATTTGGGACGTATCCGTTTATGTCAGGCATCGCGCTTATTAAGTCACACAAAAAAATCCGTGACCGATATCGCATTTGAGTGCGGATTTAATGATGGCAACTATTTTTCCAGCAAGTTTCATCACGCCTTTAATATGACGCCACTGCAGTACCGCCGGCGTTACAAATAACCTTTAAAGATTTGCCATTATTCACCAACCTTTTGGCATTCCACTGAAGGTTTTTGTCGGGCATCGGCTTAATATTGTTCCGTCTACCCACACTTTTTGCATGGATAAGAGGGAACAGATTATGGCCTTTGCTCTGTGTTTGCCCCAAATCAGCCTTTCTGGTGAAGGCGCGATCAATGAACTGGTGCGTCAGATGTCGCTGAAGCCGGCTCGTCGCCCGCTGATCGTGACCGAAAAAGCCTTGATGGCGATCGGTCTGCTCGACGGTCTGATCAGTGGCCTGCGCGATCATGGTTTCAACCCGGTGGTGTTTGATGGCGTGCTCGCCAACCCGACCGACCATGTTGCCAATGCCGCGCTGGCCGCCTGGCAAACCGGTCAGTGCGATGCACTGATTGGCTTCGGTGGCGGTAGCTCCATGGACACTGCCAAGGCAGTGCGCGCCCTGGTCGCCAACCCGGACAAGACGATTTACGACTTTGAAGGGATTGGCAAAGTGGCCAACGTCGGCCCGTTCATGGCCTGTATCAGCACCACCTCGGGTACCGCCGCCGAAGTCACCAGCAATGCGGTGATCACCGACACCCGCCGCAAGGTGAAGATGGTCATCATCGACCAGGCGTTGATCCCGGATATCGCGGTCAATGACCCAGCGATGATGCTCGGCCTGCCAGCCCCGGTAACCGCCGCCACCGGGATGGATGCGCTGACCCATGCCATCGAAGCCTATGTCTCGATTGGCGCGCATACCCTGACCGACCACTCCGCGCTCGCCGCGATCCGCGTGATTGCCGAATTCCTGCCGCAGGCGGTTGCCAACGGCAAGGATGTGAAGGCGCGCGAAATGATGGCCCACGGCCAGTTCCTCGCCGGGATGGCGTTCAACAGCGCCGGCCTCGGTTACGTCCATTCGCTGGCCCACCAGCCGGGGGCGACCCATAACCTGCCGCATGGCGTGTGTAATGCCATCCTGCTACCGGTGGTGTGTGAATTTAACCTCGGCGTCAAAGAGGCACGCTTTGCCGATGTGGCCGCCGCCATGGGCGTCAACACCCACGGCATGAGTCAGGCTGAAGCCGCCAAGGCGGCGATCAAGGCGATCCGTGATCTCTCCGCCACCGTCGGCATTCCGGCTGGCCTGCATGAGCTCGGCATCAAAGAGACCGATCTGGCCGGCTGGGTCGATGCCGCCGAAGCCGATCCCTGCTCCGGCTGCGCCCCGCGTGTGGCCAGCAAGGCCGAACTGCTCGCGCTGTATCAGGCGGCGTTCTGATTGCGGTCGCCCCGCTGACCCCGCACACCTGCTGTGCCCTCGCGCCCCGGTATGACAGCCGGGGCGTTTTTCTATCCTGACCCCGCTCTTGAAAATTCGGCCAACCAAGCGTTGCGGCTGGCCGACAGCTTGAGGCTGGCACAGAGAGCGAACCGTAAAGTGTCAGTATCACAACCGCGATGCCCGTCGGGCACCATGCAGAGGTAGTCATGCGCAATATTGAACTCAATCCAGCCGTACAGGCTGAAATCGACAAGGTAGTAGAGGTGTCCGCTTATCTCTGGCAACGCGAATGGGCCGAGCGCAACGGCGGTAATATCTCGGTCGATCTGACGGACATTTTCGGTGAAACCCCAGCCAACCTGGCTGACTTCCCGCACTGTCCGCTGTCGATGGTCGGTGGCAGCAGTGCCTTCCCGGCTGACAGTGCCGGCCATATCTTTTTCGTCAAGGGCACCGGCGAGCGCATTCGCGAGCTGCGCGACCCGGATCTGGCCGGTTGCGTGCTGCGTATTGATGACGAGGCGTGCGGTTATCACATCCTGTGGGGCGGTCGCGGCCAGTCGCACTACAAGCCGACCAGCGAGTTTATCTCGCACGTCGAAATCGTGATGGATAAACAGCGTAGCGGTGCCAAGGATCGCTGCGTGGTACACACCCATCCTATCGAGCTGATCGCCTTGTCGCACCATCCGCGCTACGCGCATGACAGCACCGCCTACACCAACGCCTGCTGGAAGATGCTGCCGGAAGTGCGCGCCTTTGTTCCACGCGGCATCGGCGTGGTGCCCTACTGCATGCCGGGGAGCCAGCAGATGGCCAACGCCACCACCGAACAATTGCGCGCCCATGATGTTGCGATCTGGGAAAAGCATGGTGCCGTCTCCACCGGCATCGACGCGCTGCAGGCATTCGACTTTATCGATGTCGCCAACAAGGGGGCCAAGTTGCACCTGATGTGTCTGGCCAGCGGCTTCGAGCCGGAAGGGGTCAGCGCCCACGATATGCAGGCGCTCAAAGAGACGTTCGGGTTGTAATGCCGGTTCGGTGTTGAGATTGGCCGGACTACACACCGCAGTGCGCTCACCGGCCACTGCGGTGTTCTATTAGCTGCAGGTCTCCGGCTCACTACGGGCCGGTTGTGGCCAGCCCAGCGGCCAGGATAGCCACTGTGCATACTGCATTAGCCGGGCAATCAGCGGCGCGATGGAGACGTGTGCTTGGCTTGTCACCGACGGCAGCAAACTGTCACGATACTCAGCCAGCAGTTGTTGCAGCGGTTGCGACAGACCAAAGGCGGAACGCAACGGCACCTCACAATCGTGCTCTACCGGCAGGCACTGTAACAGGCGATTATAGGGACGCAGTGCCCGGTGATCCGCATCGTCGACCGACAGACAACGCAACGCCAACAACCATTCAGCCGCGGTTAAACCGCAACCCAGCATCCAGGCCAGATCTTTAAGCTCTACCCCGCCCGGCACTCGGTACATGCCAATCACCGGCCAGTAGTGCTCACCTCGCCAGGCACCCGCCAGCACACCAAACAGGCAGCAAGCGAAATAGGGCACTTGCGCCTGTTGCCACAGTTGTTGCAAGCCGCGCATGGCATCGGGTTCGGCCAGCATCTGTACCACCAGCGGCAGGTCAGCCAGGCCGTGGGCGCGGGCCACCTCAGGGCTCAGCTCGCAGTCGGTCATCCCGTGCAAGAGCGCCTGCTGAACGGCTGGCAACGCCGCCCACTGCCCGCCGATCAATGCGGCCAGCCCATCGGCCAATGCTGATAACACCCCCCGCAGCGCGGCACCTTGTGGCTCAAGCGCCTGGCGGGTCTGCAGCAGGGTCGGTAAACAGCCATCTGCGCGGCCAAACAGCACCAGCGGCAGCAACTGCAGTACCAATGGCACCTGCAGACCGGGATTGGACAACGGCGCCCGCCCCTGCGTCGCTGGCCAATGAGCGGGTCTCGCATACGGATCAAGCAGTCGCCGACCATCCTGATGCTGATAGCGGCGCAACAGGTCGAGTAGCGGTAAGTCCGGTGTTGCCAACAGCGCCGCGCCCAGCGCGATATTGGCCAACATCACCTCGCCCCAGCCACCGTCTGATGACAGGCCACCCTGCACCGACACGCGGTGCGCACCCTGCTGCTGTTGACCGGCCCAGGCTTCGGCAAACGCCAAGCCGAGCAGCGCCCCGCTACCACGCTGGAAATGGCTGGATAATGAAGGTGTAACGCCCTTGGGGGCACGACTGGCTTGTGCTGATTGCATCCCGATCCTCTCTTGCTCACACTTTCGGCAAAAAATCCGGGCATGACCTGTTTGGAGATGCCCCGCATTCTTGTCGCGATGGCAATATGGTATGTATCATCGAGCGACATGAACAACCACTGGACATAAAACATGTCGCAAAATCAGGCAGGTGTGTCCCAAGCGGTACCGATCGAAGATCTGACCTTCGAGCAGCGCTTGCGGTTTCGCATCATAGAAATCATTGCCTTATGGGAAGGTCGGCTGACCACCAACCATCTGCAGAACAGTTTCAACATTGGCCGGCAGCAGGCCTCGCGCGATATCAATACCTATATCAATGACTACGCGCCGGATAATCTGATCTACGATCGTCAGCTCAAGGGCTACAAGCCGACCGAGCAGTTTGCCCCCCGTTTTTGCGAAGGTTTTGTCGACGAATACCTGCATCTGCTGCATCGCAACCAGGAGCTGGGCACCACGCTGGAGTTGAAGAACCTTGCTGCGGCCGGGATTGAACTGCTGGATGTGCCGACCCGGCGGATCCGCCCCGAACTGATGCGCGCCCTGTTACAGGCCGCCCGCGAGCAGCGCCGCGTCGATGTCGAGTACCAGTCGTTCAGCAATGCCCAGCCGCAAGGGCGCATCATCGTGCCGCACACCCTGGTCAATGACGGGATCCGCTGGCATCTGCGCGCCTGGTGTGAAGCCTCCGGCGATTATCGCGACTTCGTACTCAGCCGTTTTCGTGGCATACCGGAGTTGATGGAAGCATCACCGCACGGGGCGGACGACGACGAACGCTGGCAGACCTATGTCGATATCGGCATTCGTCCCAATCCGCATCTGTCCGCCCATCAGCAGGAGATTGTCGAGCAGGACTACCACATGACCGATGGCCTGTATCGCTTCTCACAACGGGCCGCACTGGTGCAGTACACCTTGGATCGGATGCAGGTCTACTATGGCCCCCATCCGGAGGCCAATCCGCTGGCCAGCCCGCTGATTCTGGCCAATCCAGAGATCCTGCACCCCTATCTGATCCGCCTAACCGAACCGGCCACTGGCGAGACACCCAATCTGCATTAAGGCTGGCTGGCAGCGAGGAATTGCTGCCAGCCGCTGCGCGATGAGTCAAAGGCAAACGTGGCCGGGTCAATCTCGGCCGGTAACAGCCAGGCAAAGCTGGCGACATCATCCATACTGGTCAATGCCGGCCGGGTGGCCAGTTGCAGATGAAAATAGCCATCGCAGGTATGGTAGGTCACCCCGTCATACGGATAGAGATTCGGCGCCGAGCCAATCCAGCGCAGCGCGTCCGGCGTCACCACCAGCCCCAACTCTTCGGCCAGTTCGCGACAGAGCCCCTGCTCCATCGATTCGGCTGGCTCGACAAATCCGCCCGGAAAATCCAGCATCCCCTTACCCGGGTCGCCGGCACGACGGGTGACCAGAATATGCTCGCCACACTGAATGATCGCCGCGACACCGAGCGCCACATTCAAGAAAAAATGGAAACCGCACACGCAGCGAAATTCACGCTGCACCTGCACCGCCTGCAAGCTCGGCTGACCACACTGGGGACAAAACATCTTCACGCATCCTGTTGGAATCCGGCCGCTATTGTCGCAGCGACCGCAGGCGAGCGGGAGCCCTTTTTCACCATTCAGCCGTTTTGCGATCTCTGTTAACGTAGCGGATCAGTAATTGACATCTCATTGCATCATTCACGATTCGAGGCGGACTCGTCGCAGCGCCCGATAGATAGAGGGGGTCACCATGCATTCACATATCAAGTCCGTCGAGCTGGCCAAGGCCTATCGTCTGATTAACCACGGACCGACCGTGCTGGTCTCAGCCAGCCATGCCGGTGTCGATAACGTCATGGCTGCCGCCTGGGCCTGCGCGCTGGATTTTGCGCCGCCCAAGGTGACCGTGGTGCTGGATAAGGCAAGCCGGACCCGCGCCCTGCTCGAGCAGAGTGGCGAATTCGTGGTGCAGATCACGACAGTAGCCCAGCGCGAACTGACCCTGGCGGTCGGCAGCGTCAGTCTGGCCGACGATGCCAACAAGCTGGCGCATTGCCAGGTCGAGCTGTTCAAGGTGGACGGCCATGCCACCCCGCTGGTCAGCGGTTGTGCCGCCTGGATGGTTTGCCGGTTGATCCCGGAGCCACACAACCAGCAGACCTATGATCTGTTTATCGGCGAAGTGGTCGCGGCGTGGGCTGACGACCGGGTATTCGACCACGGCCACTGGCAGTTTGAACAGGCAGACCCCGCCTGGCGCACCTTACATCACGTCGCCGGCGGTCACTTCTACGCCATTGGCGAGGCATTGCCCGCCGATGACAATATCGATGAGTAATATTGATCAGTAACCGCTGCATCACCTATGCACGGCCACGCCGGTGAACACACCGGCACGATAACAACAAGGAGCACGAATAAACCATGAAGATCATCCCGCTGTTTATGCGCCGTCACGGCGGACTACTGGCCCTGTTACCCCTGCTGTTCACCCTCTCCGGCTGCGGGGTCAATACCCTGCCCGCACTGGATGAGCAGGTGAATGCCGACTGGGCACAGGTACAGAACCAGTATCAGCGCCGCGCCGATCTGATCCCCAATCTGGTAGCCACGGTCAAAGGCTATGCCCAGCACGAGGAAGAGACCCTGAAGGCGGTCACCGAAGCCCGCGCCAAAGTCGGCTCGTTGCAAATCAAGGACCCGGGCCAGTTAAAGCAGTTCGAGCAGGCGCAGGATCAACTCTCCAGCGCCCTGTCGCGACTGATGGTGGTCAGTGAACGCTATCCGGAACTCAAGGCCGACCAGCAGTTCCTGGCCCTGCAATCGCAACTGGAAGGGACCGAAAACCGTATCAGTGTGGCGCGTCGCGACTACATCGAGGCGGTGCGTCGCTTCAATACCGAACTGCGTACCTTCCCGGGGGTGATCTGGGCCAAGACCCTGTATTCGGACATGACACCGAAGCCGAGCTTCAGTGCCACCAGCCCGAATGCTGAACAGGCCCCTAAGGTTGAATTCAAATGAGCAAACTCGCTTTTGCCGGTGGCGGGCGCTGGACTGTGCTGCTCGCCCTGCTCTGGTTGTGTTGCACGCCAGGACAGGCCGATCCGCAATTTCCGCCCCTGACGGGCCGGGTCGTCGATCAGGCCGCGGTGCTCAAACCCGAACAAGTGCAGCACCTGAGCCAATCGCTGGCTGACTTCGAGCAACGCAGCAGCATCCAGCTCGTGGTCGCCACCCTCTCCTCGTTGCAGGGCTACACCATCGAGGAGTATGGCTATCAACTCGGCCGCGCCTGGGGCATCGGCCAGAAAGATCGCAATAACGGCGTGGTACTGCTGATCGCCCCCGGTGAGCGCAAGG
>JAYROM010000112.1:0-38946 GCA_041911695.1 Aeromonadaceae bacterium
ATACAAACAGTGATCGACAATTTGTCGGACTTTGTCGCATTAACAACAATCTTTGCCTGTTTCGCTACAATCCATCTGGCAAGCCGACAATCCGAACCCGGGCAGCTCGCAGGTAACCAAGTGTCCTCTATCGGGCCACACACTGGACAAGCCCGCCCCTATTCCGCAGAATCTCCGCAGAATCGCAGTCACTTTGCCGCACTCCGCGGCGCGAACATGCAACGAGGACCCACCATGATCACCCTGCATACCAACCACGGCGACATCCAGATCGAACTGTTCAGCGACAAGGCACCGGCGACCTGTGCCAACTTTGAGCAGTACTGCCGTGAAGGCCAATACGACGGCACGATTTTCCATCGCGTGATCAACGACTTCATGATCCAGGGCGGCGGTTACGACAAGGCCTTCGTTGAGAAGGAGACCCGCGCGCCAATCCGCAACGAAGCCAAGAACGGCCTGTCCAACAAGATTGGTACCCTGGCGATGGCACGTACCAGCGATCCGCACTCCGCTTCCGCGCAGTTCTTTATCAACGTTGCCGACAACACCTATCTGGACTTCAGCAGCGAAACCACCCAGGGCTGGGGCTATTGTGTGTTTGGTCAAGTCACCGCCGGCATGGATGTGGTCAATAAAATCAAGGCAATGAAGACCGGTTCAGTGCGCGTTGAACATCTCGGTGGCATGATGCGTGATGTACCGAAGGAACAGATCGTGATCGAACGCGTCACTGTTGCCTGATTTATCGGGGGCGGTCTGACGCCGCCCCATTTTGTCTCTGGCCTGCCATACCGCATCTGCGGTTCGAAGACCACTATGCCGACCCTGTTCATCGCTGATCTACACCTCTGCGAACATCGCCCCGAGCTCACTGCCGCGTTTATCGCCTTTCTTGAGCAACAGGCCAGCCGTGCCCAGGCCCTGTATATCCTGGGGGATCTGTTCGAATTCTGGATTGGCGATGATGAGCAGACCGCGCTGCAACAGCAGATCGCAGCCGCCTTGCGCGCGCTGCGCCAGCGCGGCGTGGAGATCCGCTTTATTCATGGCAATCGGGATTTTTTGTTGGGCGCCCATTACGCCCGCGAGGCCGGGATGACGCTGCTGCCCGCGCAGCTACGCCTGCGCCTCGGCGAGCAGCAGATATTGCTGATGCATGGTGACGAGTTGTGCACCCTGGATCTGGGCTATCAACGCTTTCGACGAATTACCGGCTGGTCATGGCTGCGCCATCTGTTCCTTGCCCTGCCGTTGAGCTGGCGCCAACGTATTGCACGCAAGATGCGTCAGCAGAGCCGCGGCCGACAGATCCAGGCTGATGCGCCCTGGCTGGATGTCACCCCGGCCGCGGTCGAGCAAACCCTGCATCAGCATCAGGCGCGGGTATTGATCCACGGCCATACCCATAAGCCGGCCCATCATACCCTCACGGTGGACGGCCAGCCCTGCTCACGCTGGGTGCTCGGTGATTGGGAGCGCGAATACACCTACCTGCAGATCGACCAGCAGGGGGTTATTCAGCTGATCCGCTGTCCGGTTCCGCCGCTGGCGTAATCCGCTCACGACGCTCGACCAGCAGTTGATGCGCCTCATCAACCACCCCCAGCGCATGTTTGCCCAATCCGAACTCGCGCAACTTGTTGGCAATCGCGGTATGGCTGACCCCCAAGCGTTTGGCCAACTGTCGGCTGGACGGATAGAGCGGATACAAGCGCTCGAGCATCGCCCGTTCAAAGCGCTTGCCGGCCTCGAGTAACGAGCCTTCAAACCAGTGCTCGACATCATCCGGCCCGGCCTCGCCCTGCGGCAGACGCAAGTCAGCCGGCACCATCTCGTCACCATCGAGCAGGGTCAGCGACTGATATAGGGTATTGCGCAACTGGCGCACATTGCCGCTCCAGCCATAGCCGAGCAGGAACTCGGTGAAGGCACGCGAGAAACGTGGCCGGTTGCGCTGCAGCTCATCACAGATGCGCGCCACAAACTGCTGTGCCAACGGCAGGATATCCTCACGGCGCTGGCGCAGCGGCGGCATATCCAGACGCAACACGCTCAAGCGAAAATAGAGATCCTCGCGGAACAGCCCTTCGCGCACCCTGGCCGCCAGCGACTGGCGGGTGGTACACAGAATGCGCACATCGACCGAGACCTCTTCGGTCTGACCAACCCGGTGAAAGCGGCCATCCTGCAGCACGCGCAGCAGCTTGCTTTGTAGCAGCGGTGACATCTCTGCCACCTCATCCAGCAAGAAAGAGCCGCCACTGGCCTGTTCGAGCAGACCAATCTTGCCTGGCCACTCCGGGCCGAAGGCGCCAGCTGCCGAGCCGAACAGCTCATGCTCGGCCACCTCGTCCGGCAATGCGGCACAGTTGAGCACCAGCAGCGGCCCCTTGGCGCGCAGGCTGCCGGCATGGCAGGCGCGGGCCAGCATCTCCTTGCCGCTGCCGGTTTCGCCCTGGATCAGCAGCGGCAGATCCTGGGTCGCCAGGCGACGCGCCTGATGCAACACCCCCTGCATGATCGGGCTCAGCGCGCAGAAGTTATCAAACCGGCTCTCGTCCTGATTGTGCATCAGATTGTAGTGATGACCGACGCGACGCGCCGACTTGAGCACCACCATGGCGCCCGCCAACGCCCCTTGGCGGGCCTCGCCCTGCTGATCCGGGATCGACACCGGCAGGATATCGGCCAGATAGTCCTCGCCGGCAAAACCGAGCTTACAGGTCTCCGGCTGCGGCTCGCTGTCGGTCAGCCACTGCAGGAAGGCAAAGCCCTTGAGAAAGGAGCCAATCTGCAGCCCCTGAATATCGCGCAGCGGCAGGCGCAGGATGTTCAGCACCGCCTCGTTGGCCTGACGAATGCGACCGCGATGGTCGATGGCAAACACCAGATCCGGCAGTGCTTTCATCAGCGCGCGCACCTCTTGATGCTCGCGCTCGGAGGGCATCCACGGCACGGTTTTGACATCCAGCACGCCACGGATCCGGCGGATCTCCGGCATCAGTTGCTGTAGGCGCTCGAACCCCAGCTCCGGAAAATGCAGATAGATAAACCCGCGTACATCCAGCTCAATGCCGCGCAGGTCGATGGCATGCTCTTCCAGTCGCGCCAGCAACTCACGGGTTAACCCCAGACGATCCTCACAACTGACCTGCAGACGCATACGCTGTTCTCCGCTCCCGTCAGCTGTCGGCCAGTGCCGGCTGCAAGCGCTGGCTAGCGGGTAACTGGCTCAGCACCACCCCCAGCAACACGACGGCCGAGCCGGTCAACTGCCAGCCATTCATATGCTCGTCGAGCAGCAACATGGCCAGGATCAAGGTAAACACCGGGATCAGGTTGGTAAAGGCGGTGGCCTGGGTCACCGGAATCTTGGTGATCGCCCAGTTATACAGCAGATAGGCACCCAGGGTGACGCAGGCCCCCAGATAGAGCAGGCTCAGCCACTGGGTCAGACCAAAAACTTCGGGCCGCGGCTCGAACCAGGCTTGCGGACCAAAAAACAGCACCCCGGTGAAAGCCTGCAGCGCGGTCAGAAACAGCGCCGAATAGTGACTGGAGAGGCGTTTCAGAGCAATCGAATAGGCTGACGCACAGATCATGGCGCAGAACTCCAACCCGTTGCCCAACCAGGCGTTAGGAGCAGCCGCCGTGTCATCACCGGCAAAGGTCAGCAGCACCACACCACCGATTGCCAGTAAAAAACCGGCAAACTGGCGCCCGGTGACCCGTTCGCCGAGAAACAGGAACGCGGTGAGCGACACCAGCAACGGCAAGGTTGCGGTGACCATCCCAGCTTGTCCGGCACTGGTGTAACGCAGTGCATTGGCCTCGAACATAAAATAGAGACAGGGTTCGGCAATGCCGAGCAGGGCAAACCAGCGCCAGTCCCCGGCACGGTAGTCAATCCGCCGCCAATAGGGCCACAACAGCAGGAAGCAGACCGAGGCGACCGCCATACGGCCAAAGATCACATGGGCCGGCCCCCAGACTGCCAGCAGGTTTTTCAGGACAATAAACGCACTCGACCACAACAGCATGGCCATGATCAGCGCAGCGGTGGAGCCGCCACGGGAAGTTAACTGCATACAGCCTCGATGATTACGCACGCCCGCAGGGCGAAGAAGAGCAAGGGATAGTCCGCCACCGGGTCCCCGCATCAAGCCAGCAGTCTACCCCGACTCACCGGTAAGCTCCAGTCGCCGGCCAACCGCTGCGTGCTGCGCCAGGTGCCCAATGACACCTCGCTTTTTAAGGTTGTTATCCCCTCCTTAACCAAAGATAATATCGCACCCGTTCTGTTCATCGAATTACCATGCGCGAATACCTTCTGCTGCTGGTCAGCACTGTTTTGGTCAACAACTTTGTGCTGGTCAAGTTTTTGGGCCTGTGCCCGACCATGGGGGTCACCAAAAAGCTGGAGCCGGCCGCCGGTATGGGCCTGGCCACCACCTTTGTGCTGACCCTGACGGCGGCGCTGTGCTGGATTGTCGACCATGGCCTGCTTATTCCACTGAATGTGCCCTATCTGCGCACCCTCTCCTTCATTCTGGTGATCGCGGTGGTGGTGCAGTTCACCGAAATGGTGGTGCATAAGACCAGTCCGGACCTGTACCGCCTGCTCGGTATCTATCTGCCGCTGATCACCACTAACTGTATCGTGCTCGGTCTGGCGCTGCTCAATGTTTCCCAGCGCCACGATTTCATCGAGAGTGTGATCTACGGTCTGGGCGGCGGGCTGGGTTTCAGCATGGTGCTGGCCCTGTTCGCCTCGTTGCGCGAACGTCTGGCCGCAGCGGATGTGCCGGCGCCGTTCCGCGGTATTTCGATTGCCATGATCACCGCCGGCCTGTTGTCGCTGGCCTTCATGGGCTTCTCTGGTCTGATCAAAGCCTGATATGAGTCATCTTCTGATTGTCGTGGCCATCTTTGCCGTGCTGGCACTGTTGTTTGGCCTGTTGCTCGGCTATGCCGCCGTGCGTTTTCGCGTTGATGCCAACCCGGTGGTGGAGCAGCTGGATGCGCTGTTGCCGCAAACCCAGTGTGGCCAGTGCGGCTACCCGGGCTGCCGTCCCTATGCCGAAGCGATCGCCGGTGGCGACGCGATTAACAAATGTGTGCCGGGGGGCGAACAAACCATCCAGCGCATCGCCAACCTGATGGGGGTAGAGGTGCCACAGGACGGTCCAGTCCTGCCGCCGATCCCCAAGGTGGCATTCATCCATGAAGACCGCTGCATCGGTTGCACCAAGTGCATCCAGGCCTGTCCGGTCGATGCCATCATCGGGGCGACCCGGCAGATGCACACCATACTGCGCGATGAATGCACAGGCTGCGAGCTGTGCGTCGCCCCCTGCCCGACTGACTGTATCGAAATGATTGAACTGGCCCCGACACCGGATACCTGGAACTGGGATCTGGAAACCATACCGGTGAGGATGATCAAATGAGCCTCGGACGCATGATGGAAAAAGTGCTCAAGGGGCGCTTGTGGACCTTCCATGGCGGGATCCACCCCGCCGAGCACAAGCTCGAATCCAGCCGGTCAGCGCTGTATGAGATCCCGCTACCGCCACTGATGGTGCTGCCGCTCAAGCAGCATGTCGGCTCGAGTGCCGAGGTGATCGTCAAGCCCGGCCAGCATGTGCTCACCGGCCAGCCGCTGACCCGCCCCGAGTCGCGCATGCAGGTGCCGATCCACGCCCCAACCTCCGGCGTAATCACGGCTATCGAGATGCACACCGTAGCCCATCCATCGGGGCTGAGTGAAAATTGCATCCTGCTGCAACCGGATGGCCTCGACACCTGGCGCGAACGCACGCCGCTGCCGCATTATCAAGATCTGACCCCGCTGGATCTGGTGCGACGTATCCATGAATCGGGCATCGTCGGTCTGGGCGGCGCCGGCTTCCCGTCGGACGTCAAGCTGGCCACCGGTCGCGAGAAGATTGAACTGCTGATCATCAACGGCGCCGAATGCGAGCCCTATATCAGCTGTGATGATCGCCTGATGCAGGAAGAGGCGACGCGGATTGCCGAAGGCATTGAGGTGCTGCGTCATATTCTCAAGCCACGACTGACCCTGATTGCTATCGAGGATAACAAGCCCGAAGCGATTGCCGCGATGCGGGCGGTGGTCGACGGCGAGCAGGTGCAGGTGCGCGTGATTCCGACCAAGTATCCCTCCGGCGCCGCCCGCCAGTTGATCGAGATCCTGACCGGTCGTCAGGTGCCGGCCGGCAAGCGCTCGCTGACCCTGGGGGTGGTGATGTTCAACGTCGGCACCACCTTCGCCATCCGCCAGGCGGTACTGGAAGACGAACCCCTGATCCGCCGTGTGGTCACCCTGACCGGTGAACAGTTCCGCAAGCCAGGCAATGCCTGGGTGCGCCTCGGCACCTCGGTGCGTTGGCTGCTGGCCCAAGGTGGCCTGCAACCTGAACCGCGCCAGCGCATCATTATGGGCGGCCCGATGATGGGCTTTACCCTGCCGCATGCCGATGTGCCGGTGGTCAAAATCACCAACTGTCTGATGGCACCGAGCCAGCACGAGCTACCGCAACGGCCGGATGAGATGAGCTGTATCCGTTGCAGCCAATGCGCCGATGCCTGTCCAGTCAGCCTGCTGCCACAACAGCTGTACTGGTACAGTAAGGCTGGCGAACATGACCAGGCGCGCAAGTACGATATTGATGAATGTATCGAGTGCGGCGCCTGTGCCTGGGTCTGCCCCAGCAATATCCCGCTGGTGCAGTACTATCGCGAAGAGAAAGCGGAACTGCAACGTCTGGATCTGGAGGCCGAGCAGGCCGAACGCGCCAAGCAGCGTTTCGAGGCCAAGAAACTGCGCATGGAGACCGAACGCCAGGCACGCGAAGCCCGTCATGCACAGGCCGGCCAAGCTCGCCGTGCGGCGATGACCGAGGCCAACGGCGGAGAGGATCCGGTGGCCGCAGCCTTGGCACGTGTCAAGGCTCGGCAGGCCGAACAGGCACAGCAAGCCGAAACGCCGCTTAGCGGCAGCTCGCAGGAACCAGCCAGCCCGGACACCCTGCGCGCCCAGCGCGAGGCCCGTAAGCAACAGGCCATCGCCCGCCAGCAAGCCGCGACCAGCGAACCCGTAGCCAGCAGCGACGATGCAGCGCCGGTGGCCGATTTACGTCAAGCGGCAGTGGCCGCTGCGCTGGCCCGCGCCAAGGCGCGCAAGGCTGCACAGGCCGCCGAGCCAGCAGCCGAGCACAGTGCGGACGATCAGCTGACCCCTGCGCCGACAGATAACACATCGGCCAGCGCGCCGGCCGCCGATCCGCGTCAAGCCGCCGTGGCCGCAGCGGTCGCCCGCGCCAAGGCGCGCAAGGCGGCACAGGCCACCGAACCGACAGCCGAGCACAGTGCGGACGATCAGCTGACCACTGCGCCGACAGATAACACATCGGCCAGCGCGCCAGCCGCCGATCCGCGTCAAGCCGCCGTGGCCGCTGCGGTCGCCCGTGCCAAGGCGCGCAAGGCGGCACAGGCCGCGACACAACAGGCTGCAACAGCAGCATCTTCGTCTTCGGCCCCGTCTTCTTCAGAGGAGTAATGTGACAATGGCCTTTACCATTGCCAGTGCCCCGCACGGCCACAGTACAAAAAGCACCCCGGCGTTGATGCGCTGGGTGTGTATCGCCCTGATCCCCGGTCTGGTGGCCCAGATCTGGTTCTTCGGTGCCGGGGTGCTGGTGCAGCTGTTGCTGGCCATCCCCACCGCGCTGTGTTGTGAAGCCTTGATCCTGCGCCTGCGCAGCCGGGCAATCGGCAGTACGCTACGCGATAGCAGTGCCGTCCTCACCGCCGCGCTGATTGCGGTCTCCCTTCCGCCGCTGGCGCCGTGGTGGATGGTGGTGCTCGGCACCGCCTTTGCCATCATCATCGCCAAGCAGTTGTATGGTGGGTTGGGCCACAATCCGTTTAATCCGGCGATGGTTGCCTATGTCCTGCTGCTGGTGTCGTTCCCCGGCCATATGACTGCCTGGCAACCGGCGCTCGGTATCGCCCACGCCCAGCCGGACTTTGTCGGTGCCGTGCAGGCGATTCTCGGCCGCGATATGGGCCACTGGCGCGATACCATTGACGGCATCACCTCGGCCACCCCGCTGGATAGCATGCGCACCCAGCTCAGCATGGGGCGTACCGTGGATGTGATCCGCCACCAGGCACCGTTTGGCGACACCGCCGGTATCGGCTGGATGTGGGTCAATATCGGTTTCCTGATTGGCGGGCTGCTGATGATCCTGCTCGGCGTGATCGCCTGGCAGATCCCGACCGCGATGATCCTGACCCTGGCCGCCTGTGCCGCTATCAGCCATGGCCTGCAACCGCAACAATTTATGCCGGCCAGCCTGCATCTGCTCTCCGGCGCCACCATGCTTGGGGCGTTCTTTATTGCCACCGATCCGGTCACCGCGTCGACCACGCCGCGCGGCCGGCTGATTTATGGCGCCCTGATCGGCCTGCTGGTGTTTATCATCCGCGCTTTCGGCGGCTATCCCGATGCGGTCGCCTTCTCGGTACTGCTGGTCAACATTCTGGTGCCGCTGATCGATAGCTACAGCCGCCCGCGGATTTATGGACAATCAACACGATGAATCATTCGCATCCTTCCGCCCCGTCAGGGGCCAGCACCGAAGGGATGGCCAGCATGCTGCGGCGTAACGGCCCGCGTCTGGCCCTGTTTGCCGTGGTCTGTACCGCACTGATTGTGGTCACCGACTACTTTACCCGTGACCAGATTGCCCGCCAGGCCGAGCAACAGTTACAACGCACCCTGGGCGAGATGCTGCCGGCCGGTAGCTATGACAATAACCTGGCGCAGAGCTGTGTGCTGGTCACCAGCAGCGGCTATCTCGGTGACAACAAGCCGCATGCAGTCTATGTCGGCCGCCACAACGGCGTGCCAACCGGCTATGTGGTCGATTCGATGGCACCGGGCGGCTACTCGGGGGCGATCCATCTGCTCACCGCGGTCGACAAGCAAGGCACCGTCACCCGGGTTCAGGTGTTGGAACACCACGAGACCCCGGGCCTCGGTGATAAAATTGAACGCAGCAAGTCCAACTGGATTGATCGCTTTACCGGCCAGCATCTGCAAGGCGCGGACGATAACCGCTGGGCAGTGCGCAAGGATGGCGGTATGTATGACTCGTTCACAGGCGCAACCATTACCCCGCGCGCTGTGGTCAAGGGGGTACGTGCCGTCCTGCTGATGCTGCAACAGCACCCTGAACTGATCGAGCAGGCCCCCGCCTGCCCGGCCGGCGAACCGTAACAGGAGGTTCTCATGTCCATGTCAGCCTGGACCCAGGTGATGAAAGACGGGTTGTGGAAGAACAATCCGGCCTTGGTACAAATTCTCGGTATGTGCCCGACCATGGCAGTCACCACCACCGCAGCCAATGCACTGGGCCTCGGTTTGGCCACCACAGTGGTCATGCTGCTCTCCAACCTGGTGGTGGCGATGGTGCGCCAGTGGATCCCCAACGAGATCCGCATCCCGATCTATGTACTGATCATCGCCAGCTTCGTCACCTGTGTCGAACAGCTGATGAACGCCTATCTCTACGGCCTCTACCAGTCGCTGGGGATCTTTATCGCCCTGATCGTCACCAACTGTCTGTTGGTCGGCCGGCTGGAGGCCTTTGCCAACCGCAATCCGGCCCTGATCTCGGCGTTCGACGGCCTGATGATGGGGCTAGGCTTTACCGCCGTGTTGGTGGTGCTGGGCGGCATTCGCGAGATTCTCGGTCAAGGTACCCTGTTTGCCGGTGCCGATGCCCTGCTCGGCCCATGGGCCGCCGGAATGCGCATCCAGGTGATGAGCGGTGACAGCGGCTTCCTGCTCGCCATCCTGCCACCGGGCGGATTTATGGTGTTGGGCATGTTGATTGCGCTGAAAAATGTCATCAACGGCTTGCTGGCACGTCGAAAGGCCACGCCGGTGATGGTGCTGCCGCGTGCCAGCATGACGGAGCTGTGAGCGCATGACGCCGGAGACCCGCTACCAGATCCTGTCACGGCTGCGTGCTGCTGACCCGGCACCCCGTTCAGAACTCGAATACAGCTCGCCCTTCGAGCTGCTGGTCGCGGTCCTGCTGTCGGCACAAGCCACCGATGTCAGCGTCAACAAGGCCACCGCCAAGCTCTTCCCGGTGGCCAATACACCGCAAGCCTTGCTGGCGCTTGGCGCCGACGGCATCAAACCCTATATCCGCACCATCGGCCTGTTTAACACCAAGGCCGAAAACATCGCCAAACTCTGCGCGATGTTGCTCGAGCATCACCAGGGGCAGGTGCCCGCCGATCGCGCGGCGCTGGAGGCCCTGCCCGGTGTCGGCCGCAAAACCGCTAACGTAGTGTTGAACGTGGCTTTTGGCTGGCCAACGATTGCCGTGGATACCCATATCTTCCGCGTTGCCAATCGCACCGGCTTGGCCCCGGGCAAGAATGTCGATGTGGTCGAACAGCAGTTGTTGCAGGTGGTGCCGGACGAATTCAAGTTGCATGTACACCACTGGTTGATCCTGCATGGACGCTATACCTGCGTCGCACGCAAGCCGCGCTGTGGTGCCTGTCTGATTGAGGACTTGTGCGAGTTCAAAGAAAAGGCCGAGTAATCTACCCGGCCTTTTACTAGCGATGGCGAACGATGGGCATCCGCCGCCTGATTACATCTCGGCTTGCGAGCCCTTGGCCGCGGTTTCAATCACCTGGCGCAGACGGCGCAACCCTTCGACCATCAGCTCCGGCTCGGCATGGCTGAAGTTCAGACGCAGATAACCGATCGGCGGATTCTCCTCGGCAAAGAACGCCTCGCCCGGCATAAACGCCACGCCTGCCGCCAGGGCCGGCTTGAGCAACGGACGGGTATCCTGCACCTTGCGCAGCTTCAGCCAGAAGAACAGGCCACCGGACGGCACCTGCCAGTCGGCCAGATCAGAGAACTCACTCTCCAGCGCCGCGGCAAAGGCATCACGACGTTCACGATAGAAGGATTGCAGACGCGCCAAGCGCTGCGGCTTGTCCGGCGAGCGCATGTAATCCAGTGCCAGCCACTGGCCCGGACGGTTGGTATGCAGATCCGCCGCCTGCTTCAGGCGCACCAGCGGAGTGATCAGATCCGGGTGGGCAATCAGATAACCGACGCGCAATCCTGGCATCAGGATCTTGGAGAAGCTGCCCTGATAGACCCACGGCGCGGACTTCATCAGCGAGCAAATTGGCGGTTTGGTCACACCGTCATAGTCCAGCTCGCAATACGGCTCGTCTTCGAGCAACGGCAAGTTGTAGCGGTCGAGGATTTCGGCCACACCCTGACGGGCGGCGACGCTGTAGCAGGTCCCGGACGGATTCTGGAAGCTCGGGATCAGATAGGCAAAGCGTGGCTGATGGGCAGTAATCTGCTCGACCATTTTGGTCAACTCCAGACCGTCAGCGGTCAGGCTGACCCCCTGGCACTGTGCCTGGAACAGGTGGAAGCTCTGCAGCGCCGCCAGATAGGTCGGCGACTCGACCAGCACACTGCTGTGCGGATCGATAAACAGCTTGGAGACCAGATCCAGCCCCTGCTGCGACCCGGACAGGATCAGCACCTGGCTGGCATCACACGGGATGCCCTTGCCACGGGCTTCGGCGGCAATCGCTTCGCGCAGCTCCGGCTCGCCCTCACTCATCCCGTATTGACGCACGCTAGGTGGCAGCACAGACCAGTCTGGTTCAGGGAAGCTGCCAGCAGCGGGCAAGCCACCAGCAAAGGAAATCACCCCGGGCTGCTGGGCGGCTGCCAGAATCTCGCGAATGATGGATGAGGTAAGGTGCTGGATCCGCTCGGCAAACATGCTGACCTCCTGTCGATGTGCGGCGTACCGCCCGTACATTACATGCATGCGGCATTGCATTCATGCGTCGGGTCAGTAATTATGTCAGTAAAGTTGACCTATCTTGCCAGCCTAACCCGACAAGTCAATATGGATATGAAAACACTGCCCTCAACGGCGGATCTGAACACGGCACTGGAGTTGTTCCACTTTGCCTTTCGCGCCTTCACCCTGGGACCTGATGAGGTCCTGGCGGAGTTGGGGATGCAACGTGTGCATCACCGTATCCTCTACTTTGTCGGCCGCCATCCGGATCTGAGCGTGAATGCCCTGCTGCGCATTCTTGGCGTCACCCGCCAATCATTGAATACACCACTGCGTGAACTCACCAGCCGCGGCCTGATCCTGGCGACGCCGGACAGCAGTGATCGCCGCATCAAGCGATTGCGGTTGAGTGAAACAGGACTGGCGTTTGAAGAGCGACTGTCCGGCAGCCAGCGTGATCTGGTGGCCAGCGTCTTTGCTGAACTCGGCGGTGAGTCAGAGCAGGCCTGGCGCCAAGTGATGACAGCGGTGGCCAACACGCGCTTTGCCGCCCTGCTGGCACCACAATCCCCCACCAGCGCGGTCAGCCCGGACGAGACATTATCAACAGATCGTTGATTGCTTACTGTGTGACATCGATGGTCAGCGCCGCCCCGCTATCACTGGTGAACTGTAGATGGCAGGGTTTGCGCAACACCCGCTGCACGGTGGGATAGCCACTTTGCCGCATCATCCCCAGCGGCAAACCGTTGGCATGCTGCAACCAGGCCGGCGCCTGCAACCCCGCATTGGCAAAGCGCACCTGCTCATCATCGGCAGAAAACAGGATCACCGCCATATTCACCAGCGCGCCGAGCCCTGACTCGTACAGATTCCAGTTCAGATATTCAAGAATACTCCCCGGCGACGCCAGCAGACGGCTCTCCCCTTGCTGGTATTGTCGATAGGGACCATTGAGCAGAAAACGGATGGTCGCGCCAACAAAGGCTGCCTCCGTCCCGCTGAACGACAACTCCATCACCACCAACAACAACTGGCCATCCAACAGCATGAACTCGGGGATCAGCAAGGGGCTACTGGTCTGATAACGGGTATGCCAGGAGGCGAGTGTTTGCTCACTGGGGGGCGCCATGGCCTGCAACAATTGTGTAGAGGCCAGGTCATCTTTCTGCAGCGTCTTGAGGTGCTCGTTCAACTCACCGAGTTGTCGTTGTGCCAGCGCGGTATGACTCAATACATCACGGATCGCATGGTCCAGGGCCTGCCAGTGGGTGATCGGCTTGAGCAGATAGTCTTGCGCCCCGGCACGCAAGGCACGCGAGACATCTTCCAGATTGGCCTGTCCGGAAATCACGATGATCGGCTTGTCTGGAAAACGACGACTGATGCACTGGATCACCTGATGGCCATCCATGCCCGGCATTTTCAGATCACACAACACCAGATCCGGTTGAAACACCGCCATCGCAGCCAGCCCTTGCTGGCCATTTTCTGCCTGATAAACCAGATGGTTACGACGCTGTAAAAAGGCCGCCAGTGTCGTACGAAACACCGGCTCGTCCTCAATCACCAGAATCTTCTTTTGCGTCGTATCCATCACCGTCATATCCCCGCCAACCTGCGGCGTGCTTCCCTTTGAGCGTAGTCGCGGAATGGAGAGAACAAAAGCACCCACGGCCACATCGGTGCAGTTTTGTGTCATCCCTGCGCCACATCACAACGCAAACCACATGCCGGGCAGGGAAAGGGTTGGCGTTACTGCAGATTGACAGGATAATGCCATATCTTTGAGATCAACCGATGAGCATCCGCGTAGCATGACGCCTGGCGAACTCCTGCAGCTGAACCGCCCCACGCTCAGCCACCCGGCCCGCAGCCTGTATTACCTGCAGCTGCGCCGGCAGGCCGATGAGCAAGGGTACGTCTGGCTCAACTATCCCGAATTGGGACGCGCGCTGGCGGTTGAGGACGCGCAAGCCGATAATGGCTTCAGCTATCAGGTCAATGCCACGCAACTCACCCATTTGTTGGATGAGTTGCAAGAGGCCGGTCTGCTCCAGTTGCTCCCGGCGCCCCATCCCGGGCCGCACTATCACGGACGCCAGGCCGCGCTACCACTCAGTCGCTCACCGGTTGTCCCGCTGGCGCAACCGGCATTCGCCATGTATGCCGCCTGGCGGCCCGGCAGCGGCTTTACCGAATTAGGACGCCTGTGTGGTCTGCTGGACTGCCAGGTGGACGACGAAGAGCTGGGTGAATTTATCGCCTATTGGCTGGGTCGTCCGGAGACCTTCGCCACCGAGCATCAGTGGATGCTCAAACTGATTAAAGCGCTCAAGGCGCGTCGTTATGCGCGCGCGCCACGTGCCCCCTTGGTGGTGAATGGTTTTCAGCAGGTCAGTCAGCCGGAACCCGTATCGACCCGCCCGAGTGATCGCGCATTACAAATGATGGAAGAGGCCCGTCGTCTGGGCGCCCAGGATACCCTTGGAGAACAGGATGAAGCAGTCCGATAACGCCTTGCCCGAACCGGGACAGGCCGATCAGCAGGTCAAACCGCATCACCGCGAATCCGATCCGGTCGCACGTCAACAGGTCAACCATCTGTTGCAGCGCCTACAGCAGATCCGCGGTCAGCATCAGCGCCAGAATACCCCGATGCCGGAGTACGCTGACCTGCGCAAGGAGTACGACCGCTTGGCCAACCGCGATGTCCGCCAACTGCAACAGCAGGCTCGCCAGGAACGGGTAGAGAAACTGATTGCCCAGGCCGACCTCAACCCTGAGTGGTTGTTTGAGCGCATGGATCATCAGGACCCGGTACTCGGCCACGCCATTCAGACCGCGCAGTACTTTATCAGCGGCTTTGAACACTGGGCGGCCAACGGCGGCAGTTGTGTCTTGATCTATGGCGGCTATGGCACCGGCAAATCAACCCTCGCAGGCGCGATTGCCCACGAGCTGATCGCCCGGCACCAGAAATCGGTGATCTTCCAACAATGGGTGTCAATCATTGACCGGTTGTTCTTCGGCGTGATTGAGGATCAGGATGCTCGCAATCAGTACCGCCGCGCGTTGGAAGAGGTTGATCTGCTGATCATCGACGAGATCGGCGCCAATAAGGCACGCTTGCAGGAGAGCCAGTCCAGCTTCCTCGGCCACCTGCTGCGCCGGCGACGTAACCTGTCGCGCAGTGTCATCCTGATCACCAACCATACCCCGGCGACCTTGCACCAGGCGGTGGGAGATTTCTGCTTCGAGGCGATCAAGGCGTTTAATCCGGTCGATATCCAACTCACTGGCCCGAGTCGACGTCCGCATATTGGTAACTATCCCGGCTGATCCAGAACGGTATCAAGCCCCGTTCACGGTGCTTTGATCGGCGACTTTCCTTCCATCGCGGATCCTATGCGCTGGCTGCATGCGAACACCTTAACCACAGATAAAAAAACGCCCGGGACAAGTCCCGGGCGAAGAATAGTGCTACGGAATCGCGATACACGATCGCATGTTCAAGAAGACATCGGCCCTCAAGAATGACGTTACGTTAACACATAAAAATCAATGCGCAAACGTTTTACATGTGGCCATACCAGCTGTTTAGTCGCTATTTACTGTTCCTGTGCCAGCTCGTTGCGCACCAGCTCTATATACTCATCTGCAGCCATCAGGCCATCCAGTTGGTCAGGCTCCGTCATTCTGAGACGGAATAACCAGCCAGCGCCGTACGGGTCATCATTAATCTGTTCCGGGGTCGCTTCCAGCTCTTCGTTGACCGCCAAAATCTCACCAGACACCGGTGAAAATACATCGGTCGCTGCCTTGACCGACTCCACGACTGCCGCATCGTCCCCCTCAATCAGCACCCGACCCACCTCGGGCAATTCGACAAACACCATGTCGCGCAACAGGCGCTGTGCATGGTGGGTGATCCCGATAACCACCTCGTTGTTATCTTCCAATCGCACCCATTCATGGGTGGACGTGTAGTGCAATTCGCTGGGGATGTGATGCATACAAGCTCCTCGTTGTCAGAGCAGTCCAACGGTCAGGTCGCGCAGATCAGGATCTGCGATCCTCCGTCACTTGCAGTGTAGTCACAGCCTGATGATGAAGAAAAAACCGCATCGACAATTCTTGCGGCAGGTAGCACTTCTGATTGAAAACGGATTCGTGCGGAAATCCGCGATCCGCGCATAAAAATCAGATCATGTTGCTTGCCGACCGCCAGCATTGCATTCATGTTAGGTGCATTAATGTGCTACATCGTCGTCTGGTAGCCGGTCCCTGATAGCGAGCGAATGCCCTGTGTCCAGGTTCTCCCATCATCTCTCCCTGCGCCTGCAACTGATTCTGGCCCTGTGCGTCCTCGGAATCATGTTGACCGCTAGCCTCTGGCAGGAGCCCTCCCCGCAAGCCTGGATAATCTTGGCTGGCGTGATCATCCTGACCCTCTGGCTATGTCACCTGATCTACCGCTTGCGCCAGCACTGCTGGCATATCATGCAATTGTCACTGCATCCGGCAGCCGCCCTCACGCCCGGGCGAGATGAACTACATCAAGCCGAGACCCGACTGGCGCAACTGGGCCATTGCCTGGCCGATCAGCAACAACGGATTGAGCAACAACGTCGGCAACTTGAGCTACGCCCCTTGCACGACCCGCTGACCGGCCTACCCAATCGAGACTGTTTCCTGTTTGAGGTCCGTCGCCATCTGGCCACCTTGCAGCGTCACCCGGAAGAGATGGCGCTGGTCCTGCTCGAAGTCCGTGATACCCGACAACATCGTGTGGCGGATGACGAGACCAGTCGCCAGCTGCAACAGATGGCCGATATCCTGCGTCAATCCGTGCGCGATGCCGATCTGTTGTGTTATATGCAACACCGCATTTTTGCCATTCTGCTCACCCGCCTGGCTGATCGCGAACTGATCCATCTGATCATGCAAAAACTGCAATCCCGTCTTGATCACGCGATCCGTCTTGGCAATTATCCGCCGTCGCTGCACTTTGCGGCCGGCATCGTGCAGATCAGCCGTCATGACACCGAAGCCGGAGAGTTGTTGCACCAGGCGGAATTGGCCCTCAACGCTGTGGAGCCACATGGCGAACGCTGTTATCAGCTGTTTACCCATCAATTACAGCAACATTCAGCCCGCCAGCAATTTATCGAACAACATCTGACCACCGCACTGCAGAACGGTGAGATATTCCTGCAATACCAACCGGTGCGGGCGGTGGGTGAGCAACGCTGGGTCATGTTGGAAGCACTGGCGCGCTGGCAATTGCCGATGGAGGGGCTGCTGAAGCCGGAGTCCTTTGTGCCGATCCTGGACAAGAGCCCACTCGGGCGTAAATTCAGCCGTTGGGTGCTGGAGCACGCTTTGCAACAGCTCCGCCAACTGGACAGCGCCGGGAGCAGTGGCCTGCAGATAAGCATCAATCTGAGTGGCTTCCAATTACTGGACCCGGAACTGCCTGCACTGCTGGATAAACTGACGCTGGCTTATCACATCATCCCCTCGCGGGTCGTCCTCGAAGTGAATGAGCAGGCGGTCCGTCTTGACTATACCCAGGCATTGGAGCGGATGCTGCAGCTACGCGAGGCCGGCTATCGGCTGGCACTGGATGATTTCGGTACCGGCTATTCTGCGCTGACCTACATCAGTCAGTTGCCGCTCGACTACATCAAACTCGACGGCCAATTTACGCTCGGCATGCTCGACAGCCCGATTGATCGGCAGATGATTGGCTCGATTATCCAGATGGGCCGCGCGATGAACCGCCGCGTGATCAGTGAGGGGGTACAGAGCAGAGAGCAGGCTGACATGCTGCTCGCGCAAGGGTGTGACTGGCTGCAGGGGCATCTGCTGATGCCCCCGGTCGGCGAGTGCGATCTGCTCAGCCAGTTACTGCATGTCCCGGATCTATTGCAGCCCTATCCTGATCGCTAAACTCGCCCGCTTACAACTCAACCTCACGCAACCAACCCGGCAGATCGCCCGCCAGCCCCATGGCTTGTCGCAACAGGCCACGGGTCAGCCAGGGCGCCTGATTCAGACACTGCATGCCCTGCTGACGCACCAAGGCTGCGAGCGGGCCAGGCAGGGCAAACAACTGCTTGATGCCCTCCATCGCGGCCAACATATGCGCCGCCTCGCTCTTGCGCCAACGCACGTAACGGTCAAGAAAATGCAGCGTCGGCCACGGCGCGTCATGACGATGCTGATACAGAATATCCATCAGCGCCGCCACATCCATCAGCCCGAGATTGACCCCCTGCCCTGCAAGCGGATGAATGGTATGCGCGGCATCGCCCATCAGGATGCAGCGCTGCTGAATCAGCTGTCGGGCAAACCGCGCGCGTAACGGAATCGCCTGCCGCGGCCCCAATACCTCGCAGAGCCCCAGTGAGTGGTCACTCGCCACCGCGACAGCCTTGGCAAAGGCCTGGTCGTCCAGCGCCATACGGGCTGCTGCCTCGTCTGGCGGCAACGACCACACCAGCGAGCACCAATGCGGATCAGACAGCGGCAACAGCGCCAAGGGTCCCGCCGGCGTAAACAACTGACGGGCACACTGTTGATGCGGCGTCGCCATACGCAATGTCGCCACCACGGCGGTATGGCCATAGTCCCAGGCCAGCATCGGGGTATCCAGCAGACGACGTACGGGAGAGTGCGCCCCATCGGCAGCGACCAGCAGCGCAGCCCGGCAGAAGGTGCCGTCGTCGAGCAGCAGCGAGACCCCTTCATCATCCGCCTGTAACGACTGGACGGTGACACCGCGGCGGATCTCAACACGGGTCTCGGACAGGGCGTCCAGCAAGGCTCGAACCAATACCTCGTTTTCGACAATGTGGCCCATCTCAGTCTGCATCAACGCCGCCGCCGACCACTGTAACCGGCCATGCCCATCGCGCTCCCACACCTGCATGTCGGTAAACGGAGTTTGCCGCGCCAAGCGGGACCAAACCCCGAGATGGGTTAACAGTCGTCGGGAGGCCAGATGCAAAGCACTGACCCGGGCAGAGGGGATCACCGGCGGCAACGCATCCGGCTCACCAGCCTGCTGCTCAATGACCTGCACCTGAAAACCCTGCTGACTAAGCCCCAGCGCCAGGGTCAACCCGACCATGCCGCCGCCGACGATCACCACATCCGTCCGCTTCATCTGTTATTCACTCCTGCCCTGTTCGGCGCTGGCCGTGGTTAATCCCATCAATTGCCTGGCCAGAGGGACACGCCCTGCCGGCAGATGGTTCAATAGATGCAGTCCGATATTGCGCGCCAGCATTAACGGGCTGGCATCGCTGGCAAACAGGCTGGCCAATGAATGGGTCAACCACAAGGTTGAGTCCACATCGGCGACACGCGCCGCGGCATAGCGCTGCATCATGGCGGCCGCCCCCGGATCACCGCCAGCCGGCCAGATATCACACCACCCCGCCAGCAACGTCTGGATATCGCGCATCGCCAGGTTAAATCCCTGTCCGGCAACTGGATGCAGCAGTTGCGCCGCATTGCCCAGTAACAGAGTGCGACCAAGCCAGCGTTCGCTGGCCTTGCGCATCACCAGTGGATAAACCTCGCGCGGCCCACTCTGCCGGAACCGTCCGGCCCGATAGCCGAAAGCCTGTTGCAATGCGCGTAAAAAGGCCGGTTCATCCAGAGACTGCAACCGTTGCGCAGCCTCTGGCGGCAAACTCCACACCAGCGTCAATTGGTTATCGCCCAGTGGCAATAACGCCAGCGGGCCATGTTCCGTGAACCGCTCCCAGGCCATACCCGGCGGCGTCTGCGTACACTGAAGATGGGTGATCAGCGCAGCCGTGCCGAAATCATGGGATTGATAAGAGAAACCGAGTTGCTGCGGCCAGCCCGAGTGACCACCATCGGCCAGCACCAACTGTGCCGCCTGAAAACAACGCCCATCATCGAGGGTCACCTGTACTGCATCAGCCCCATTGTCGATAGCGGTCACCACCACAGGTGCCAAATAGGTAATGGTGGCGGTCTGTGCAATCTGCTGCATCAGGCGCTGGCCAACCGGAAACAGTTCGACAACCCGCCCCAAGGCCGGCAGATCATAATCGGAAGCAGTGATGATCGTCTGGCCAAAATGGCCCCGATCACTAACATGCACCTGACGAATCGCACTACTGGCTGATGCGAAGGCTGGCCACAGCCCCCACGCCTGCAGTGCGCGCTCACTGCCCAACGACAGGGCGATCGCGCGGCGGTCAAAACCAGGGTGCTGTACCGTGGTCGGGCGCTGGTTATCCAACAATAACACCTGGGCAGGGCGCCCCAGACGTTGCGTCATCTGCGCCAGTGCTAACGCCAGGGTGGCACCGGTCATGCCACCGCCGAGGATGATCAGATCAACCTGCGATGCGTGATGCATCGGTCCCCCTTTTACTCCATGCCAACGGTTATTGCGGCGGCCCGCCAAGCGCATCACCGCGGAAGGATTTCAGACTCAGTGCAGGGTCGCCGGTGCTGGCGAGCCATCCTCTGTCGCCCCGCACTCTTCGAACGCCATGATGGCACCCAGTTTCAGGTGTTCGTAGATGACCATAAAATCCGCCTCGCTGCCGCCCCCCTCTTCCTCCTCCAGGGTCTGTTCGAGACGAGTGATTTCACCCATATCGGCCAGTATCTCCTGCAGGTCGTCGGACAGGGTATCCAACTTGCGTTGCATCACGGCAAACCCGGCTAGGAAGGCCTGTGCCCAGTCGGCCACTGCCAGCAGGCGCTCTTCCAACGACGTCTCTTCGGTAGGCAATAACAGTGTCAGACCGGCATCCCCTTCCAGCCCTTGCCAGCTGGCATCCCCCACTTCGCGCAACCAGCTACTGACCGAGGCCGGCAACGGCTGGCCATCATTAACCAGCTCATTGAAGGCCTGCAACCAGCCATTCCCCTGATAAGGGGCACCGCCACATAACAGGCCGCATAGCACACCGTGCAACTCGGCCGGCGTTGCCATCACGTCCTGAGCGGAGAGTAAATCAGCCGCCTCATCATAACGTTCAAACAGGTTCTGCGGCATGGCGTGGGTCCTCCTGGACAAGAAAACAACAGTTAATGTGCGTAAAGACAACGATCCTAACATTGGCGGCAACCGGCGGCCAGCCAAGCCTTGAAAGTTGCGGATCTGCGCTATATAGTCGGCCTTGCCAAAACTGGCCCAAGCACTCACCGCAGAAGAAACCATTGCAAGACTGAGGACCACATGACCACCGGAGTTGAAGGCGTAGAAATCAATATCATGGGGCGTGTCTACAAGCTTTCTTGCCAGGTCGGCCAAAGCGCGGCTCTGCGTGCGGCTGCGGCCGAACTGAATGATGTGCTGACCCAGATGCGTCAGAAATCCCGCAGCAGCAACAATGAGCAGTTAGCGGTGATGGCGGCGTTGAGCTTTTGTCATGAGCTCTCCCTTGAAAAAAACAAGAACCGCCAATATTCTGAAACTATGGATCAACGCATCAGAATGCTGCAGACCACGATTGAAGAGGCACTGCAGGAACAGGGCAGACTGCTGCGTCAGTAAAGAATTACCGATTTTCCCTGGGGTGCGCGTCAGTGGGCGAATGTCCCTGAGCCGATATGTTTACTATAGGAAATCGCCTTCCGGCTATTGTGCAAGCTCGGCCCGTACCGAGAAGCCTGCGGTCGGATTCCAGGTTTCCGCCTTGAACCTTTTGGGTTCAAGGGCTGCCGCCCGCAACGGCACCACCGGGGTTCCCTACTACCTTGTCTACCGACACCATGCTCTCCAGCCGCCAAGCCTTACGTCAGCAGGTTCGCGACCTGCGGCGGCAATTGCCGGCCACCACGCAAAGTGGTGCCGCGCTGCAGCTGGTTGAGCAATTCCAGCACCATCCCTTGATACAACGCGCCCGACGCGTCGCCCTGTATCTGGCCAATGATGGTGAGCTCGACACCCGTGCCGCCATTGAATGGTGCTGGCAGCAGCAGATCCAAGTCTGTCTGCCAGTGTTGCATCCGTTCAGTGAAGGCCATCTGCTGTTTCTCGACTTTACCCCGACCACACCGATGACCAGCAACCGCTTTGGCATTGCCGAGCCACAACTCGACTGCCGGGCGATCATCAGCAAATCGGCGATTGATGTGCTGTTCACCCCGCTGGTTGCCTTTGATGCCCTGGGTAATCGCTTGGGTATGGGCGGCGGCTTCTATGATCGCACCCTGGCCGGCTGGCATCACCATCGTCTTGGTCCCTACCCGATTGGTCTGGCACATGATTGTCAGCGCGTGGAGCACATCCCGACCGAAGCCTGGGATGTCCCCCTGCCAGAAGTCATCACCCCTGCACGACGCTGGCACTGGCCGGTTTAGAGACTGCGCAATCCCGGCTTTGCAGGTATACTCTGCGCCAGCTTTAACCATGCAGGACACAGCAGGAGAGATCAGGTGACGCAGGATGAACTGAAAAAGGCTGTCGGAACAGCCGCCGTAGCATACATCGAACCGGATACCATCATCGGGGTGGGCACCGGCTCGACGGTCAACTTTTTCATTGATGCCCTGGCCGGCGTGAAGGATCGCATCAAGGCCGCCGTGTCCAGCTCTGAGGCCTCGACGGCCCGCCTGAAAGCGCTGGGGATTAACGTGTTGGATCTAAACACGGTCGAACAGTTCGATATCTACGTCGATGGTGCAGATGAGATCAACCCACAGATGGAGATGATCAAGGGCGGTGGCGCAGCGCTGACTCGCGAGAAGATTGTCTCTGCGGTGGCCAAACGCTTTATCTGTATCGCCGATCAGAGCAAGCAGGTCGATGTGATGGGCAAGTTCCCGCTGCCGGTTGAGGTGATCCCGATGGCGCGCGAATATGTGGCCCGTGAACTGCGCGCCTTGGGTGGTAACCCGGTCTATCGTGAAGGTGTGGTAACTGACAATGGCAACCATATCCTGGATGTGCATGGCTTGCAGATCACCGATGCCCAAGGTCTGGAACAGACCATCAACAACATCGTCGGTGTGGTCACAAATGGCCTGTTTGCCCGTCGTGGCGCAGACATCCTGTTGGTCGGCACCCCGGATGGCGTGAAGACCGTGACCCGCTAACTGGCGGCGCCGACACCCGACCGCCTACAGATCAAAAAGGGCACCGCAAGGTGCCCTTTTTGTTGGTATCTTCGCCAGCGTTGGTCACGGCGGGTGAGCACGTGACCAAGACGGTTATAGCGACATCGAGGCGTGATGATCCGGCTCTTCTTCGCGATGACGCCACTGGACATACAGATTCCCGGCCACCAGCGGCAACATCGCCACCAGCCAGATAAACAGGCCGTAACGCTCGAAATCCATCGCCAGCCAAGCCAGTGGGAATAGCCACACCCAGTTCAGGGCGCACAGCAATAGGGTCACCAGGAAGTGGCTATCCCATTCCCGCGCCAACAGTTGGTAGGTATGCAGCTTATGCCGAGATGGCCGCCACTGCTGACCGGTCACCAAGCGATATAGCAAGGTGGTCACCACATCACTGCAGAACACCGACATCAGGATGATCCACACCCAAGGGTTGATCGAGGTATCCCCCGCCAGATGCATCCCCATCAGGTTAATAAACAGACCGAGGAAGCTGCTGCCGGTACGCCCCATGTTGATACGTGCGGGCGGCCAGTTCCAGGCCAGGAACCCCAGAATCGGAGCACAAACCAACACCAATGGCACCGACCAGGCCAGTTCACCGGAGATGGCCAGCAGGCAGGCCGAGGCGAACATCATGCTGAACGCCTGGCTGGCCACCATGCCATCCACCTGGTTCATTACGTTGTTCAACTTGATGGCACCGAGCAGCCAGAGCACCAGCACGGGCATCCACCAGCCGGACAGATACCAGTAGCCATCGAGAATGATGACAATGAGATCACGGCTGAACCAGACCATCGCCAGGGTGGCAGCACCGGCTTGTAGCAGCAGGCGCCCCCAACGAGGCAACGGGTGCAGATCGTGCACCAGGCAGCCGATCAGCAGGAATATGCCGGAGAAGCACAGACTGCGGGTGGTGGCGATATCAATCAGCCGATAGCGGTACATGATCATGTTCAAGGCAATCATGACCAGCACCAGCGCAATACCACCCCCACGCGGCACCGGCTCAAGATGATGATGCCGGAACTCGGGGATGCTTGTCGCATGTCGCCACAACGCAAACCGACGTGCAATGCCGGTCATCACGAAGGACAACACGAAGAACGACAGGAAATAGGTCATCATAACGATAACAGCTCACTGCTTTTTGTTGTTCTGGATATTTATTATCGGGTCGGCAAGCCGCCGCGAGGGTGGCCTATAGTACCCGATTCATCTCCGCACTGCATCCGCCATCCGTCTGGCAACATCGACTGCCAGCCGGTTAATCCGCCTTGTAACCTTGCGGATTGGTCGACTGCCAGTGCCAGCTATCACGCATCATCTGCGCCAGCCCCAGTTTGGCCTCCCAGCCCAGTTCAGCCTTGGCCAGCGTCGGCTCCGACCAGCACTCGGCGATATCGCCCGGACGGCGCGGCGCGATACGGTAGGCAATCTTACGCCCGGATGCAGCCTCGAACGCCTTGACCATATCCAGCACCGAATAGCCCTGACCGGTACCCAGATTGTAGGTAAAGATGCCGCGATCGCTGACAATACGCGCCAGCGCCTTGAGGTGGCCATCGGCCAGATCGACCACATGGATGTAATCACGCACCCCGGTACCATCCGGTGTCGGATAGTCGTCACCAAATACGGACAACTCCGGCAGGCGACCCACCGCCACCTGGGCAATAAATGGCAGCAGATTGTTTGGGATGCCGTTCGGATCCTCGCCAATCAGGCCCGATGCATGGGCGCCAACCGGATTGAAGTAGCGCAGCAGCACAATGCCCCAGCGCGCATCGGACTTGGCCAGATCGCGCAGAATGTCTTCGACCATCAGCTTGGAACGGCCATACGGATTGGTGGCAGACAGCGGGAAGTCCTCACGGATCGGCACCGCATGCGGATCGCCATACACGGTGGCGGAGGAGCTGAACACCAGGTTGAATACACCGGCACGCGCCATGGCTTCGCACAGTGTCAGGGTAGCGGCAATGTTGTTCTGGTAGTAGGTCAGCGGAATACGGCACGACTCGCCGACCGCCTTCAAACCGGCAAAGTGGATCACCGCATCGATGGTGTGGGTGGCAAACACCTTGTCCAGCGCGTCACCGTCACGTACGTCCAGCTCGTAGAACACCGGCGCACGGCCAGCGATGGTGGCAATCCGCTCCAGCACCACCGGATGCGAATTGCAGAAATTATCAACAATAATGACGTTGTGCCCTGCCTCGAGCAGTGCGACCACGGTATGGCTGCCAATGTACCCGGCACCACCTGTAACCAGAACCTGCATAGCTTACCCCTGCTTGTTTTGTATTGTTGTTGAATTCAGCCGCCATCATAACCGAAGCCCGCCACAGCGCTCCAGCCATCGACGAGTCTGGCGCCGAATTTGCCTACTGTACGCCACCCCACCTCAACGCAGGCAAAAAAAACCCGCCAGTGATGGCGGGTTTTCAACGCAACGAGTGGATTACTTGGCGAAAGCAGCCGCGCCGCGGGCAATCACCAGCTCTTCGTTGGTCGGAATCACGAACGCCTTGGCCGATTCGGACTTGGTGATCAGGCCACCATTACCGAAGCGTGCCTTCTCGTCGGCTGCAGCATCTTCCACATAGCCGAACGGTGCCAGCAGTTCCAGCACGCGGCTACGCATCACCAGCGAGTTCTCGCCGATACCACCGGTGAACACCAGGGCGTCGACACGGCCCAGCGTCACATAGTAGGAGGCGATGAACTTGGCCAGACGATAGCAGAACATCTCAAACGCCAAACGGCTGCACTCGTCGCCCTCTTCCATACCCTGGGTGATACCACGGAAATCGCTGGTAGTACCGGAAACGCCGAGCAGGCCGGAACGCTTGTTCAGCAGATCACGGGCCTCTTCCAGCGAGTAACCCAGCTCATCCACCAGGAAGAAGACAATCGACGGATCCACGTTACCGCAACGGGTACCCATCATCAGACCTTCCAGCGGGGTCATCCCCATGCTGGTGTCCATGCTCTTGCCGTTCTTCACCGCACACACCGAGGCACCGTTACCCAGGTGGGCAGTGATGACGTTGGTCTCTTCCAGCGGCTTGTCCAGCAACTTCGCAGCCTGATCCGCCACATAGAAATGGCTGGTACCGTGCATGCCATAACGACGGACCGCATGCTTGTTGTACAGGTCATACGGCAGTGCATAACGGAAGGCTTCCGCGGGCATGGTCTGATGGAAGGCGGTATCAAAGACTGCCACGTGCGGCAGTTTGGCGAACAGGCGACGCGCAGCACGAATACCCAGCAGGTGCGCCGGGTTGTGCAGCGGTGCCAGCGGAATGCACTTCTCAATTCCCTTTTCAACGCTGTCATCGATCAAGGTCGGCGCGGAGAACAGCTCGCCACCATGTACGACTCGATGCCCTACGGCAATCAGGGAGTTGAGGAGAGCGCTCTGACCATGCAGAACCGATTCCTCCAGGAACAGCAGGGCCGCCGTATGATCGGCGCCAGACGGCAGGGCTGCCTTCTGCTTTTCTCCATCTTCACCGAAACGCCAGCTGATCTGCGCTTCCGGCAACGTCAACGCTTCAGCCAGACCAGTCAGGTACTGCTGCCCGTTTTCCGGATTGATGATCGCAAACTTCAGCGACGAGCTACCACAGTTCAGTACCAGTACAGTCTGGTTAATGCTTGTATCCATTCTTTCCTCGCTTTACTGCCGGTGCCCTGAACGGCACCCTGCTGTATCAAGGTCAAGGTGAATGCCGTCAGGGCATTCAGCGATGGCCACCAATTTGTGTCCCCAAAACCGCTGTTCACCTCCCCACTACCTCGATCAGCGGGTAGGTGGGAAAGCGTTTACCTCGAAAAAGCCGAAGCGAACAAACGGAACTTCAAACGACCGATCCGGGGAAGACCCATCGTAAAATCAAACCCGCTAAAATTACCATCTTCCGCGCGGCTGGCAACGGTCAGACACAGGGATCCGGTGCTTTATTGATACGGATCAGTCTCTCGCACCATGACAGCGCTACGCCCTGTTTCAGGGCGCAGCAGCCAGCGGGATTAGAGGCGCACGCCCAAGGCCAATAAAGCCTCGCGACAGCTGTCGGCATCGACGAAATGGATGGCCTGCATCCCCAGTTGGCGGGCTGCTTCCACGTTGGCTTGCGAATCATCGATAAAGATACATTCCGCAGCCTTTAGGCCAAAGCGCGAGCACAGACGCTCGAAAATCGCCGCCTCCGGTTTGACCAGATGCTCTTCAGCAGAAATCAACCGCCCCTGAAACCAGGGCCAGAAGGTCATATTATTGGCCAGCCAAGCCGCACTGACCGCGCCCATGTTGGACAGGGCATACAGCGGATAACCGGCCTGGCGCAGGTCGGCCAGCAGGGCAACACTCTCCGGAATGGGTTGCAGCGAGGGCGCCACGGCAGCAAAGGCTGCCGCGACAATCGGTTCATCCACGTCAGTACGCTCCACCGCGCGGGCAGTGGCCTCATCCAGCGTCATGGTGCCGCGATCCACCTCCAGCCAATCCGGGTGGGCAAACAGGTGCTCAGCTAGGCGGACGGCCCCCGCCCCCGGGACCACTGAACGGGTAATAGCGACCGGATCCCAGCGCACCAGTACATTTCCCAGATCAAAAACCAGATTTACCGCCACCTAAGCACTCCTTGAGTGTCCACCATGGGACTTGTTGCAAGTTTGTTCACTTGTCATACTGACGCCATCATCGGTGTCGAAACTTGATAACCGATGCGAGTCGAGAAGGCTCTACCTTAACACCAATGCCAATGGAGGCGTTATGCAAACCGAAACCTTGCCCTATCTGATGCTCTATGAGCATACGTCCCGGCAGCTGCCGGCCCCTACCCCGCGGACCGCGCTGGCGGCCCATGCCCACGTCCACTTCATCATCCCCGTTCCTGTCGGTTGGTCCTCTTCCTCTTTGCATGTCCAAGGTCCCATTAACCGTATTGGTTAAGGGGGCAGCATGTTTTCTCTCTCTAAAGAGGCCGGTATCCTGCGTCTGCTGGTGCTGGTAGATGGCAGTTTTGCCCTGCTCGGTATTCTGGTTGCCCTGAACGCCACCTCGCAAGCGGTCTGGCTGGATGCCCTGTTCTCGTTGCTGTGTGCCAGCATGATCACGGTGGAATCGCTACTGGTTGACCGTCTGGTCGAGCCATCATCGGTGCGCCGACCCAATGGTCTGGCTGCCTGTGAACCGCTGTTGTTGATGCTCAAGGGGCTGGTATTGACCGGGATCTGCCTGATGACGCTGGTCCAGTCCGTCGATGGCCTGCTGCATGGCGGTTATGCCACCCATGCCCTGCCACTGGTGGCCTACGGCCTGCTCGGCGTGGTGCTGTGTGGCGGTATTGCGGTGTGGTTACGCAGCAAGGCGCAACAACTGAAGTCGCCAATCCTGGCGACTGAACAACACTACTACCGGTTTGATGCACTGATCAGTGGTGGCGTAACGCTGGCGTTTATTGGCAGTGAAGCACTGTCCTCGACCTCGCTGGCACCGCTGGCCCGCTATATCGACCCGGTACTGAGCCTGCTGCTGGTACTGTTTACCCTGCCGATTGCGTTGCGACTGGCCTGGCAAGCGTTACGTGAACTGCTGTTATTGCCCGCCGACCCCGGGTGGCACCAACAGGTCCAGGCGCGTATCGGTGCAGTCCTCAGTCTTGACGAGCAACAGTGGCTGGAGTCACGCCTGCTCAAGCAAGGACGACGGCTGCGCATCCAGCTCTGGCTGCATCCAGAGGCCCGGCTGCTCAGCAGCCAGGAGGCGCAAGCACTGTGTCAGCGTGTGCAATTGGCGACGGCGGATTGTGCGCCGTTGCTCAGCGTCGAACTGGTGCTCGCCAGCCAACACAATACGCCGTAATCCGGTGCCATGCGTGTACAGGCAGAAACAGGACGGCCGCCCGGAGGCGGCCGTCGCTTGGCGCATAAACAGGGCCGATTAACCCAGCGAGCCGGCGTCAGACACCTTGGTGTGACGCACATCCTTACCCTTGACGCAGTAGATGATGTAGTCGCTGATATGCTGGCAACGATCGCCGATACGCTCCAGCGAGCGCGCCGCCCACAGCACTTCCAGCACCTGCGGAATGGTACGCGGATCTTCCATCATGTAGGTCATCAGCTCACGGATGATCGACTCGTACTGACGGTCAATGCGGTCATCATCGTGGTAGAGCTGAATCGCCGCCTCCACATCCATACGCGCAAACGCATCCAGCGCATCATGCAGCATCTTGATCGCCTGGCGCCCCAGGCTCTCCAGTGATACCAGCAGCGGCTGCGAACGGTTGCTGTTGTTCAGCACCATGCGCGCCAGCTTGTCGGCAGCATCACCCATACGCTCCAGATCGGTCACCGCCTTGGAGATCATCAGGATCAGACGCAGGTCAGAGGCTGTCGGCTGACGCTTGGCGATGATGCGGGTGCACTCCTCGTCAATGCTGATCTCCATGCTGTTAACCTGCAGATCGGTCTCCACAATCCGCCGCGCCAGATCCTGATCCTGATTGTGGATCGCCACCAGCGCGTCGGAGAGCTGCTGCTCGACCAGACCACCCATTGCCAAAACGTTGTTACGCACCGCTTCCAGCTCGGTATTGAACTGACCGGAAATGTGCTTGTTCAGATTCATGTTATCCATGCAGTAAGTCCTCAGCCGGAGCCCATTAGCCGTAACGGCCGGTAATGTAGTCTTCAGTCTTCTTCATCTTCGGTTTGGTGAAGATGGTGTTGGTATCCGAATACTCGATCAGCTCGCCCATATACATGAAGGCGGTCTGATCGGAGACACGGGCCGCCTGTTGCATGTTGTGGGTAACAATCACCACTGTGTATTGCGCCTTGAGTTCGTTAATCAACTCTTCGATGGTGAGGGTCGAGATCGGGTCCAGTGCCGAGGTCGGTTCGTCGAGCAACAGCACTTCCGGCTCGATAGCGATAGCTCGGGCAATCACCAGACGCTGCTGCTGACCACCGGACAGGCCGAAGGCGTTGTCATGCAGACGATCCTTCACCTCCTCCCACAGTGCCGCGCCACGCAGTGAACGCTCTACCGCTTCATCCAGTAAACGACGCTCATTGATACCCTGCAAGCGCAGGCCATAAACCACGTTCTCATAAATTGACTTGGGAAACGGATTCGGGCGCTGGAACACCATGCCGACACGGCGACGCAGGGCAGCAACGTCCACCCCCTTGTCATAGATATTCTGCCCATTCAGGGTAATCGCCCCCTTGATATGGCAGGTTTCAACCAGGTCATTCATACGGTTGATGCAGCGCAGCAGCGTCGACTTACCACAACCGGACGGGCCGATGAAAGCGGTCACCTTGCCCTTGGGGATCTTCATGCTGACATCAAACAGGGCCTGCTTGCTGCCATAGAACAGATCCAGGTTCTGCACCTCCAGCACCGTCTTTTCCGCTGGCAGGTTAACCAAGTCGAGATGCTCGTTGGTGGTGATGGTTGGCGTTACATTAATCATCTTTTACCTCGTTCGGAAACGGCTGACTTAGTTGTCCAGCGCCCGGAATTTTTCACGCAAATGGTTACGAATGCTGATGGCGGTCAGGTTCAGGCCGACAATCACAGTCACCAGCAGGAAAGAGGTGGCATACACCAGCGGCCGCGCTGCTTCCACGTTCGGGCTCTGGAAGCCAACGTCGAAGATATGGAAGCCCAGATGCATGAACTTGCGCTCGACATGCAGGTACGGGAAGTTGCCATCCACCGGCAGCGTCGGCGCCAGTTTGACCGCCCCCACCAGCATCAGCGGCGCCACTTCCCCCGCCGCACGGGCAATTGCCAGGATCAGACCAGTCATGATCGCCGGGCTGGCCATCGGCAGCACGATACGCCACAGGGTCTCGGCCTTGGTGGCGCCCAGCGCCAGCGAGCCATGACGCACCGCACTCGGAATACGCGCCAGCCCTTCCTCGGTGGAAACGATCACCACCGGCAGGGTCAAGATGGCCAGGGTAATCGCTGACCACAGCACCCCCGGTGAACCAAAGGTCGGCGATGGCAGCGCTTCAGGATAGAACAGCTGGTCGATGGTGCCACCCAGCACGTAGACAAAGAAGCCGAGACCAAACACCCCGTAGACAATCGACGGTACGCCAGCCAGGTTGATCACCGCAATGCGGATCAAACGGGTCAGCATATGCTTGCCGGCATACTCGTGCAGATAGACGGCGGCCACCACCCCCAACGGGGTGACGATCACGGTCATCAGCAGCACCATGAACACAGTACCGAAGATCGCCGGGAATACGCCGCCCTCGGTGTTGGCTTCGCGCGGCTCATCAGAGACAAACTTGCCAATCTGATGGAACCAGAAACCCACCTTGTGCAGCAGCGACATGTCGTTCGGCCAGCTGACATCCAGGATGTTGCCAAACGGAATGGTCACCGCCTGATTGCGCATATCGCGCACCACCAGGGTGTCACGCATCAGTGCTTGATGCAGCGTGCCCAGTTGGGCTTCCAATCCCTGATAGGTCTTGTTCAGCGCGGCACGTTCAGTGGCCAGTTTCTGCTTGTCGGCATCGGTCAGCTGATTGTCCAACTGCAAACGACGCTCATGCAGACGCAGTTTCTCCAGCTGATAGTTAATGCTGCCGATATCCGACACCTGCAGCTTGCGGATCTGCTTGTTCAGATCCAGCACGCGCGCCAGACGCTGGTCAATTTCAGCATGCAATTCACCGCTAACCGGTTTGCCCTGCTCAAACACCTGTTCGATACGGCCATAGAAGTTGCCGTTGGTGGTGCGCTCCAGTACCGCCAGCTCTTTCGGCTGGGTATGCTGGCGAATATCGGTCTCCAGCACCCAACGGAAGTCGAGCGGTACATACTCGCGGTTACCGGTCTTGACCAGATAACGGGTCAGCACCTCGCGCTCTTCACCTTCGAGCTTGAGCCCAGTGGCACGCAGACGTTCGGTCGGGACCAGTTCGCTGTCATGCAGTTCACCAATCAGGGTGTGTACCTGCCCCTTGTCATCCGCTACCTGCCATTCATGGATGGCATGCGGCCAAAAGTAGACCAAACCACGCCAGCCGATCAGGAACAGCAGGCCCAGTACGGCGATCAGCGAGATGCTGACCGCACCGCCTGTCATCCAGATCCAGGGATTGCCCGATTTAAACCAGTTCTTCAACATCATCAGATTCCTTCAGGCCCGTTACAGGGAGCTGTACTTCTCGCGCAACCGTTGACGGACATACTCCGCCACACTGTTGAACACGAAGGTGAATACGAACAGCACAAAGGCGGCGAGGAACAGCACGCGGTAGTGGGAGCTGCCCACTTCCGACTCCGGCATTTCCACCGCAATATTGGCTGCCAACGTACGCAAGCCCTGGAAGATACTCATGTCCATGATCGGCGTATTACCGGTGGCCATCAGCACGATCATGGTTTCACCCACCGCACGGCCGAGGCCCATCATCACCGCCGAGAAGATCCCTGGGCTGGCGGTCAGGATGACCACGCGACTCAGGGTCTGCCATGGGGTGGCCCCCAGCGCCAACGAGCCCTGGGTCAAATGCTTGGGTACCGAGAACACCGCATCTTCGGCAATCGAGAAGATGGTCGGGATCACGGCGAAGCCCATGGCGATACCCACAATCAGCGAGTTACGCTGGTCAAAACGCATGCCCAGATCGTTGATGATAAATCCGCGCGCATTGCCACCGAACAGCCAGCCCTCCAGCAGCGGACTACCCGCCACACAGGCCCAGCCCACCAGCAACAGCACCGGTACCAGCAACAGCGCCTGCCAGCCATCCGGCACGTTATCGCGGAACGCGCGCGGCAACAGGTGCCAGGCAAACGCCGTCACCAGCATGGCGAGCGGTAACAGGATCAGCATCAGGAACACGCCCGGCAGATGCTGCTCGACCATTGGCGCCAGCCACAAACCGGCCAAGAAGCCCAAGATCACAGTCGGCAGCGCCGCCATGATTTCAACCGTCGGCTTGACCACCTTGCGCATCCCCGGCGACATGAAGTAACCGGCGAAGATCGCCCCGGCCACCGCAATCGGCACAGCAAACAACATCGCATAGGCCGCGGCCTTGAGGGTACCGAATGCCAGCGGCACCAGGCTCAGCTTGGCTTCGAAATCATCCGAGGCCGAGGTGGACTGCCAGACAAACTGCGGCTCCGGATAGCCTTCGTACCACACCTTGCTCCACAACGCCGACCAGGTCACTTCCGGGTGCGAATTCTTCACATTAAAGAAGCTGAACCCTTGGCCCTGCTCAACCAGCAGGGCGGTATTGCGCGGGGAGAGAACCAGGCCGTCCAGCTTGCCCTGACCCAGCGCCTGTGACAGCAGACGACGTTCACCTGTGGTATGGAACAGCTCAACCTGATTATCACCACTCAGCGCAGCGAAGCCCTTGCGGCTATGTTCCACCGCCAACTGGCGTACCGCCCCCGAGGCCTGGAAATCACGGATATGGGTAAACTGACGCTGGTGATCCTTGATGACTTCAAACCACTGCGAAATCACCCCGTTATCGTTACCAACCAGCACGGATGAGGCACCGCTCAGCAGCGCAACCGTGGTGACATTGGCATCGCGGGCGTTGATCTGCAGGGCAGAGCGCAGTTGGATGTTCTCCGGGTTACGCACATCGTAGATCGACAGCAGGTTGCCAGCACGAGCCAGCAGGTAACGCAGATCCGGCGTCAGCAGCAGCTGGTCAATGGGCCCTTGCAGTGACGGGATTGGATAACGATGGCTCTCCCAGGTGGTCTCCCCGGAGAGGAAATCCTCGGCGCCCTCGCGCACCATCAGCGCGGTGTGGCCATCTGCCGTGGTGTAAGCCAGCGACACCTTGCCGTCGGTCACCTCATAGGCCAGTTGGCGAATCGCCTGCCCTTGCTCATCCAGCACCAGCGGGGTCTCGCCCTGCGGGAACTTGACCACCGGCGTGGTCACGCGCTTGCCCTGCGGGTAGCTGGTCGCGAACTCAGGTTGCACCACCAGTGCCTGACCATTGTCCAGCCCGTACGCCACCTGGCGCTTGCCTAGGGACGTGGTTGCCACGCTGGTCACTGCATTCGGCACCTGATATTGCAGCAGTGAGGTCCCCGGTTTGACACCCGCCTGCTCATCCAGCGCAAAGAAATCAATCTTGCCGGCGCTGTTGACGCGATAACCGATCTGGTTCTGGTCATCAATGCCCAGCAGTGCGGTCTGACCGGAAACCGGCAGCGCGAAGGTAGTCTGTTGCTCAATCTTGGCCGAATCAAAAATCGGCTTCACGACATACAGCAGATAGAAAAAAATAAGCAGCAAGGCCACCAGCACGAGGATCCCCCCGGCAGTGACACTGATGCGGGCCAGTTTGTCCTTGAGTCGGCGCTGGCGACTCCCGGCCATGGTCGCGCTAACGGTTGCAGTTGACATCCAAAAACCTCATGGGACTTGTTGATGGCCGGCATTGTATGTCGGCCAGATGACAGTTTTGTTACACCTGACGCGTTAGCCCCATCAGAGACAGGGAATTTCTTGGTGCAGATTGGCAGCCTTGCCATAAATATGTCATTTTATTGACATATAAGGGGCACGCACCCGTCATAGCGCGCAGGCAATATGATCCTTGTTTCTACAGGTTATCCCCGAGGTATGAATGAGTAGTGACAAATTGTGGTTCGAGAAGGAACTGAGCTGGCTGGCCTTTAACGAACGTGTCTTGCAAGAGGCGATGGACCGCAGTGTTCCGCTCATTGAGCGTGTCCGTTTTCTGGGCATCTTCTCCAATAACCAGGATGAGTTTTTCAAAGTCCGCGTGGCGGATGTCAAACGTCGCGTGCTGATCAACAAGGAGCATGGTGGCGATCCGGATGCTGAAGACCTGCTGCACCAGATCCAGGATCGCATTCGCTTACTGGGCGAGACCTTCGACAGCACCTACCGCGAACTGATGCTGTCATTGGCACGGCACAACATTTTCCTGCTCAACGAAAACCAGCTCTCTATCGGCCACCAGACCTGGATCAAACGCTACTTCCGCGACAAGGTGCTGCGTTATATCAGCCCAATCCTGCTGACCGAAGACAGCGACCCGATCGCCTTCCTCAAGGACCAGTACACCTATCTGGCCGTGAAGATGGAGAAAGAGGGTAAGCTGGTGCAGTACGCCCTGATTGAAGTGCCGACCGATACCCTGCCACGTTTTGTCCCCATGCCCCCCGACGAGGGCAACCGTCGCCGCAAGGCGCTGATTATTCTCGATAACATTATCCGCGTCTGTCTGGATGACATCTTCCGTGGCTTCTTCGATTACGATGCCATCGCGGCCTACTCGGTGAAGATGACCCGTGATGCGGAATATGATCTCTCGGCACAGGTCAACCGCAGTGTGCTCGACAATATGGGGGAAGGGCTCAAGCAGCGATTGAAGGCGATGCCGGTGCGTTTTGCCTATGACCGCGACACCCCGCCGGAGATGGTCAGCTTCCTGACCTCCAAGCTGAAGATGAGTTTCTATGACTCGATCTTGCCGGGTGGCCGCTATCACAACTTCAAGGACTTTATCGGCTTCCCGAATGTCGGTCGCAGTTATCTGGAAAATCCGAAACTGCCGGCGCTCAACAGCAGCGATTTCGATCGTCATCTGACCCTGTTCCAGGCGATTGCCGAACGCGACATCCTGCTCTACTACCCGTTCCACAAGTTCCAGTACCTGACCGAGATGCTGCGTCAGGCGTCGTTCGACCCAGCCGTGGTGTCGATCAAGATCAATATCTATCGCGTGGCCAGCCAGAGCCGCGTCATCGACTCGCTGATCGATGCCGCCAACAACGGCAAGCGCGTCACCGTAGTGGTCGAGCTGCAGGCCCGTTTCGACGAAGCAGCCAATATCCAGTGGGCCAACCGCCTGACCGAAGCCGGTGTCAAAGTCCTGTTTGGCGTGCCCAGCCTGAAGATCCACTCCAAGTTGTGCCTGATCTCCCGCCAGGAAAACGGCGAGCTGGTGCGTTACGCCCACATCGGTACCGGCAACTTCAACGAGAAGACCGCCAAGATCTACACCGACTTCGCGCTGTTCACGCGTAATCAGGAGATTACCAACGAGGTGTACAACGTGTTCGAGTTTATCGAGCACCCCTACCAGCGCTTCAAGTTCAACCACCTGCTGGTCTCGCCGATCAATGCCCGCCGCAACCTGTCCGGGTTGATCGATGCCGAGATCAGCAATGCCAAGGCGGGACTGCCGGCGCAAATCACGCTCAAGATCAACAATCTGGTCGACAAGGGGATGATCAGCCGCCTGTATGCCGCCAGCCAGGCCGGGGTCGAAGTGCGTCTGATCATCCGCGGTATGTGCTCGCTGGTGCCGGGGATCCCGGGGGTCAGCGATAATATCCGCATCATCAGTATTGTTGACCGTTATCTCGAACATCCGCGCGTCATGGTGTTCCACAATAACGGCCAGCCGAAAATCTATATCTCTTCGGCCGACTGGATGACCCGTAACCTGGATTTCCGTATCGAGGTCGGTACCCCTATTTACGATGAGCGCCTGCGCCAGCGCATTCTGGATATTCTGGAGATGCAGTTCAATGACACCACCAAGGCGCGTATCATAGACGCCCAACAGCGTAACGAATACGTCCCGCGTGGTAATCGTCGCAAGCTGCGCTCGCAGATTGCCATCCACGAGTACCTGCAACAACTGGAACAGGAACCTCATGCCCAACCATAACGTGCTGGCAGCCATCGACCTGGGATCCAACAGCTTTCATCTGGTGATCGCCCGTATTCTCGACGGGCGGATCCAGATTGTGGATCGCCTCAAGGAGCGGGTTCGCCTCGCCGATGGCATGGATGAGAACAAGTGTCTGAGTGAAGAGTCGATGCGCCGCGGGCTGGACTGTCTGGCCCTGTTTGCCGAGCGCCTGAGTGGCGTCCGTCCGGACGCCATCCGTATCACCGGCACCTACACCCTGCGTGTCGCCACCAACGCCCAGCAGTTTATTCAACGCGCCCGCGACATCCTGCACCATCCGATTGAGGTGATTTCCGGCCAGGAAGAGGCCCGTCTGATTTATCAGGGGGTGGCCCATACCCAGCACACCGAAGGCAAGGTGCTGGTGATCGACATCGGTGGCGGCAGTACCGAATTGATCATCGGTGAACTGATCACCCCGCAGGTCCTCACCAGCCGCAAGATGGGTTGTGTGACCTTCAGCAAACAGTTCTTCGCCAATGGCAAGCTGAGTGAAAAGAACTTCAATGCCGCGGTGATGGAGGGGTTACACCAGCTCGAGCCGATCATCACCCAATACCAGCAAATCGGCTGGGCGTCCTGTCTCGGCAGCTCCGGCACTATCAAGACTGTGCGCGAACTGCTACTCGCCCAAGGGCTGGAAGGCACCTTGACGCTGGAGCGTCTGCAGCAACTCAAGCAGCAGATGATCAGCCAAAAACGCATTGAACAACTGAGCCTGCCCGGGCTCACCGATGATCGTCGACCGCTGATCGCCGCCGGCGTGGCAGTGCTGCTGGCACTGTTCGAAGGACTGGGGTTGGAGAGCATGGAATACTCAGACGGCGCATTGCGTGAGGGGTTGCTCTACTCGTTTGAAGAGCGCGAATCTGAGCATGATATTCGTGCGCGGACGGCATTTGGCATCGCCGAGCTGTACCATATCGACAAGACCCAAGCCGCACGCGTCGAAGCGACGGCGGGCTTGATGTTTGACCAGGTCGCTGATGACTGGGCCCTGCAGAACGAGAACTTCCGTCCCTTGTTGTGCTGGGCGGCGATGTTGCACGAAATCGGTCTGGCCATCAATTACACCGGCGTGCAACGCCATTCGGCCTACATTCTGGAACACTCGGATCTGCCAGGCTTCAACCAGGAAGAGCAGCAGGTGTTGGCCAATCTGGTACGCGCCCACCGTAAGGCGATCAAACCGGGCGAGTACCTGCCGGTGATCAACTTCGATGATCAGGCAGTCTGGCGGCTGATCCGCCTGTTACGGTTGGCGGTGGCGCTGCACCATCGCCGACTCGATCATCTGCTACCCGACCTGCACCTGCAGGCCAAAGATGATGTCCTGACCCTGATCCTGCCGGCGCAGTGGTGCGAACAGAACAAACTGCTGATGCAGAACCTGGAGCGTGAGCAGGCTTATAACGCCACCATGGGTTGGACGCTGGAGCTGGCGACCCTACTCGATCCACACTACTGAAAACGCTGCGGCGTTATACCTCACGATCAGCATCCGGACTGGCGGCCTGCCGTGCCGCCTGCTTGGCCGCTTTTTTCTCGGCTCGGCGCCGGGCAAAGAACTGACTGAGTTGCAGACTGCACGCCTCACCCAGGACACCGCTGGTAACCGGGATCTGATGATTATGTCGCGGGTCATTCAACAGCGGGAATACCGACTGCACCGCTCCGGTTTTCAGATCAGCGGCACCATATACCAATCGACCAATCCGTGCATGCACCAGCGCCCCGGCACACATACAGCATGGCTCCAGCGTCACATACAGCGTGGTATCCAGCAGGCGGTAATTACAGCGTAATTGCCCCGCCATGCGCAGCGCCAGCATCTCGGCATGGGCACTGGCATCATGATGACTGATCGACATGTTCCAGCCTTCGGCCAGCAGTTCGCCGTTTGCGACCAGCACCGCACCGACTGGCACTTCGCCACAGGCCTCAGCCCGAGCGGCCAGCAACATGGCATGTCGCATCCAGCGCTCATCTTCCTGCTGTTGTGCCGGGTCAACCGGTGGCTGTTCCGACAGCGTCTGCGCGCCTGTGGCCTGTGCCACGACGGCCTGAAATTCGCTACTCTGCGACACCTTGTTCTCTCCCCTGCCTATCGGGGCGACATTATGCCGCAGAGCGACGACTAGCGGAAATCGAA
>JAYROM010000113.1:0-24762 GCA_041911695.1 Aeromonadaceae bacterium
ACATAGCCATTCCGGAGTGCTCTGGTATCCATCGGGGAGATGGCTGGGGTGCTAGGATTTGAACCTAGGTATGGCGGAATCAGAATCCGCTGCCTTACCGCTTGGCGACACCCCACCAGAAATATCCTAACCCGCTTCAAGAGAAGATGGCTGGGGTGCCAGGATTCGAACCTGGGTATGGCGGGATCAAAACCCGCTGCCTTACCGCTTGGCGACACCCCAATGGATTTGGTGCTACACGACAGGAGAAACAAGTCAATCAATTGGCTGGGGTGCTAGGATTCGAACCTAGGTATGGCGGAATCAGAATCCGCTGCCTTACCGCTTGGCGACACCCCAATTGAATGGTGGCTATGACGGGATTCGAACCTGTGACCCCCGCATTATGAGTGCGATGCTCTAACCAGCTGAGCTACATAGCCATCTTGCTTCACCGTTCTGCAAGAACCCTGCTGAACCGTGCGGGGCGCATTATGCGGATATGGCCGATAGGCGTCAACCCCTTTTTCGACGTGTCGTGCTCACATGGCGAATAATTCGGCTTGCTGGCGGCAGAATCGACATAATGCGATGCCAACCGGCTGAAATCACGTCAGTTTTGCATCATACCGCTACAAATCCGTGGCAGTGGCAGCATGGTTGTTCTGCGCTGGGGATTGGTGCAGCCACGCGGCGACAGCGTCTGTGGTGCGGGTTATCCGGGATGGTGGTCAATTGCTGCCCGATTCAGCTTCGGTTCATCAATAATTATTATTCCGAGCCTATACTGCGTCACTCTTCTGTTAAATCGAGGATTCACATCATGTTTCGCTCTTCACTGTTGTGCGCACTGGCTGGTTTGGGCTGTTCCGTGGCCCAGGCTGACGTTGTTCAGATCCCATCGACCTCGGGATTCTCAGGTTTCATCATGGGCGGCGTGAATCAGCTGGATTACGCCACCAACTTCTTTAAAGGTCCGGATGGGGACGCCACGCATGGGGGACTGAACCGCGAACCGGCGTCGCAGTCCGCATGGCGTGGCGCTTTCAATGCCGACCTGCGCTACACCTTTGCCGATAGCCGCCGACAGCTGTTCCTAGGGAATCTGGTGCAGGATGCGGTGCGCTTTGACTTTACCCAGCAGTTTGGCCTGCGCCAGCAGGTGGGTGATCAGGGCATCGTGGCGCTCAGCTATGTCTTTAATCTCAAACCGATGAAAACCTGGGATAACCCGTTTGATACCGGACGCCGCAACGAGACCGATATCTCCTCTAACGGACTGCGTCTGAGCTGGGAGCAGGTCGCCGGCAGCGGGCTGAATGCTGCTTATACCTACCGCAATGTCGATATCGAACACGAGCGCAGCCCTGACGGGTTGGACCGCAATGGTGGGGTACACCGCTTTGATCTCGGCTGGGATATCAAGTTGAGCCCGGGGCAGATTGTAACGCCGGGGGTTAGCTATACCGATGCCAAGCTGGATGGCTATGCCGCACGTTACCATGTCGCCAGCCTGAGCCTCGGCTATGCACTGATGGGGCCGCAGTGGTCGCTGGTGACCAATGCCTCGCTGGGGCAGCGCAAGTATGCGCATGACAACCCGCTGTATGGTCAGCGCGCCGATGCGGACGAATTTGGCATCAACAGTACCTTCTTCTGGCACCGTCTGCTGCGAGTAGATGCCCTGACCGGCTATGTCTCGGCCAGTTACAACCGTAGCGATGCCGATATTGCTTTCTATGATGCCGAGTTACGGAGTCTGTCCACCGGGGTCATGTACCGTTTCTAATCTGACACCTCATTAGCGTGCTGTCGCACTGCTAGCAACCCTTGGGAGCCTTAGGCTCCCTTTTTTAACCTCACTATTTACCCAATCGGTCATGCCCCGGACGACGGGCCAATCAGGGCTGCTTTGTATACCGCAGCTCAACCACACTGCAATGCTCGCAGGCATGACTTATCGCCGAAATGTTGTTCAGCTCTCGTTTAAAACCGCAGGTTTTTGGCTGGTTACACTAGGCTCAATACAACAGGAGCTTGCGCATGAATACTATACAAATCAATGATGTGACTCAGGTGGCACTGTCGATGGGCGAAGGAACCGGCATGGTGCGTTTTCATCACGCCCAGACTCAGCAAGAGGGGGAGACCCTGAACGGACTGACCATGACCTTCGATCTGGACGATGAGGTACAAAAGTACCATTTCGGCATCTTTACCATCCTGATCAATTGGGAAGTGGTGATGTTTCTCGGCGCCAAGACGGTGATCGCCAAGGTCCGCTCCGCGGCCGAAGGGCGCGAGCAGGGTGTGGTGCGTTGTGAACTGAGCGAAGATCTTTCGGTGTTGCCGGCCTGAGTGACAGCCAGTGCGGTGGTCAGCCCGGCCATCAATGGAGACCGATACCAGCTTGGCACGGGGCGGTCTCCCGCCCCGGCCAGGGGCTCAGGCGTTAGCCCAGATAACGTTGTTGCAGATGACGGCGGAAGTGGATCGGATTCAACGCCTCGCCGGTCGCCTGACGCACCAGCGTGTCGGTATCGTGCAGGCTGGCCTGCTGCCAGACATGGCGTGACAACCAGTCAAAGACCTGTGCCAATCCCGTGTCACCCTGTGCCAGCAGGGTGGAGAAACTGCCCAGATCACGCTGCAGTGCGGCGGCAAACTGAGCAGCATACATGGCGCCCAGCGTATAACTCGGGAAGTAACCGAAGCTGCCATCCGTCCAGTGGATATCCTGCAGACACCCATCACGATAGTTACCGCGCGTATCCAGCCCCAGATATTCCTGCATGCGCTGTGCCCACAGATCCGGAATATCGTCCGCCTCAATCGCCCCTTCAATCAGCTTCTGCTCAACCTCGTAACGCAGCATGACATGAGTCGGGTAGGTGACCTCATCGGCATCCACACGGATAAAGCCGGGCTCGACACGGGTATACAGCCCGGCCAGATTGGCGGCGGCAAAGGCCGGTTGTTCGCCGAAAACCTGACGGATGCGCGGTTCAAGCAGCCCCATAAAGGCCGGGTGACGGGCCAGCTGCATCTCGAAGAACAGACTCTGGCTTTCATGGATCCCCATTGAGCGCGCCTGGCCGACCGGCAGCGCCAGGGTGGCTAAAGGTAACCCCTGCTCGTAACGGGCGTGGCCGGTTTCATGAATGATGCCCATCAGGCTCTGGGTGAAGTCCTGTTCATCATAGCGGGTGGTGATGCGCACGTCGCTCGGTACGCCACCGCAGAACGGATGGACACTGACATCCTGGCGGCCGCGCTGGAAGTCAAATTGCAACAGGGCCATCACCTCTCGTCCCAGCGCGGCCTGTTGTGCTGTCGGGAACGGTCCTTGCGGTGCCAGCACCGATTCGGCTCGTTGACGTTCACCGACCTCGCGGATCATCGCTGGTAGCCAGCTTTGCAGGTCGGCAAACAGGGTATCGAGACGCGCACTGTTCATCCCCGGCTCATACAGATCCAGCAAACTGTCGTATGGCCGCAGGCCACTGGCTGCACCGCGGATCCGTGCCTCTTCCCGGCTGAGGGCGACCACTTCGCGGAAGTTGGTGAGAAATCCCTGCCAGTCATTGTTTTTGCGCTGTTCGCGCCAGGCATGCTCACAGCGTGAACCAGCCAGGGATTTGGCCTGTACCAGATCGGCCGGCAGCACGCTGGCCTGTTGCCATTGACGCTGCATCTCGTGCAGGCTCTGACGCTCGGCCACCGACAACGGGGCCTGTGCGGCGGCGGCCAGCCAGTCAGCGACCTCCGGTGCGGTCAGACGCTGATGCATCAGCAGTGAGAGTTCGGCCAGCGCCGCAGCACGGGCTTCATTGCCCCCTTCCGGCATCATGGTGGCCCGATCCCAGCCGCAGATCGCGCCAAGGTGGGCAAAGTGGTGCAGTTGGGTAAAGCGTTGAACCAGATTCTGATAGCTCATGCAGGGCATTCCTTGTTCATTCGTGTTGAGGCATTCGTGTGGTAGGCGATCAGGGCATATGGCGCCAGATCCGCTCGCGGGTTTCCATCTTCTGCCGATCGCTCTTGCGCAGCAGTACATACACGGCACCAGTGCCGCCAAAGGCTGGCAGGGCACTGTGCAGCGCCAGCACCTCCGGCCACTGTTGTAGCCACTGGCTGACATAACTCTTGAGCACAGCCGGCGGATTGGAGCGCTCCCCCCGACCATGCCGGATCAGCACGCTACGCAGTTCGAGACGGCGGCACTCGTGCAGGAAGGCGACCAGTGACTGCTTGGCCTGGCGCAGGGTCTGCCCCTGCAGATCCAGGCTGGCATGCAGCGGATATTCACCCAATCGCAGCTTGCGATAGACCCCCTCCTGAACCCCATCACGACGGAATTCGACCGGATCATGCGGATCGCGCAGCGTGACCGCTTCCATCTGCAAGAAGTCACTGTCCAGATCGGTCTCCTGCTCGGCGGCCGCCCGTCGGGCACGTAGCGATTCGCTGTCGCCGGCCCGGCGCGCGCTGCGTACATGGTCCTGGGCCAGCGGTTGCACATCGGCCAGTTCGCGTTGAAATAGCGCCAGGTCGGCGTCGTCACGCGGCACACTGGACGGATCGAGGAGTTGGGCAAAGTTCATCGCGCCTCCTGTCAGAGTCTCAGGGGGAAGAGTTAGCGTACAGTCGGCTCGGTTTGCAGAGTCAGCGTATAACCGGCATGACGCAGCAGGTTGAGCAGGCCATCCGGGCCATACAGATGCAGGGCGCCGACCACCATAAACTGATTTTTCTCCGGCATCGCCAGCAGGCGCGGCAGCCAATTATGGTTACGTTCGCGCAGCAACTGGCCATTACCATCCTGCCACGCCTGCATCATCTGCGGGATCTCTTGGTCCATGCTCTTCATCTGCTCCAGGGTCGAAGAGAGGAAATCCTGCTCCATATTGCTGAGGCCGGCGAGATAGGCGAACTGCTCCGGTACCCGCTCCAGACCGCGCACCGGCACCCCCATGCGGGCGGCGGCTTGGGTGAAGTGCTCGTCGACACCGAGTTGCGGCTGATAACCGGCCTTTTGCAGGGATTGCTGGATCAGGGTGATGGCCACCACCCAGGGGCGCATCGGTTGCATCGCCTGGGCATCCAGTCCGAGCGGTTTGGCTGCCGCCACGGTCTGCTGGTACAGCGCTGGTGGTAGCACCTGCTGCAGGGTTTGCCCCGCTGGCAACCGGCTCATCTGGGCGATTTCAGCGTTGTCACTGGCACTCATATTGTGCAGGTCGGTTTCGACAATCAGCACATCGGCTTTATTCCAGGCCTCTTCGACCACGGCCGGCAGCGGATAGAAGCTGTCCTGACCGACATGGATCGAGCCCATCAACCACAGGTTATGGCCATCCTTGGTGGCCAGCCAGAAGCCGGGTTCGGCCAGCGCCAGCACCGGCAACAGCAGCAGGGAGTAGAGACCGGCCCGCCATGCCTGACGCCGCGCGACCTTGCTCCGGCGAGCCGGACTGCGGCGGGTTGGCGTCAGGTCGGCTGGCTGCGTATCATGGCGGTGTGTCGCCATGTCGGCGGTCACTGTACTGTTTTCATTGTCCAGCATCGGGAGTCCTATGCCTCATTTACGTTTTCGCGGAATCGACAAGGCGCCGCTGTTACGCCTGAGTAGTCAGTTGGTGGATCAGCTGTCTGCGCTGACTGGCGCGCCCAAGGCCCATTTCACCCTGGAACGGGTCGAGACGACGTTCATTATCGCCGGAGAGACGGTGCCGGGCTATCCCTTCGTCGAGTTGTTGTGGTTTGACCGCGGACAAACCGTGCAGGATCAGGCGGCACAGATCATCACCACCCTCATCAAGGCTGAGCTCGGCGCACAACAGGATGTCGCCGTGGTCGTACAGCCACTGACCCGCACCGCCTATTACGATAACGGCCAGCATTACGGGTGAGGGGGTGACGCTCACACCGACCTTGCCACCAACGCATCCAGCCAGCGGGTGGGTAGCCAATGCCGCAATACTGACATCCATTTGGCAGGTGTGGTCACTGCATAACGCGCACGGGCGCGGCGGGCGGTGAGGGCATGGCGTAATGGCGGCAAGCAGGCCTCTGGCGGCAGGGTAAAGCGGTTGCCGGGGGTAGCTCGTCCGAGGCGATCCAGCGTCTGCCGGTACAGGGTGGCATGGCGACTGTGGTCGATATCGATATGCTGCTGCAGGGCGGCCAGGGCATTGGCGCGGAACTGGCTGACAATCGGGCCTGGCTCAATCAACGCCACCTGGATGCCGGTACCGCGCAGCTCCAGACGCAGTGTATCGGTATAGCCCTCCAGCGCGAACTTGCTGGTGTTGTAGGCGCCGCGAAACTTCATCGCCACCAGACCGAGAATTGAACTGTTATTGATGATGCGCCCTTCTCCCGCTGCCAGCATCACCGGCAACACGGCGCGAATCAGCGCATGGGTGCCGATCAGGTTGGTGTCGAGTTGCGCACGCAGCGCGGCGGCTGGCAAATCTTCCAAGGCACCGGGCTGGCCATAAGCGGCGTTATTGAACAGGGCGTACAGTTGGCCACCGGTCAGCGCCAGCGTCTCGGCGACAGCGCGCTGGATACTGGCCTCATCGCGCAGATCGAGTTGTATGGCAGTCAGGCCTTCGGCTTGCAGGCGCTCGACATCCTCCCGCTTGCGGGCGCTGGCAATCACCTGAAAGCCCTCTTGATGCAGAGCATGGGCGGCGGTATAGCCGATCCCGGAGGAGCAACCGGTGATCAGGATGGCGCGGGCGGACGACATGGCAACCTCGACAGACAGCTGAAAAGAAAACGGTGGTCAGTATAACCACCGTTTCGCTATCCGGTCGTGCCCGATATGCCGGGCGTGTTGTCGCGGGCTATTCGCGCAGGGTAAATGAAGGCAGGGAGAGGCCGCGGAAGATCGCCGGGATACGGATAGCCAGCACCCCGGCCATGCTGATCAACATCGCCGGCAGGTGGGCGAGGCCCAGATAGAGCGAGCTGGTATAGATGATGCCGCCGATGATACAGGCGGTGGCGTAGATCTCCTTTTGCAGCACCATCGGAATCTCGCGTGCCAGCACATCACGGATCAGACCGCCGCCGGCACCGGTAATCACCCCCATCACCACCGCCACCATCGGCGAGGTGCCGAACAGCAGCGCCTTCTTGGCGCCGATGACCACGAACAGTGCCAGACCGAAGGCATCCGCCACCGGCAGCACATACCAGGGCAGGCGACGCGGCACGCGAGCCAACCACATACCGAACGCCGCGGTACCCAGAATCACCCACAGGTAGGTGGTGTCCTGAATCCAGAAGATCGGACTGGCACCAATCAGCAGGTCGCGGATGGTCCCGCCACCAATCGCGGTCACCGCCGCCAGCACGATGACGCCGATAGCGTCCATGCGCAGGCGCCCGGCAACCAGGACCCCGGAAAAGGCAAACACGGCGGTCCCAAACAGGTCGAAACAGTAGACTAATTGGGTGAACAGCTGGTCATTCATGGCAGATCCGACTGACAGAAAATAAAAACACCGGCGATTGTACGGAGCTGACCCGACGACAGCCAGCGCTGAAGGTTGAATTTCGCAACCTGGAGGGCGCGCGCACCCGCAAGCGGCGGTCAGTGCGATGCTCTGGCGCCATCGATCACCTGACAGAGCTCGTCAATACCGTCCAGCATGCGCGGTGTCAGCCGTTGCAGGCGATCCGGCGACAGGGTCTTTAGCTGGTGGTGCTGCACTGCCGGTATCGATGGCCATTGCTGCCAAGGGGCCAGGGCATCGGCCTGTTGTACGGTGACAATCAACTCTGGTGCAGCTCGGACCACCTGCTCGACATTGACTTGCGGATAGGCCGTGACGCTATTGGCAAACGGATTCTCTCCGCCACACAGTTCCACCGCCTCTTGTATCCAGCCGCCCCGGGCCACCGTCATCAGTGGCGGTCGCCATAACTGGAAGAACAGACGGACCGGCGGGCGGGCCTGATAGCGCTGGCGCAAGGTCTGTAGACGTTGCGCTATCTGGTTGGCCAATTGCTCGGCTTGCGGCTGGTGGCCAGTCAGTTGTCCCAGTTGACGGAGATTAGGCGCCAGATCGGTCAATGCGCTTGAGTGCAGCATCACCACGTTGAGGCCCAACTGTTGTAACTGGGTTTGCAGCAAACGTTGCGAGCCGTCCCACAGAATCACCAGATCAGGGCGCAGCGCCAACAAGCGTTCGGCATTGATACTCTGGTAATGGGCGACACGCGGCAGGGTGTTGACTGCCGCCGGCCAGTCGCTGGCATCGTCGACACCGACAATCTGCGCCCCGGCACCAATGGCAAACAGTTGTTCAGTGATGTGTGGCGTCAGACTGACAATGCGTTGTGGCATGTGGTCTTGCGCGAACAGCAACAGCGGCCAAAACAGGATAACCGACAGCGCCCCCAGCCAACCGCAAGCGACGGGCTTAGCGGGTATAGACATACAACCAGAGCCCTTCCATCAGTAGAGATAACAATAACCAGATCGCGGCCAGCCAGCGTAACCGGCTGCGAACGCGCAGCGGGCTATCGGCTTGCGGCTCAGCGCCACCCCCCGGGCCGCCACCGAGGATCGGATAGCGGACTTTTTCTCCAGCATAGAAGCGTGGCCCGCCGAGACGCAGCCCGATCCCGCCGGCTACCGCTGCGACCAGCATGCCTTGCGCACCACCCGGCCAGTCGCGGCGGGCCCGCCATGCGGCGCGCAGGGCATGTCCGCCGCCCGGCAGCATGCCCAACACCAGCGTATTCAGGATCGCGGGCAAGCCGCTGAGCACGCGATACAGGGTCGCGGTCGGTTCGCCGAACAGGCGTTGGCGTGGCAATTTGACACTGAAGGCTTGTGTCATCAGTTGTAATAGACGTATCACCAGCGCGGCTTCGATGCCGGCCACCAGATACCAGAACAGCACGCAGGCCCACTGTCCGGACCAGCGCAGGATCAGCTGTTCCGAGGTCGCCTTGCAAATGCCCATCAGGCTAAGGCGGTCGGTTTCGCGGCGCACCAGCGGTGAGAGCTGCCGACGTGCCAGTACCAGTTTGTCCGCGCGCAGCAACGGCAGCATGCCAGCCAGTTGCTGGCGCAGGGGGCGGCCTTCGAGCAGCCAGCACAGTAACAGCAGATCAAACAATGTTTCGGAGAGGGTCAGATTGCGCAGCGCCCAGCAGCCGGCGACGCTGGGTATCAGCACCACCAGCGGCGTGAGCAGCCCGGCCACCCATTGCTGGGCGGGCGGGCTTTGCCGGTAATTGACCTTGCGTGCCAGCCGCTCGAGAAGCGGCACCAGCGCCGAGGGGCGGACGGATGCGGGCAAGGGCAGTACCATTTCGAGCACCACCGCGACCAGGGCGACCAGCAATGGCTGGTCGGCCAGTAAGGTCAGCGTCAGCGGCTGATGCATCAGTGCATGCGCTCCAGCATGGCCACCACCATCGCCGAGGAGTGGCGCGAGGCGGTTTCCAGGTATGCATCAAAAGAGTCCGGCGACTCCTTGCCAGCGATATCGGACAGGGAACGGGTGATGACGAACGGCAATTTGAACTGGTGGCAGACCTGAGCAATCGCCGCGGCTTCCATCTCGACCGCGGCCATCTGCGGGAAGAGGTTGCGGGCATGGGCCACACGGGCGGGGTCCGCCATAAACTGGTCGCCGGTACAGATCAGCCCTTCCTTACAGCGGATACCCTCAGCCATCGCCTCGACGGCGGAGCGCGCGGTGCTGATCAATGCCGGATCGGCCGCATAGGCGGCGGGCTGGCCCGGCAGTTGGCCTGGCTCGTAGCCGAAGGCCGTCACATCGACATCGTGATGACGCACTTCGGTGGAGATGATCACATCGCCGATGTGTAGTGCCGGGTCATAGCCCCCGGCCGAGCCGGTATTAATGATGCAATCAGGCGCAAAGCGCTCGATCAGCAGGGTGGTGGCAATGGCGGCCGCTACCTTACCGATACCGGAGCGGGTGAGGACCACATCGCGACCGGCAAGACGGCCGCTGTAGAACTCGCAGCCGGCCAGCGTCAGGGTAGAGGGCTGTTCCATCTGGGCGCGCAGCAGCGCCACTTCCTGTTCCATTGCGCCAATAATGCCGATTTTCATGAGGGAGTTACCTTGTAATGAGCGGTTTACCGAGTGAATGGACACCATCATAACATTAGAAACGGGCATCCCCTACAGGCGGGATGTGTGACCAGACAGGCGTTTCATCGCGCTGTGCCATGTCGCTCAGCGATAGGGGGAGTTATGAATATAATGAAAACTTATTTGTTTTTTGTGAATTGATATGTGAATTTTAACCAATGTTAGCCATCACCTATGCGACACCATCAAGACTTGCATGGCGCCTGATTTAACCTTGCCAAGTTGTGGTGTAAAACGCTTGCGGCCTGCGCTCAGGTATCCGAAGTGCCCGGCAACAGCGGCGATTTATGCCATGTTGTGACTAGATTTAAGCCTGCTGGCAGCATAAAACTTTGTTTTTTTGCGAGCTGGCAATAAATAAATATGTAATAAAGTCGTTAACATGAGTGCTCTGACCGGTTGTGGTGCGGTTTGACGAGGAATCCTCGGTGCACCGTAATGAACACAAAGTGGATTCAATGCACCAGTTTGGTGATTGATATTTAAGTTTATGATTTATATGGTGTTTATAGCTGTTTACCCCGGTATCTGCCAGGGGGCTTCTTGCCTTGAATTGGGGCGGAAATCACAGTATATTCGCCTGTTACAAGCCCTCAGAGGGACAGCCAAGCTGGCATGAGCCGGCTTTTTTTCTCTGCGGATGGACCCGATACTGATTGAGAGGAATCAAGCGTGATGGAATCGGCGGTACCCCAGCGCCAGGGTCTCTACGACCCTGCAAACGAACACGACGCCTGTGGTGTTGGCTTTGTGGCTCACATGAAAGGGCAGAAGAGCCACAGTATCGTTGAACAAGGATTGTTGATCCTGAAGAACCTGGATCACCGTGGTGCGGTCGGTGCTGACCCGCTGCAGGGTGACGGGGCCGGTATTCTGATCCAGATCCCGGATCAGTTGTACCGCGCGGAAATGGCCAAACAGGGTATCGAATTACCACCAGCCGGCGAGTACGGGGTAGGGATGATTTTCCTGCCCAAAGAGGCAGCGTCTCGCCAGGCTTGTGAAGAAGAAATCGCCCGCGCCATCCGTGCCGAAGGTCAGGTCCTGTTAGGCTGGCGTGATGTGCCGGTCAATGCCGAATGCCCGATGTCTCCGGTGGTCAAAGCCAAGGAGCCGGTGATTCGTCAGGTGTTTGTCGGTCGTGGTACCGATGTGCTGGTGACCGATGCGCTGGAGCGCAAGCTGTATATCATCCGCAAGCGCTGCTCGCACGCCATCCGCGCGCTGAAGCTCAAGCATTGCGGCGAATTCTATGTCCCGTCGTTCTCGGCGCGTACCGTGAACTACAAGGGGCTGCTGCTGGCCGATCAGGTTGGCCACTATTATCTGGACCTGGCGGATCCGCGCTGCGTCTCCGCGCTGGCGCTGGTGCACCAACGCTTCTCCACCAATACCTTCCCGACCTGGGATCTGGCCCATCCGTTCCGCATGATTGCCCACAACGGGGAAATCAATACCGTGCGCGGCAACGTCAACTGGATGCGCGCGCGTGAAAACGCGGTCAGCTCGCCGGTACTGGGTGCCGATCTGGGCAAGATTTGGCCGCTGATCTATCCGGGCCAGTCTGACTCCGCGTCGTTCGACAACGCGCTGGAACTGCTGGTCATGGGCGGCTACTCGCTGGCCCAGGCGGTGATGATGATGATCCCGGAAGCCTGGGAAAAGCACAACACTATGGACCACAAGCGCCGTGCCTTCTATGAATACCATGCGGCGATGATGGAGCCGTGGGATGGTCCGGCTGCGGTCGCATTCACCGACGGTCGCCAGATCGGTGCCACGCTGGACCGTAACGGTCTGCGTCCGGCGCGCTATCTGGTCACCAAGGATGACCTGGTCGTCATGGCCTCCGAATCCGGCGTACTGCCAATCGAAGATGCGCGCATCGCCAAGAAGTGGCGCCTGCAGCCGGGCAAGATGTTCCTTATCGACATGGAGCAGGGCCGCATCATCGACGACCAGGAGTTGAAGAACTCGCTGGCACATGCCAAGCCGTATGCCGAGTGGATGGACAAGATCCGTATCAAGCTGGATGACATCACCGCCGATGTGAAGCCGGTGGATCACGAAGCCGGTCTGCTCGACCTGCAGCAGGCGTTCGGTTACACCCAGGAAGATGTCCGCGTGCTGATGAAGCCGATGGCGGAAAATGGCGAAGAGGCCATTGGCTCCATGGGTAACGACTCGGCGCTGACCGTGCTCTCCAAGAAAGAGAAGCCGCTGTACAACTACTTCCGTCAGCTGTTCGCCCAGGTCACCAACCCGCCGATCGACCCGATCCGCGAAGACATGGTGATGTCGCTGGTATCGTTCATCGGTCCTAAGCCGAACCTGTTGAACAATGCCGACATCAACCCGCCGATTCGTCTGGAAGTCGCCCAGCCGGTGCTGAACGCGCGCCAGATGGAGAAGATCCGCAACATCGAGCAGTACACCGCCAACAAGATTCGTTCGCACGAGCTGGATATCACCTACCCGCTCTCCTGGGGCAAGGAAGGGATCGAAGCGCGTCTGGCCACCCTGTGTGCGGAAGCTGAAGATGCTGTGCGTGTTGGGGCCAATATCCTGATCCTGTCGGATCGCAAGATCTCCCGTGACCGTCTGGCCATTCCGGCGCTGCTGGCGACCTCTGCCGTGCATCACCGTCTGGTCGAGCGCGGCCTGCGTACCAGCACCGGTCTGGTGGTGGAAACCGGTTCGGCGCGTGAAGTGCACCACTTTGCCCTGCTGGGTGGCTACGGTGCCGAAGCCGTGCATCCGTGGCTGGCGGTGGACTCGCTGTTCGCGATGGCCGGCGGCGATGCCGAAACGGCGGAGAAGTACGTCAAGAACTTCACCAAGGCGGTTGGCAAGGGATTGTGTAAGGTGATGTCCAAGATGGGTATCTCCACCTACATGTCCTACACCGGCGCACAGATTTTTGAAGCGGTTGGTCTGCAGAAGGATTTCGTTGAGAAGTACTTCTTCGGTACCCCGTCCAACGTCGAAGGGATTGGCCTGTTCGAAGTGGCGGAAGAGGCGATCCGTCTGCACGAAGCTGCCTTCTCGGCCGACCCTGTGCTGTCCGAGATGCTGGATGCCGGTGGTGATTACGCCTTCCGTATCCGCGGCGAAGAGCACATGTGGACCCCGGACGCGATTGCTAAGCTGCAGCATGCGACCCGTAGCGGCAAGTTCGAGAACTACAAGGAATATGCGCAGATCATCAACGACCAGAGCAAGCGCCATCTGACGCTGCGCGGTCTGTTCGAGTTCCGCAAGCAAGCTGAGCCGGTGCCGCTGGACGAAGTCGAGCCGGCTAAGGATATCGTCCGCCGCTTTGCTACCGGCGCTATGTCGCTGGGCTCGATCTCCACCGAAGCACACACCACCCTGGCAGTGGCGATGAACCGCATCGGCGGCAAGTCCAACACCGGTGAAGGTGGCGAAGACGCCCGCCGTTTCATCCCGGTCAGCCAGCCGACCATGCTCTCCGAGATCATCGGCAAGGCACGCATCGAGCGCGATCTGGAGCTGCAAGCTGGCGACAGCCTGCGTTCCGCGATCAAGCAGGTGGCCTCCGGCCGTTTCGGGGTCACCACCGAATACCTGGTCAACGCTGACCAGATCCAGATCAAGATGGCGCAAGGTGCCAAGCCGGGTGAAGGCGGTCAGCTGCCGGGTCACAAGGTCTCCGAATACATCGGCTTCCTGCGTCACTCGGTGCCGGGCGTTGGCCTGATTTCGCCGCCGCCGCACCATGACATCTACTCGATCGAAGATTTGGCTCAGCTGATCCACGATCTGAAGAATGCCAACCCGGGGGCTTCCATTTCGGTCAAGCTGGTCTCTGAAGTGGGTGTCGGCACTGTGGCCGCCGGGGTCTCCAAGGCCAAGGCGGATCATGTGGTGATTGCCGGTCACGATGGCGGTACCGGTGCCTCGCCGCAGTCCTCGATCAAGCATGCCGGTTCGCCGTGGGAGCTCGGTCTGGCTGAAACCCAGCAGACCCTGGTGCTGAACCAGCTGCGTAGCCGTATCCGTGTCCAGGTTGATGGTCAGATGAAGACTGGCCGTGACGTGGTCATCGGCGCGCTGCTCGGTGCTGACGAGTTCGGGTTTGCCACCGCACCGCTGGTGGTCGAAGGCTGTATCATGATGCGCAAGTGTCATCTGAACACCTGTCCGGTCGGGGTTGCCACCCAGGATCCGGAGCTGCGCAAGCGCTTCACTGGTCAACCGGAACATGTGGTCAACTACTTCTTCTTCGTCGCGGAAGAGGTGCGTCAGATCATGGCTGAACTGGGCATCCGTCGCTTCGAGGACCTGATCGGTCGCGTCGATCTGCTGGATATGCGTGCTGGTATTGAGCACTGGAAGGCCAAGGGGCTGGATTTCTCCCGCATCTTCTTCCAGCCGCAAGTGCCGGCCACTGTTGGCCGCAAGCACACCGAAACCCAGGATCATGCGCTGGACAAGGCGCTGGACAACCAGCTGGTCAGTCTGGCCAAGTCGGCCCTGGAAAAGGGCGAAGCGGTCCGTATCCAGCGTCCGATCAAGAACATCAACCGTACTGTCGGCACCATGCTCTCCGGCGAAGTGGCCAAGCGTTATGGTCATGCCGGTCTGCCGGATGACACCATCCACATCCGTCTGGACGGCACCGCCGGCCAGAGCTTCGGCGCCTTTGTCGCCAAGGGGGTCACCCTGGAGCTGGTGGGTGAAGGGAACGACTACGTCGGTAAGGGCCAGTCGGGTGGCCGTATCATCATTCGTCCAAATGATGACTTCACCTGTGCCCCGGCGGACAACATCATCTGTGGTAACACCGTGATGTATGGCGCCACTGAAGGTGAGTCCTTCTTCAACGGTGTGGCTGGTGAACGCTTCTGTGTACGTAACTCTGGTGCCACCGCAGTGGTTGAAGGCGTGGGTGACCATGGTTGCGAATACATGACCGGTGGCACCGTCGCCGTACTGGGAATGACTGGTCGCAACTTCGCGGCAGGGATGTCCGGTGGGATTGCCTATGTCTACGATGCGGACAACAGCTTCGCAGATCGTTGTAACCTGACCCAGGTCAGCCTGGAGCGCGTACTGCCGGCGGCTGAACAGCCGACCGATGAACCGTTGCACCGTGGTCTGACTGATGAGGCGCAGCTCAAGGCGCTGCTTGAGAAGCATGTGGCGCTGACCGGCAGCCCGCTGGCCAAGTCCCTGCTGGCCGACTGGGAAGCCAGCCGTGCCCGCTTCGTCAAGGTTTATCCGAATGAATACCGCCGCGCCCTGAAGGAACTGGCAGCGGCCGAGTCACAGCAGAAGGAGATTGCGTAATGGGTAAGCCGACCGGTTTTCTCGAATTCGAGCGCGTCAAGGAGCATTACGCCCCGGTAGCTGAGCGTGTGCGTCATTATGGCGAGTTTGTGCCGACGCTGACCATTGAAGAGGCGACCCAGCAAGGGGCGCGTTGCATGGATTGTGGCATCCCGTTCTGTAATAACGGTTGCCCGGTCAACAACGTGATCCCGGACTGGAACGACCTGGTCTATCGCGGTAACTGGGAGCAGGCCATCCGTGTCCTGCACTCCACCAACAACTTCCCGGAATTCACCGGACGCATCTGTCCGGCGCCGTGTGAAGCGGCCTGTACCCTCGGGATCAACGCCGCGCCGGTGGGCATCAAGTCGATCGAGCGCAGCATCATTGACCGCGCCTGGGAACAGGGGCTGGTCAAGCCGCAGCCGGCTACCGTGCGCACCGGCAAGAAGGTGGCGGTGGTTGGTGCCGGCCCGGCCGGTCTGGCTGCTGCCCAGCAGCTGGCGCGTGCCGGTCATGAGGTGACCGTGTACGAAAAGAACGACCGCGTCGGCGGGCTGCTGCGTTACGGCATCCCGGATTTCAAGCTGGACAAGTCGATCATCGATCGCCGTGTCGCCCAGCTGGAAGCCGAAGGGGTGGTGTTCCGCACCCGTACCCTGGTGGCCAGCGATCTGACCCTGCCTAAGGGCGTGACCAATGATGCCGTCACCCTGGTGACCCCAGCCGAACTGGAAGCCCAGTACGATGCGGTGATCCTCTCTGGTGGGTCGGAGACCCCGCGTGATCTGCCGGTACCGGGGCGCGAGCTGTCCGGTGTGCACTTTGCGCTGGAGTTCCTGATCCCGCAGAACAAGTCGGTCGCTGGTGACGGCGCTAACCCGATCAGTGCCGAAGGCAAGCATGTGGTGGTGATCGGTGGCGGGGATACCGGCTCCGACTGCGTGGGTACCTCCAATCGTCATGGCGCAGTCGCCGTGACCCAGCTGGAAGTGATGCCACAGCCGCCAGAGCAGGAAAACAAGCCGCTGACCTGGCCGTACTGGCCGATGAAGCTGCGTACCTCCTCCTCGCATGAAGAGGGTTGTGTTCGCGAGTTCGCGGTGTCGACCAAGGAGTTCATCGGTGAAAACGGCAAGCTGACCGCGCTCAAGCTGGTTCGCGTCGAGTTCAAGGATGGCAAGATGGTCGAAGTCGCCGGTTCCGAGTTTGAACTGAAGGCCGATCTGGTGTTCCTGGCGATGGGCTTTACCCAACCGCTGAACAAGGTGCTGGACAGCTTCGGCGTCGACAAGGATGCTCGTGGCAACATCAAGGCCACTACCGACGGTGTCGGCTGCTATGCCACCTCCAAGGCCAAGGTGTTCGCCGCCGGCGACATGCGCCGTGGCCAGTCACTGGTGGTGTGGGCGATTCGCGAAGGCCGCCAGTGTGCGCGCGAGGTGGATCTGTTCCTGATGGGTGCCACCCGCCTGCCGCGTTAAGTCTTGTTGCGGACTTGAATGATAACCCCGCTACGGCGGGGTTATTTTTTGCACACTTTTACGCCGCCCCCGCGCCTTGTTACCTGGCTGCAACCCGTTGCAATCAATGTAAGAAAGGGTTTCGGTGACCTGTGTCGCCTCACAGTTTACCGCTCTGCGCCTACAACCGGTTGCGCTGACTGCCTAGACTCGGTCGCTCTTGAGCGAGTGCTCGTTAGTTACGGAGTCTGTCATGCGCATATCCAGTATCGAATGTACGCGTGTCTTGGCCATTCTGGCCGTCATGGCGATCCATATCTCGCCGTTTGCCAATCCGTTTGATCCGACTGCTTGGGCCAGCCCGGTGTATGTCTATCTGGCCGGGTTTATCAACCAGATCGCCCGCTTTGCGGTGCCATTCTTCTTTCTGACCTCGGGGTATTTCCTGCAGCCGCACCTGCAAAGCGGCGCGCCGCTACGTGCGGCCTGGCACTACTGCAAACCGTTGCTGCTGCTGTGGGGAGTGTGGAGCCTGCTCTATATCGTTATCCCGTTCAGCCCGTGGCAGGTGCCGGCCCAAGGCTATGTCGCGACCATGCAGATGCAGTGGGGCATGTTGCTGAGTGATCCGCTGAACCAGTGGTGGGTCGGCGGTATGGTGCACCTGTGGTTCCTGCCGGCGCTGATCCTGGCGGTGCTGGTGATGGGGTTGGCCTATCACTGGCAGCGTCCGGCCTGGGGCCTGCTGCTCGGTGGCGTACTCTATCTACTGGCGCTGCTCGGCGGCTCCTATGCCAAACCGCTGCTGGGCGCCGAATGGCCGCTGCTGACTCGCAATGGCCCTTTCTTCTCGCTGATCTTTGTCGCGCTGGGGGTGATGTTACGGCATACCGGCTGGCGACTGACCGCCACCCAGGCCTGGCGTCTGATGGCGGCCGGTATCGCGCTGTATGCCCTTGAAGCGATGGGCCTGTTCCGTCTGGCCGGGGTACCGCTCAACCGGCATGACTTCCTGCTTGGCTCGGTGCCGTGGGCTGTGGGCCTGTTTATGCTGCTGCTGGCCAAGCCGCAGTGGGGGGCGGGCAGCTGGCTGGAGCGCCAGGCGCCGAAAGTGCTCGGTCTCTACTGCCTGCATATGCTGCTGGTGATCTGGATCTTCCCGCTCAGTATCCAGTGGATGTCGCCACTGTGGGAAGTGGTCAAGCTGCCGGTGCTGTGGGCGCTGGCCTGGCTGGGCTGGAGCCTGCTCGCCAACCTGCCGGGTTCGCGTTTGCTACTGCGTGGACGCCTGCTGAACGCTCGCTAATCTTAGCGCGGGTTACACAATATGGACGGCAGGCTCACTTCGGGTCTGCCGTTTGTGTTGGTACATCTGCTGATCCGCCAGACGAATCGTCTCCTGAATGCTCTGTTCGGCATCCTGGCGCCAGACCATGCCGACGGCCGCGAGCGGTCCATTGAGCTGGATCACCCGTTCAGCCAATGGGATCGTCATATCACACAAGGCATCGACCAGCGCTTGATACTGCGTCTCGGCTTCCGCCAACGAAGCGTGCTCCTGTACAGCTATAAACTCATCCCCGCCGATCCGGAACAGCAGGGCATCGGGTAGTTGCTGGCGCAGCAGATCTGCCAGATGTAGCAATAACTGATCGCCGGCCAAGTGGCCGTGCACGTCATTGACGTACTTGAGGTGATTCAGATCAATCAGCCACCAACTCTGTGGTGTGGTACAGGGGGTCAGCTGTGGTAACTGCTGGTTAAAGGCCAGGCGATTGGGCAGGTCAACCAGCGGGTCACGCAGCATGATTTGCTGACGGGCATGCAGCCATTCATTGGCATGGCGCTGGCGCAAATAACGGCGTAACAGGTAAGCCGCGACCCCGAGCATGAAGATCAGTGCGGTGCCCAACAAGGCGGCAAGGTTGCGTAGCATATGCATGCGCTGAGCACGCAGATCCGGGACACTGTTCAGCCCGCTGGTGCGTAATGCACTGGCATCCATCATCGGCAGCGCCTTGTTAAACAGACTGACCAGCGCCGGCAGGCGCGGGTTGACGCCGAAATACATAAACGAATCGGCGGCCATGTCGCCCTTGTGCTCCAGGTTGTCGAACCCCAGGCCAGCGGTGTAGTAACTGAGTACGGTCGGGTTCTCAATCAGGTAGTCGGCATCACCCTTATCCAGCCGTGACAGCGAGGTTTGCAGATTCGGTGTGGTCACCAGGCTGACATGTTGCAGGTTGCGCTGCAGGTAATTGATATGCCAGAAACCGTCGATCACGCAGACCCGGCGTCCCTCGAGACCATACACATCCTGCACATAGGGACTTTCACGCCGACCGAGAATGATGTCTCGCTCCTGATAGAAGCTGTCGGTAAACAGAAACTGGCCGATACGCTCGCTGGTCTTGGCCATGTTGAGCATATCCAGTTGCCCTTGTTGCATCATGGCAAACAGGGTGTCGAAATCGCCGGAGACTGCCTGGACTGGCAGGCCGGTGAGATCATGCAGACTATTGAGAAAGGCCCCGGTGATGCCGGCCGGCTTGCCATGGTCATTGGCATCAAATGGCAGATAGTCGTTGGCCATCCCAATCTTGATCACGCGGTGGCTGTCGAGCAGCGCTTGCTCGTCGTCATCCAGATGCATCAACAGACGGTTGTACTGCAGGCGATTCTGTTCAATCAGGGTGGCAATCTCAGCGCTGTGCTGTTGCAGCACCCGATCCAGCAGACGAATCAGTGGCTCATTGCTCAACTGACTGGAGAGCGTCATGTCCGAGGTGATGTCGTGCAGACTGGCAATGGTATGCAGGTGGGGAAAGCGCTGCAGGTAATCGAGGGTCTCGTTGCCAGTGCTGGTGATCATGGCATCCAGCTCACCCTGACTCAGTGCTTGCATACCGCGTTCGTAGTTGGTGTAGAAGCGCGCGTCATAATGGATATTCTGGTAGCGATTGGGGAACAGGCTGGCGACCATGTCATCCAGCAGGAAGCCAACGCGTTTGTGGCCCAGATCGCCGATGTTCAGAATATCGCTGTTCTGGCGTACGAATACCCGGTAGGGAAAGCGCACGATGGGGCGGGTAAACGCCATAAAATGGCTGCGCTGTTCGGTATAGTTGGCGCCGAGCAGTAACTCGATATGGCCATCCAGCAGGTGGTTATAGACTGTCGTCCAGTCATCTCGCTCACTGAGGGTGATGTTGAGGCCGGTTTCTCGGCGGATCAACTGCAGTAGCGCCGGGACATAACCGTGTTGTTGTCCCTGCAGGGTGAAATACTCCATGCCGACCTTGGATTCCAACCCCAAACGCAGGGGTTGGCCAGCATGGGCGTGCAGCCAGGCTTGCTCTTCAGCGGTCAATTCGGTTTGCGCCTGAACCAGGCTACTGAGACACAGCAGCAAGAGGGCGGCAAGCATTCTACACATGTCGGTCTTCCTTGTTCCGACGAGCCGGCTGTCCGCAGACAGGCACAGTTTTTGAGACAAATTTTGTCGTAGTACCTGTCAAAAGATACATGTCTCTGGTCACAAAATAAATCTGCTTTGCGGTAAATGCGAGCGATTCGCAGCGCGCTGTGGTGGCGGGTGGGACATTACTGCGGCGAGGGATGCGCTGGGACAAGGCGACGGCCAGGTGGCCGGCGGTATACTGCCGACAGCGTAGGAGTCACACCATGCAATTAACTGATTTTGTGCATACTCTGGGCGATGATTTGACCCGGCGTTATGGCGAGAAGATCCACAAATTGACCCTGCACGGGGCGTTCACCTGTCCGAACCGTGATGGCACGCTGGGCCGCGGCGGTTGCACCTTTTGCAATGTCGCGTCATTTGCCGATGAGCAGAGCCAGCACCAGGGGATTGCAGAGCAGCTGGCAGCCCGCGCCAGTGAAGTGGCGCGCGCGCGTCGCTATTTGGCCTATTTCCAGGCCTATACCAGCACCTATGCGGAAGTGGCGACACTGCAACGACAGTATGAAGAGGCGCTGATGGCCGCCGATATCGTGGGGCTGTGTGTCGGGACTCGCCCCGATTGTGTGCCGGATGCGGTGCTCGATCTGTTGGCCGGTTACCGGGCGCGGGGGTTTGAGATTTGGCTCGAACTGGGGCTGCAAAGTGCCAACGATGCCACATTACGGCGCATTAACCGTGGGCACGACTATCGTGCCTATGAGAGTGCCGTGATTCGCGCCCGCAGCCGTGGCCTGAAAGTGTGCACCCACCTGATTATCGGCCTGCCTGGCGAGACCGCTCAGGACAGCCTGCCTACCCTGCAACAGGTGGTTCAGACCGGCACCGATGGCATCAAGTTACACCCGCTGCATGTGGTGGAGGGCAGCACCTTGGCCAAAGCCTGGCGAGCCGAACGACTACCGGTATTGACCGAGGAGGCCTATGTCGAGGCCGCCGCCACGCTGATTCAGCACACCCCGCCGGAGGTGATTTACCACCGCGTACTGGCCACCGCGCGGCGCCCCACCTTGTTGGCGCCGCTGTGGTGTGAGAACCGCTGGCGTCCGATGAATGCGTTGACCCATTACCTGATGGCACACGGTGTGCAAGGCAGTGCCTTGGGGCGACCTTGGTCACCACTGCAAGTTGTAGCGCAACCATCGACGAAGACATTGCTGGTCTAAGCCTGCCGGTTTAAGCCTGCCGGTAGGTCATGCCATGACCGGGGTCACATCAACGGCGTAGCACATTATAGCCACCTTGTGTCACAAGAAAGCGTTTTCGTGATATTGGCGACAGATTATGCAAACGGTGCCAAGCATCATATTTATGGACAGAATGGCCGTTTCGCCCGGCCTGCTGTCGTATTGCATAACAATCACGATCGACGTTCTTTAGCGGACAAGGAGTGCACATGGTTAATATTGAAACAGGAAGTCTGAGTCAGGCCCGTGAGGCCATCAATCAGACCATGGCGCTGGTACTGGCTGGCGGTCGCGGCAGCCGTTTGAAGCAGTTGACGGATAACCGCGCCAAGCCGGCGGTCCATTTTGGCGGCAAGTTTCGCATCATCGATTTCGCGCTGTCCAATTGCATCAATTCCGGGGTACGTCGCGTTGGCGTCGTCACCCAATACAAGTCACACAGTTTGTTGCGTCACTTGCAGGCGGGGTGGTCATTCCTGCGTTATCAGATGAACGAGTTCATTGACTTGTTGCCGGCCCAGCAGCGTGTCGATGAGGTGCATTGGTATCGCGGCACAGCCGATGCGGTCTACCAGAATCTGGATATCGTGCATGACTATGGCCCGCGCTACATTCTGGTGCTGGCCGGGGATCATATCTACAAGATGGACTATGCCACCCTGCTGCTGGATCACGTCCAGCAGGGCGGGCCGGTGACGGTTGCCTGTATTGAGGTACCCAAGCGTGAGGCCTCGGCATTTGGTGTGATGCAGGTAGATAAGAACCGCAAGATCACTGATTTTGTCGAGAAGCCGCAGGATCCGCCGACCATCCCGGGTCAGGATGATGTATGCATGGCGTCGATGGGGGTCTATGTCTTCGACGCGGACTATCTCTATCGTCTGCTGGAAGAGGATCAACAGGACGAAAGTTCACGTCGTGATTTCGGTATGGACATCATTCCCAAGGTGGTTCGTCTGGGGCAAGCGCATGCACACCCTTATAGCCTCTCTTGCGTGCGTAACCGTGGTCACATGGAAAGTTGTTACTGGCGCGATGTGGGGACCGTCGACTCGTTCTGGGAGGCCAACATGGATCTGGCCTCGGTGGTGCCAGAGCTGGATCTGTATGATGAGAACTGGCCGATATGGACCAATCAGCGCCAGCTGGCGCCCGCCAAGTTCGTGCAGGACTATGAGGGTAAATCCGGCATCTCGCTTAATTCGGTGTTCTCCGGTGGGGTGATCGTCAGTGGCTCCGATATTGCCAACTCAGTGCTGTTTACCGGGGTCCGTGTGCACTCCAATTGTGAATTGGACGGCGTGGTGGCCTTCCCGGATGTGGTAGTACATCATGGTTGCCGGTTGAACAAGGTGATCATCGATAAGCAGTGCGTTCTGCCGCCAGGGCTGGTGGTCGGTGAAAATGCCGAGGACGATGCTCGTCGCTTCTATCGTAGTGAGGGCGGGGTCACCCTGATCACCCGCTCCATGCTTGAGGCGCTCGAAATCCAGGATCCGGATCTGTTTGCGCGTATTCCTGCCGAACGCCCGGACCGCCCGCGATAAACGGCGGTATTGTTGATATCCAGAAACGGCCTGCGGGCCGTTTCTTTTTGTCTTTTCGTCACTTATGCGAGGGTAACCCTCGCGGTAGGGTGTCATCGTCTTACCTGCTGTTGCTATGATGAGGGCGAATAAGCAACGGAGCAGTGCAGATGCGGCATATCAAGACCTGGGCGCAATACTATGTGGATTGGCTGACGCGATTGGGCATCATCCGCTTCAGTTTGTTGTTGGCCTTTTTCCTGATCGTGTTGGCGGTGTTGATCCAGGTCGGGGTCACGCTGGTGCTGCGCGGCGATGTCGATACCGTCGATCTGGTGCGCTCGGTGTTCTTTGGTTTGCTGGTGTCACCGTGGGCCGCCTATTTTCTGACTGCGGTGGTGGACGAACTGGAAGACTCGCGCCAGCGGCTGACCCATATGGTCAGCAAGCTGCAAGAGATGCGCGAGCGTGATCTGGCCCTGAATCAGCAACTGCAAAACAACATCAGCCAGTTGAACGAGCAGATCGAGGAGACCCGGCGGATGGACGAGGCCCGCCGGCAGGCGATGACTGATCTCGAGGTGGAGATCCAGCGCCGCAGGCAAACCCAGATTGAGCTTGAGGAGCGCAGCGCCCTGGTGCGTTCGTTTATCGACAGCTCGCCAGATGTGATCTACTACCGCAATGAAGAGGGGGTGTTCATGGGCTGTAATGCCGCCATGGAGGCCCTGACAGGCAAGGATGGCGGCGAGCTGATTGGATTAACGCCGTACGATGTTTATACCGGCGAGATTGCGAGCCGGGTGGCCGAGACCGATCAGGTCGTGTTTGATACCGATCAGCCCTATACCTATGAGCAGTGGATGACCTACCCGGATGGTCAGCGCGCCTGTTTCGAAATGCGCAAAGTGCCGTTCTATGATGCGTGGGGCAAGCGATTGGGGCTGGTCGGCTTTGGTCGTGATATCACCGAGCGCAAGCGTTATCAGGAGCAACTGGAGAAGGCCAGCCGCGAGAAGACCACCTTTATCTCCACCATCAGCCATGAACTGCGCACACCGCTCAATGGCATCGTGGGTTTGAGCCGTATCCTGCTCGAGACACCGCTGGATACTGAACAGCGTCAGCATATGAATACCATCCATCTGAGTGCGGTGACGCTCGGTTGTATCTTCAATGACATCATCGATCTGGACAAACTGGATCGCCATAAACTGCAGATTTCACCGGCACCGGTCGCACTGCCGGCCTTCCTCACGGATCTGGAGTCCTTGACCCGGCTGATGGCCCAACCCAAGGGGCTGTATCTGCATTTCGACCTGGATGGCGAGGTGCCGGAGTGGGTAGAGGTCGACGGCACCCGCTTGCGTCAGGTGCTGTGGAATTTGACCGGTAATGCCATCAAGTTTACCGAACAGGGTGGGGTCACGCTGCGAGTCATGTTGAGCCCATTGGATGGGCAACGACTATTGCTACATGTCGATGTCGAAGACACTGGGATCGGGATTCCTGAGGCCGAACAGGAAAAGATCTTCACCATGTACTACCAGGTCGATAATCGTCAGCGTGCGGTGGGAACCGGCATCGGTCTGGCGGTATCCCGTTATCTGGTTGAGGCCATGGGCGGTACGCTGAGTGTTGACAGCGAGCCTGGGCAGGGCAGCTGTTTCAGCGTTGA
>JAYROM010000114.1:0-30654 GCA_041911695.1 Aeromonadaceae bacterium
CAGCGCTGACTTGAGCGCGGCATCAAACGAATCGGTATCTGACCCCACCTCACGTTGGGTCACCAACGAGCGGCCATGGTGATGCACAAACTCCACCGGATCCTCGACGGTCAGGATATGGCCATCCGTGGTCTGGTTGCGATAGCCAATCATCGCTGCCTGGGTGGTCGACTTGCCGGCACCGGTCGCGCCGACAAACAGCAGCAAGCCGCGTTTGGCAATCCCCAACTCGCGCAAAATGCCGGGCAGGAACAGCTCCTCAATCGTCGGGATCTCGGTAACGATGCGACGACAGACCAGACCGGGGCTGCCCATCTGCCAGAAACAGCTGATACGGTAACGCCCGAGACCCGGGCGCTGGATGGCAAAGTTGGCCTCATGGGTCGAACAGTAACGCTCATACTGCGTCGCGGTCATGATCTCGCGGATAAACTCGAGCACCATGCCATCATCCAGCCGCACGCTACCCAGGGTACGCAGGCGGCCATTGACCTTCAGGCAAGGCTCGATACCGACCGATAAAAAGAGATCCGAGCTGCGCTCGTCGTTCATCACCCGCAGCAGGGCATCAATCTTCAATTCCATGCCGACCTCTTAAATGCTGTTCGGGTCCATCGCCTTGGCCTTGGCATCGGCCTGCGAGACCACGCCACGCTGCACCAACTGCTTGAGACACTGATCCATGGTCTGCATGCCATGGATCATCCCGGTCTGGATCACCGAGTACATCTGCGCAATCTTGTCTTCGCGGATCAGGTTACGGATCGCCGGGATACCAATCATGATCTCGTGCGCTGCCACACGACCACCGCCCACCTTCTTGAGCAGGGTCTGCGAGATGACCGCACGCAGCGATTCAGAGAGCATGGAGCGCACCATGTCCTTTTCCGCCCCCGGGAAGACGTCGATGATACGGTCGATGGTCTTGGCCGCTGAGCTGGTATGCAGGGTACCGAACACCAGATGGCCGGTTTCCGCTGCGGTGAGCGCCAGACGGATGGTCTCCAGATCGCGCATTTCACCGACCAGAATGATGTCCGGATCCTCACGCAGCGCCGAGCGCAACGCATTACTGAAACTGATGGTATCGCGGTGCACTTCACGCTGGTTGATCAGGCTGCGCTTGTTTTCGTGCAGGAATTCGATCGGATCTTCAATGGTCAGGATATGGTGGTGGAACGACTCATTGATGTAGTCCACCATCGCCGCCAGCGTGGTCGACTTCCCTGAGCCGGTCGGCCCGGTCACCAGCACCAGCCCACGCGGGTATTCACAAATCTGGCGGAAAATATCCGGGGTATTGAGCTCATCCAGGGTCAGAACAGTACTGGGGATGGTACGGAACACCGCCGCCACACCACGGCTCTGGTGGAAGGCGTTGACACGAAAGCGCGCCAGGTTGGGCACGGCAAACGAGAAGTCTACCTCAAGGTTCTCTTCCAGCTCCTTGCGCTGGTGATCGTTCATGATGTCGTAAATCAGGCTGTGTACCTGACGATGCTCGAGGGCCGGCAGATTGATCTTACGCACATCGCCGTCGACACGAATCATCGGCGGAACCCCGGCCGAAAGATGCAGATCCGAGGCCTTATGCTTTACACTGAACGCCAATAATTCTGTGATATCCATGTATAGTCACTCTTCGTTATGTCTGAATCCGGATCTCTGCCTGCCATGTGCGACATCGCCCGTCAATTACACGCCGTTCAAGACCAAATCGCCCGTGCAGCCAATGACTGCCAGCGCGATCCCGCTACCATTCAGTTGCTGGCCGTCAGCAAAACCAAGCCGCTGGAGGCCATTCGTGCCGCCTATCGTGCCGGACAACGCCGTTTCGGTGAATCCTACGCGCAAGAGGCCTGCACCAAGATACAGGTGCTGCGCCAAGAGGGGCTGCTCGACATTGAATGGCACTTTATCGGGCCGTTGCAGTCTAACAAAACACGCCTGGTCGCCGAGCACTTTGACTGGGTCGACAGTGTTGATCGTCTGAAAATTGCCGAGCGCCTGAACGCCCAGCGACCACAGACCCTGCCGCCGCTGAATCTCTGTATTCAAGTGAATATTAGCGGAGAAGCACAAAAGTCCGGTACTACTGAAACTGAAGTTTTCGACCTGGCGCGCGAGATTGCGGCATTACCGCATCTGCAACTGCGTGGTTTGATGGGGGTCGCCGAGGACACGCCGGACCTGGAGACCTTGCAGGCCAACTTCCACCAGCTGGCGGATCTGTTCCAGCGGTTGCAGGCGCACTACCCGGCGATGGATACCCTGTCGATGGGCATGACCCAGGATATGTCGGTGGCGATCGCCTGTGGCAGCACCCAGGTGCGCATCGGGACCGCGATCTTTGGTGCCCGCGACTATGCCGCGCGCAGCGAGGCATCGCCCGCCGCGTAACAGGAAACCAGTTGCCAGACTTGGCAGCTGGTAACAGGTCATTTACCTTAGGCGCTGTCGCACGGGTCTGCGACAGCAAGTTGTATGCGGTATCGACTGGAGATCCCCTCCAGCCGGACCGCCGTTCCTGACAAGGCCGTATTGAGGATCCTTCATGGCGACACTCTTTTTTCTACTGACTACCGTGTTTGACCTGTACCTGATGGTGGTACTGCTGCGCGTCTGGCTGCAATGGGCCCGCGCGGACTTCTACAACCCGCTCAGCCAGTTTGCGGTCAAGGCGACCCAGCCGGTGCTGGCGCCGATGCGTCGGGTCATTCCGTCACTGGGCGGACTGGATCTGGCCGGCGTGCTGCTGGCCTTGATCGTGGCGTTGCTCAAGTTCGTCGTGCTGTTCTCGCTGGCCGCCGGCATGGCCGGGCTCAATCCGTTGATGCTGGCAATGTTTACCGTGCTGTCGGTGCTCAAGCAGGCCGGCTCCCTGCTGTTCTGGGTACTGGTAGTGCGCGCCGTGCTGAGTTGGGTCAGCCAGGGTCGCAGCCCGATCGACTATGTGTTGATCCAGCTGACCGAGCCGTTACTCGCCCCGATCCGTCGGATCCTGCCAGCCCTTGGCGGTCTCGACTTCTCGGTGCTGGTACTGTTCCTGATCCTGCAGGCACTCAACGTCTTTTTGTCGACCAATAGTGTCATCGGCATCTTCTGGTCGCGGCTGTAAATGGCTGCCGTGCGTTGGCAAGGTGAGCAGTTGTGGCTGGATCTGCTGATCCAGCCCAAGGCCAGCCGAGACCAGATTGTCGGCCTGCATGGCGACGAGTTGAAAGTGGCGATCACCGCCCCGCCGGTTGATGGGCAGGCCAATGCCCATCTGGTGCGCTTTTTGGCCAAACAGTGCCGCGTCGGCAAACAGCAGGTCACCATCCATCGCGGTGAGTTAGGACGGCACAAGACAGTGGTGATCGACAGCCCACGCGAACTACCGGGCGTGCTCGCCGAATTGGCCGACGGCACGGCACCATAAAAAACGCCCCGGACCATCACGGTGCGGGGCGTCTCTTGGCAAAAAACCGTCGCGGTTTAAGTGGTTACTTGGCCACTTCCGCATCCAGTTTGGCCAGATGGTCGGCCATCAGGGTCCGCACCTCATCGGCACACTCACGCACCTGATCGCGCTGCCAGCGTTGGCTATCCAACGCCGGCAACACATCGACCAGTACCTCGCCATTGTGCCAGCGGTTCAGATCCACCTGGCCGGCATAACTGGAGGCCACGATCGGTACGATCGGCACCCCGGCCTGCATCGCGGTATGGAACGCCCCGGTCTTGAACGGCAGCAAGCCACGACCACGTGAACGGGTCCCTTCCGGGAACATCCACACTGACAACTTCTTGTTGCGGATCCGATCCACCACCTGACGGATGGTATCGATCGCCCGTGCCCGGTTGCTGCGGTCAATCAGGATATTACCGGACAGATAAAACAGGATACCGAACAGCGGCAACCAGACCAGGCTCTTCTTGCCCACCGCCACCACCCCCGGTTGGACCGCACAGGTCTGGACGATAATGTCCCAGTTGCTCTGATGGTTGGCCACATACAACGCCGGCCCGGCGGGAACCCCTTCTGGCGGCAGGCGCAGGCGCACCTTCAGGCCAATCACCGGCAGGGCAAACCGCATCATCCGGTTGGACAGCCAGTACACATTATTGCGATGACGTGGGCGCAACAGACAGAGCACCAAACCGATCACGAACCAGACGACAATCATCAACCCCAGTACCAGCAGGCGTACAAGCTTGAGCATAATTCCCCCTTCACCTCAGGCCGGGCAGTATAACACTGCCGCGCCAGCCAACGTCCACTATCGGCGGTCCGTCCAGATCCCATCACACCAGACTGGAGTCGACGGAGCCAAACGCATAGACTCGAATGCCATATGAATCAGCACCCTGACAAGGATTCTCGTCATGCCCTGGCCAATCATTCGCCCTGCCCCGCTCGCTTCACCACTGCGCCACGCCGTGTACCTGCTGCTCTCCACCAGCCTGCTGACCGCCTGCGCCACCCTGCCTGGCGAGCCGGTAGCGCGCCAAAGTATCGAGCGCAGTGCCGCTCGCGCCTACTACAGTGGCCCGCTGGACTGGGAGGGGGTACACCGCCTGCAGGCGCTGGCCCAAGGGGTGCGCATTCGTGTGCTGGAGGTTGACAGTCAGGGGGGTGAAGCCGAACCGGCGATGGCACTGGGTTACTGGCTACACGGCAACCAGATCAATCTGGAGGTCAATGGTCGCTGTCTGGGCAGTTGTGCCAATTACCTGTTCCCGGCGGCGGCGAAAAAGCTGATCCAGCCCGGCAGTATTGTCGCCTGGCAAGGCAACCTGCATCTGCGTCTGCAACAGCAGGAGCGCCCGCAAGACTTCACCCCGCGGCCGACACTGCTCGATGCCAGTGGCCTGACAGCGCTGCGTCAGCAGGTATCACTGGAGCAGACCTTCTTTAGCACCATTGGTGTGGATGAGCGGCTGTGCTGGATTGGCAAGCTGCCCCCCTATCGCGTGCCCGGTTATTACGTTATGCCGCCGGAGGATCTGCGGCGGTTTGGCGTGCGCGAGGTGCGGACCGAGCAGGATTATTCGGCGCGCAGTGCCGCACGTTGGTCGGCTGCCTTCCCGGTACAGAAAGTCGTGCTGCCGTTTGGCGGCGCCCTATAATTTACTGCCGCTACGGCGTGAGCAAATGCGGATCGAAAGCGCATTCATGCTATGCGGACGGCGAGCTGGCGCACATTTTCGATGCGGCAATCTTTGCCTTGAAATCGTTGACTTTACTATCAGGACTGGCATTTCTTACTGGTAGCCATTGCGTCCATGTCCTGGTTTTTCCGCACTGCACAGCATCATTGGCGGATCACGCTCCTGTTGGCCTTGCTCTGGCTGACCGGCAGCCTGTTGCTGGCGCTGGGCTGGGAGTCATGGGCGCTGACCGCCCAATTGGAACAGACCCTGCTCTGGCAACGTCTGCTACTCACCATTCCTTTTGTCACCGGTGTGTTCTGCCTGGCGGCCCTGCTGCCCGGCTGGGCCTGGTGGCGCCACCAGCATCGTGACGGCCACCTCGGCCATGCGATCAGCCATGAACTGCATAATGCTATCCAGCGCCATGAGCTGTATATCCAGTATCTGCCGACCCTGCAGCACCACTCCGGACGCTGTATCGGCGCCGAGGCCCTGTTGCGCTGGCGCCACCCGCGCCAGGGCACCATCATGCCGGATCTGTTTATCCCGATTGCTGAACGCTCCGGCATGATTTTGCCGATGACCGACTGGCTGGTGCAGCAACTGCTGGCCGAACAGGCTAACTGGCTGCGTGCCAATCCGGACTGCCATCTCTCCATCAATATCAGTGCCGCCCATCTGGCCTCGAAGCAGTTTTTGCCCGACCTCTACACCGTGCTCTGCCAGCACGGCGTACAACCAGACCAGCTGGTGCTCGAGATCACCGAGCGCGAGTTGATTAACCGTGCCAGTGAAGAGACGCGCAAAGTGTTACATCAAGTCACCCAATACGGTTTCCGGCTGGCGATTGATGATTTCGGCACCGGTTATAACAACCTGGCCCGGTTGTACGAATTTGGCTTTGAGCTGATCAAGATTGACCGCAGTCTGATGCGTACCGCCGTCGACAAAGAGGGCGGCGACCGGATTTTTGATGCCATTTTGACGGTGGCCAATGGCTATGGCGCCCCAGTACTGGTTGAGGGGGTCGAGTACCCCGCCGATGTGGCGTTCCTCGCCACCCGAGATATTCATAGCATTCAGGGCTGGTACTTCTCGCGTCCGCTCTCGGTTCGCGAGTTCCAGCACTTCCACGCCATGCATCCGGGCAAGCGCAGTGCCCCGCGCACCACAGCGACCGCGCCAACGGTGGTGGCTGAAAGCGCATAAACAGCACGGGCGCCCTGCTGGCGCCCGTCTCTGACTCACTCCGATACGCTCAACCCGCGCCTAGTCATCATCCCACGGCATGGCAGGCAACTGCGCCAGATTGTCGAGGTACTGCTCCATATTGAATGGCTGACCACTGGCCTGCATCGCCATGATTTCGGCACCCAGGGCGCAGGCAATCAGCGCCTTGGCCTCATCTTGCGAATGCCCGGTCATGCTCAGGCGCAGCAGCGCCTCCTTGGCCTGCCGTGGTTGGCCATCGGCCAACTGGTTATCCACCATCTCCAGCAGCATGTCTTCATCAAATACCGGTTCTTGCTGTTCCATTCCTGTTCACCGACGGCTTACACCGCCGGCGCCTCCAGTTCAATGCGATCCACCCGTTGCAACCCGCGCGGCAGACGGGCACCACGACGCCCGCGCTCACCCTGATAGAGCGCCAGATCAGACGGTTTCAGCGTCAGCTTGCGCTTGCCGGCATACAGGGTCACCGCTTGGTCCGGCGCGATCACCGCCACCTGGGTGACAAACTCCTCGCGGCTGGCGACCCGCGCTGACGGGATGCCAATCATCTTGTTACCCTTGCCCTTGGCCAGCGCTGGCAGCTCGGCCAGCGGGAACAACAGCATACGGCCTTCGTTGCTGATCACCAGACACAAGGCGCCGTCGAGGGTCGGCAAGCGTTGCGGCGGCAGCACCTGCGCCCCTTCCGGCAGCGACAGCAAGGCCTTGCCGGTCTTGTTCTTACTCAGCAGGTCGGCATAGCTGCAGATAAAGCCATAACCGGCATCCGAGCAGAGCAGATAGCGGGTCTCTTCCGGATCGAGCAGCACAAATTTGGCCTGTTCGCCCGGGTTCAGGCTGCAGCGTCCAGTCAGCGGCTCGCCTTGCGATCGCGCCGACGGCAGGGTGTGCGCCTCCAGCGCATAGGTGCGCCCCTGATTGGTCAGGAACACCGCCTGTTGGTTGCTACGCCCCACTGCTGCGGCCAGATATTGGTCACCGGCCTTGTAGGTCAACCCGTTGACGTCGACATCATGCCCCTTGGCGGCACGCACCCAGCCCATTGCCGACAGCACCACGGTCACCGGCTCGCTCGGCGCCAGCTCCTTCTCGGTCAGCGCCTTGGCTTCGGCGCGCTCGACAAGCGGCGAACGCCGCTCATCACCATACTTCTCGGCATCGGCCAGCAGTTCGCGCTTGAGCAGGTTGTTCAGGCGACGCTCTGAGCCGAGCAGCGCCTGCAGATCAGCGCGCTCTTTCTCCAGCGCCTCCTGCTCGGCGCGCAGCTTCATCTCTTCTAAGCGCGCCAACTGACGCAACCGGGTATCCAGAATGTAGTCGGCCTGATCCTCGGACAAGCCAAACCGCGCCATCAGCACCGCTTTGGGTTCATCTTCGGTACGGATGATATGAATCACCTCATCCAGATTGAGATAGGCCACCAGCAAGCCCTGCAACAGGTGCAGACGGCGCTCGACCTTGTCCAGACGGAACTGCAGACGACGACGCACCGTGGCGCGGCGGAAGGTCAGCCACTCGCCGAGCAGCGACTTCAGATCCTTGACCTGCGGCCGGTTGTCGAGGCCGAGGATGTTCATGTTGACGCGGTAGCTCTTCTCCAGATCGGTGCTGGCGAATAGATGCTGCATCAGTTGTTCCATGTCCACGCGGTTGGAGCGCGGTACGATCACGATGCGTGTCGGGTTCTCATGGTCGGCCTCATCGCGCAGATCGGTGACCATCGGCAGCTTCTTGGCCTGCATCTGGGCGGCAATCTGCTCCAGAATGCGCGCGCCTGAGGCCTGATGCGGCAGGGCGTTGATGACGATCTCGCCATCTTCGACCTTCCAGGTGGCGCGCATGCGGATCGAGCCGCGCCCCTGGGCGTAGATCTTCTGCAGCTCGTCACGCGGGGTGATGATTTCGGCCGTGGTCGGATAGTCCGGCCCCTGCACATGCTGCATCAGCTCGTCCAGCGAGCTCTCCGGCTTATCGAGCAGCTGCACACAAGCGTGTGCCACTTCGCGCGCATTATGCGGCGGAATATCGGTCGCCATCCCGACCGCAATCCCCGTCACCCCATTGAGCAGGATATGCGGCAGACGCGCTGGCAGAAACGCCGGCTCCTGCAGGGTGCCGTCAAAGTTGGGCGCCCAGTCCGCGGTGCCCTGATCCAGCTCGGCGAGCAGCACTTCCGAAAAACGCGACAGACGGGCTTCGGTATAACGCATTGCCGCGAACGACTTAGGGTCATCCGGCGCCCCCCAGTTACCCTGGCCATCGACCAGCGGATAACGGTAGGAGAACGGCTGCGCCATCAACACCATCGCCTCGTAACAGGCGAAGTCGCCATGCGGATGGTACTTACCCAGCACGTCACCGACGGTACGCGCCGACTTCTTGTGTTTGGCCAGCGCCGACAGGCCCAGCTCGCTCATCGCATAGACAATGCGCCGCTGGACAGGTTTCAGGCCGTCACTGATATGCGGCAGGGCGCGATCCATGATCACGTACATGGAGTAGTTCAGATAGGCCTGCTCAGTAAAGGTGCGCAGCGGTAGCTGCTCAACCCCTTCCAGGCTCAGGGTGGCATCACTCATGATGACAGTTCATTCCGTACAGGATGGTTCGGGAAAGGCGACATGATGCCACGATCCACGCCGTTTGGGCCATGTTCGCCACGCATTTTCCCCTGGTCTGGTCACGCGCCATCGGTGCCAGCCGCCCCCAACAAAGCCCGATAACCCGCCCAATCAAACGCCGGGCCCGGATCGGTCTTGCGACCGGGGGCGATATCGGCATGACCGGCAATGCGCTCGCGGGTCAATCGCGGGTAGGTTGCCAGCAGGGCGCGGGTGATGGCCGCCAGCTGGCGGTATTGCGCGTCGGTATAGGGATCGGTATCGGTGCCTTCGAGCTCGATGCCGATCGAAAAATCATTGCATGCCTCACGCCCGTCAAACAGCGACACCCCGGCATGCCAGGCGCGTGCGGTAAACGGCACATATTGCACCACCTCGCCGTCACGGCGGATCAGACAGTGCGCCGACACCTGCAGGTGGGCGATGGTGGCAAAATAGGGGTGGGCACTAGGGTCCAGCCGGCCGAGGAACAGATCGTCGATCCACGGCCCGCCATACTCGCCCGGCGGCAGACTGATGCCGTGCACCACCAGCAGCGACACCTCGCCCATCGGCCGTACATTACAGAACGGCGATGGCCGCCGGGTGGCGGTGGTCAGCCAGCCCTCTTCGATTTGCCATGGGTGCATCGGTCTTGGTCCTCCAGTTGCGAAGCGTCCATGATTGGCGATTGCCCGCAACAGGGCAAGCCGTATACGCGATCCTGGCCGGACACCGCCAGCCGCTGGGTATTGCACCAAGGCGTGGCGCCCCATCTTGGGCGCCCGGCGTGCGGCATGCTATGCTGACCGCTGGTCTGTTATCGCGCCCTTTGCATTCTCCGGGCGCCACCACTACAGGATTGCGCATGCTACAACACGATATTGAACGCGCCGTACGCGATGCACTCGAAGAAGATCTGGGCGGCGTGGTCGACGCCCATGCCGATATTACCGCCCAGCTGATCCCCGCCGACCAGCCGGGTGTTGCCTGCGTGATCACCCGCGAGGCCGGGGTATTCTGTGGTCGCGCCTGGGTCGACGAGGTGTTCCGTCAGTTAGGCGGTGAGGTCAGTATCGAGTGGCATGTCGACGATGGCAGCGTGTTGCAACCGAATCAGCCGCTGTTCCATCTGCGCGGTCCAGCCCACCTGCTGCTCACCGGCGAGCGCACCGCGCTCAATTTCGTGCAAAGCCTGTCCGGCGTGGCCAGCCTGACCGCCCGCTATGTGGCGGAACTGGCCGGCACCCAGTGCCGGTTGCTGGACACTCGCAAGACGGTGCCCGGCCTGCGTACCGCGCTCAAATATGCGGTCACCTGTGGCGGCGGCACCAACCACCGCATGGGGCTGTTCGATGCCTATCTGATTAAAGAGAACCACATTATGGCCTGTGGCAGCATCGCCGCCGCCATCGCCCGCGCCCGCGAACTCAATCCGGGGCGGCGCGTCGAGGTCGAAGTGGAAAATCTGGACGAACTGCGCGAGGCGCTGGCCGCCGGCAGTGACATCATCATGCTGGATAACTTCGAACCGCCGATGATGGTCGAAGCGGTGGCGATCAACGCCGGCCGAGCCAAGCTCGAGGTCTCCGGCAATGTCACTCTGGCCACCCTGCGCCGCTTTGCGCAAACCGGGGTCGATTTTATCTCGGTCGGTGCCTTGACCAAGCATGTGCACGCCCTGGATCTGTCGATGCGCTTTGTGGCGGCGGATTGACGCCCCGCTGATATCACCGGATGCTCGGAGAGCCCGCGCATCACTGCGCCCAACAAGTGAGGACCGCCCGCTTTGGGGGCTGGTCGAGCAATATAAAGAGTGCGGAAAAACCGCACTCACATCACATCGGCCCCAGACTTTTTTTGTTGGCCGCCCAGCCATCCATTCCCTGACAAAATCACCGCATTTCAGCAGCTTGTCGCCGTTGGCTGGCTTGACTTCCCCACCAAATGATCATCTGATGAGGCAGGACGCACTGCATCGGGCTGACAGTTTTGCCAGTTTACGCTTTACTTTGTAGTGATGCCTCACAGATTACACCGTAGGGTCCGTAAAACAGCGTGGTGAGGGATTACCCACAAACGCAAATGGAGCTAAGATCGGCGCTGTGGTGGCAGGTCCACCCTTCCCTCTCAGGAATGTCACAAAACAAGGATACGGATCATGAAAAAACAAACCGGTTTTACTTTGATCGAATTGATGATCGTCGTTGCCATCGTCGCCATTCTGGCGGCCATCGCACTGCCGGCTTATCAAAACTACACCAAGAAAGCCAAGATGACTGAGTTGGTTGCTGCAACAGGTGCTCTCAAAACCCAAGTCGAAGTTTGTATGCAATCTTTTGGTGCCGATAGCTGCGGTAATAGCGCACATGGCCTACCCGATGATACAGCAGTAACGATCGGAAATGTCAAAGTTACCTACACTGGCGCAGCGTCAGGGTCTTAATTAACAATCAAAGCTGCACCAAAAGATACTAGTGTTTTATCGCCATTATCGACCGACGATTTCTATCAAATTGCCGCTTCAGCTGGCATTCCGCTTGTTTGGACAGGTTCATGTTTGAAGGGCACAGATGCACAAACCGATTACTGCCCATAATCAGTTTGTATTTCTTTAATTATTTTAGAAAAGAAACGGGGGTTGCCCCGTTTCTCATGTCTCCCGATAAGGCACCATCACGATGACCGCCTCCCCCAATAGTGGCCTCGCCTTAAGTCTGGTCTCTTCCGCACTGATCAGTGACGAGGAGTCGCGGCGCTATACGGTGGAAGCTAGGCAGCAGCGCAAGCCACTGATCACCTTTCTGGTGGATAATAAAATTCTCGGCTCCGCCGCGCTGGCTGAATTTTGCGAGCAGGAGTTTGGGGTACCTCTGCTGGATCTTGATGCGTTTGATCTTACCGAGATTCCGCCGAAATACCTCAATAACAAGCTGGTCGATAAACACCATGCCCTCCCCATCTATACCCAGGGGCATACCCTGTATGTGGCGATGTCCGACCCGACCAATGTTGCTGCGCTGGAGGATTTTGGCTTTAGCTTTGGCCTGCACACCGAGGCGCTGCTGGTTGACGAGCTTAAACTGCAAAAGGCGATCACCAAACTGACCGAGGGGGTCAGCGAGGCGCTGGGCGTCGACAATCTGCATGACAACGACATTGACGGCTTGGAGGTGGCGGAAGAGATCACCCGCGATGCCCCGGCCGGCGATGCTGACGATGACGCGCCGATTGTCAAATATATCAATAAGGTGCTGCTCGATGCGATCAAGCGCGGCGCCTCAGACTTGCACTTCGAGCCCTACGAGACCCGCTATCGCATTCGCTTTCGTATCGACGGCATTTTGCACGAGATCGCCACCCCGCCAACCAATCTGGCCAGCCGCTTTGCCGCGCGCCTGAAAGTCATGGCACGGCTGGATATTGCTGAGCGCCGCCTGCCACAAGACGGGCGCATCAAGCTCAAAGTCACCGCCACCAAGGCGATGGATATGCGCGTCAACACCCTGCCGACCATGTGGGGTGAGAAGATCGTATTACGTATTCTCGACTCGTCGGCCGCCCGGCTGAATATCGACCAACTGGGCTATGAGCCGAACCAGAAGGCGATGTACCTGAATGCGCTGGCCAAGCCGCAGGGGATGATCCTGGTCACCGGGCCGACCGGCTCGGGCAAGACGGTATCGCTGTATACCGGGCTGAATATCCTCAATACCAATGAGCGCAATATCTCCACCGCCGAAGACCCGGTGGAAATCAACCTCACCGGTATCAACCAGGTGCAGGTCAACCCCAAGGCCGGGTTGACCTTTGCCAGTGCGCTGCGCGCCTTCCTGCGTCAGGACCCGGATGTGGTAATGGTTGGCGAAATCCGTGACCTGGAGACCGCCGAGATCGCCATCAAGGCGGCACAGACCGGTCACCTGGTGCTCTCTACCCTGCATACCAACTCGGCGGCCGAAACCCTGACCCGTCTGATGAACATGGGGGTGCCGGCCTTTAATATCGCCTCCTCGGTCACCCTGATCATGGCGCAGCGTCTGGCGCGCCGGTTATGTGAACACTGCAAGAGCGAAGAGCATATCCCCGAACATGAACTGCTCGAGCTCGGCTATACCCCGGCGCAGATCAGCAAGGGGTTAAAGCTGTATAAACCGGTTGGCTGCGCAGAGTGCTCGGGCGGCTATCGCGGCCGTCTCGGGATCTACGAATTGATGCCGATGTCCGAGGCGATTGCCAATTTGATTATGGAGGGGGGCAACTCGTTGCAGATTGCCGCCCTGGCCCAACAGGAGGGCATGCGCACCCTGCGCCAATCCGGTCTGGATAAGGCCAGCCAGGGACTAACCAGCCTGGCCGAGGTCAATCGCGTCACCAGCGGACACTAATAACAATCTCCAGCAGCGCAGACGACGGCCGCGCAAACCGGCACCACGCGCTCACCAGCAGAAGGATCAGCCATGGCGACCAGCAACAGCACGCGCATTGAAGCCAAGAAGTACTATCCCTACGTCTGGGAAGGGGTCAATCGCAAGGGGCAGAAGGTCTCCGGCGAACTCCAGGGCGAAAACCCCAATCAGGTGAAGGCCGAACTGCGTAAGCAGGGGGTCAATGTCAGCAAACTGCGGCGCAAGAGCCAATCGATCTTCTCCAAATACGCCAATGCCATCAAACCGATGGACATTGCCATGATCTCGCGTCAGATCACCACCATGCTGGGTGCCGGGGTGCCGCTGGTGCAGACCCTGCGCCTGCTCTCCGGCAGCCATGAAAAAAGCACGATGCGCGAGCTGCTGTCCGGCATCTGTGCCGAGGTCGAAAGTGGCACCCCGCTGTCACAGGCGCTACGTAAACATCCACGCTACTTCGATGATCTGTATGTCGATCTGGTAGCCGCTGGCGAGCAATCGGGGGCGCTGGAGCAGATTTACGACCGTATCGCCACCTACAAGGAAAAGGCCGAGGCGCTCAAATCCAAGATCAAGAAGGCCTTGATGTACCCGGCGGCGGTGATCTGTGTGGCGATCATCGTCACCACCATCCTGCTGCTGTTTGTGGTGCCGCAGTTCGAGGATATCTTCAAGAGCTTCGGCGCCGAACTACCAGCCTTCACCCAGATGGTGATTAACCTGTCGCGCTTCCTGCAGCATGCCTGGTACATCATCTTTGGCGGAATTGGCCTCGCGGTGTTCCTGTTTGTCCGCGCCCATCGCAACTCGCAGAAGGTGCGTGACTGGACCGATAAGAAGATGCTGCAGATTCCGATTATCGGCGAGATCCTGCATAAAGCCTGTCTGGCGCGCTTCTCCAGCACGCTGGCCACCACCTTTGCCGCCGGTATCCCGTTGGTGGAGGCCTTGATCTCCGCTGCCGGCGCCTCGGGCAATGCGCTGTACCGCGATGCGGTGCTGGCGGTACGCAATGAGGTGATGGCCGGGATGCAGATGAATATTGCGATGCGCACCGTCAATGTGTTCCCGGATCTGGTCACCCAGATGGTGATGATCGGTGAGGAGTCCGGTAGCATCGATGACATGCTGACCAAGATTGCCGGCATCTATTCGCAACAGGTGGATGATGCCGTCGACGGCCTCTCCAGCCTGATTGAGCCGTTAATCATGGTGGTGCTCGGCGTGCTGGTCGGCGGTCTGGTGGTCGCCATGTACCTGCCGATCTTCAAGCTGGGTAGTGTGATTCATTAAACCACCAACAACCTGATAATGTAGATAATGTAGGTTGGGCTGAGCTTGCGAAGCCCAACGTTTACCGCGGCAATCACCGCGCAGGCCCGGACATGACAGGCACGGATGTGTGGGTCGCCATGCCCGGTGAACGTTGAGCTGCATTGCATTCAGCTCAACCAACAACATGATGTCACTCGTTATTTTTAAACGGATACCCGCCCCTCATGCTGCTACAGCTTGCCTTGCAACTTCCCTGGTTTTATCTGACCACCGTCACCCTGCTCGGCCTGCTGGTCGGTAGCTTCCTCAATGTGGTGATCCATCGTCTGCCGATCATGATGGAGCGTCAGTGGCAGGCCGAATACCACGCCTGGTTCCATCCGGATGAGGAACCGGCCGCCACGCCACGCTATAACCTGGTGGTGCCGCGTTCGGCCTGCCCGCACTGTGGCCATGCCATTTCATCGCTGGAAAATATTCCGCTGCTCAGCTGGTTATGGCTGCGCGGGCGCTGCAAGGGCTGTGGCGCACCGATCAGTGCCCGCTATCCGCTGGTCGAACTGCTGTGTGGCCTGCTGTCATTCGTGGTGGCCTGGCAGCTGCCGGCAGGCCCGGCGCAGTGGAGCGCCATCGTACTGAGCTGGGGGCTGCTGGCGTTGACCTTTATTGACCTCGACAAGATGCTGCTGCCCGACCAGCTGACCCTGCCATTGCTGTGGCTCGGTCTGCTGCTCAACCTGCAGCACACCTTTGTCAGCCTGCCGGATGCGGTGATCGGCGCGGTGGCCGGTTATCTGGTGCTGTGGAGCCTGTACTGGGGGTTCAAGCTGCTGACCGGCAAGGAGGGCATGGGCTATGGCGACTTCAAGCTGCTGGCCGCACTCGGTGCCTGGCTCGGTTGGCAGGCGCTGCCGTTGATCCTGATCCTGGCCTCACTGGCCGGTGCCGTGGTCGGCATCAGCCTGATGCTGCTGCGCCGCCAGGCGCAGGGGCAGCCGATGCCCTTCGGCCCCTGGCTGGCCATCGGTGGCTGGATTGCCCTGCTGTGGGGACCGGCCATCAACCAGTGGTATCTGGGTTTCCTGCTGTCATGACTCGCCCGTGGATCCTTGGCCTGACCGGCGGCATCGGCAGCGGCAAGAGTACCGTCGCCGCGCTGTTTGCCGAGCTGGGTGTCCCGGTGGTGGATGCGGATCAGGTCGCACGCGAACTGGTGGCGCCGGGCACACCCGCGCTCGCCGCCATCCAGCAGCATTTTGGGGCTGACATCCTGCTGGCCGATGGCACGCTGGATCGCGCCGCGCTGCGTCAGCGCATCTTCCACGATCCGGCGGCCAAGCAGTGGCTGGAGCAATTACTCCACCCGCGCATTCGCGAGGCGTTGATCCTGGCCTGCCAACAGGCCGTCGGCCCCTATGTCATCCTGATGGCACCGCTGCTACTGGAAAACGGCCTGCAGTCGCTGGTACAGCGCGTGCTCAGTGTCGATGTCAGTGTCGACACCCAGATCGCGCGCACCTGTCGGCGCGATCAGAATGATCCGGCACTGGTGCAACGCATTATCGCCAGCCAAATTGCCCGCGCCGACCGGTTGGCGGCCAGTGATGATGTGCTGAACAATGAAAATGGCGATCTCTCGGCGCTACGCGCACAAGTAAAGGTGTTGCACAGCAACTATTTACAGGATGCCGCTCAACATCGTAGCTGAATCGGGCTACACTCGGGCGCATTGTTGATTGTGCTGACGCTGAATAAGGCCATGCCCGGATACGAATTTCCGCTGAACGAAAAAAGCCGTACCTACCTGCGTTTTGACAGCCTGTTCGGGCTGCTGCGCAGCTATGCTTCTGTCGCCAACGCCGGCGAAGCCATCATCTTCTTCAAGACCCTGTTCGACTTCCTCGAGCTGGCTGAACGTTGCGATATCCGCACCGATCTGATGAAGGATCTGGAGAAACAGCGACAGAAACTGGCGTTGCTGCAGCAGATCCCGGATGTCGACACTGACAAGCTGAGCAGTGTGCTGCAGCAGGCGGCGGAACTGGTACAGGCCCTGCCACGCGCGCCACGGGCCGCCAGCTGCTTTAAAGAGGATCGCTTCTTGGGGGCGATTCGACAGCGCTTCACCATCCCCGGCGGATTGTGTCCGTTTGATGTGCCAATCCTGCACCACTGGCTGGCGCTGCCTATCGCAACGCGCGTGGCACAGGTCGACACCTGGCTGCAGGAGTTGGATATCCTGATGCGCGGCACCGACCTGCTGCTGGATCTATGGCGCGGACAGGGCCATGCCCAAGCGGTGATCGCGCGCAGTGGTTTCTATCAGGCTACCGCTGAGAATAACGATCTGGTGCGCGTCGATGTCGAGGTCGATACCGGCCACTATCCGACCCTGAGCGGTCACAAGACCCGGTTTGCCATCCGTTTCCTGCCACTCGGCGAACTGGAGACGGGAGATATCCCGTTCACCCTGACCTGCTGCTAACGAGGAGCCTATGGTCACCACCGTCAAATGCCCGACCTGCGGCGAGCCGGTCGCCTGGGGGCCAGAGAGCCCATTCCGCCCGTTTTGCAGCAAACGCTGCCAGCTGATTGATTTCGGCGAGTGGGCCAACGAGGAAAAACGCATCCCGGCCCAAGAAGATGACCCGGATGCAGCCTGGTCGGAAGCGGATCAGGAGTAGTAGTCTGCTCGCGTGTCACGGCGTCATACGCCAGATGCGCGCCGGGTAGCGATCCCCCCAACGACAACGGCCCCATCACTGGGGCCGCTAAGACAGCGCTTAGGCTTCGCTGACCACCGTCGGACGCTCACCCGGCCAGGCCAGCATCAGCAGCATGGCGGCCACGGTGGGCAGCAACCAGGCCAGCCCCAGGGTGAACAACGGCATCCAGTCCAACTGATGCAGGTTAACCCCTGCCTGCTTCATGCCATCCAACACCCCGAACAGCAGCGATACGCCAAGCACCACGCGGAAAGCGCGTTGCGGGTCGGCATACAGCGGACGCAGGAAGGTCAGCGCCACCAGCGCAATCGCCACCGGGTAGATGGCCACCAGCACCGGAATCGACAGGCTGATCAGGCTGGCCAGCCCGACATTGGCCACCAGCGCACAGATCACCCCCATCACCACCACCAGCAGACGGTAGCTCAGGCGCGGCCACAGGGTATTGAAGAATTCGGCGCAGGCCGAGGTCAGGCCGACCGCCGTGGTCAGACAGGCCAGCGAAACTATCCCGGCCAGCACCGCCTGGCCCGCCGGGCCAAACAGCGACGCCACATAGGTCGAGACAATCACCCCGCCATTGGCCGGATTGGTCACCAGCCCGCCGGCAGTCGCACCGAGGTAGAACAACGAGACATAGACCAGCACCAGTCCGAGGGCCGCAATCAGGCCGGCACGGGCCAGATAACGCGTCTGCAGACGGCTATCCGCCACGCCACGCGAGCGCAGCACATCAATGATCAGCATGCCGAACATCAGGGCACCAAAGGTATCCATGGTGTTGTACCCCTCCAGCAGCCCCTTCACCCCCGGATGGGTCAGATAATCGCCGACCACCGGTGGCACCGTCCCTTGCGGATGCAACACCACGCCGACCGCCAACACCGCGAGCAGGATCACCAGCAGCGGGGTCAACACTTTACCGATGGCATCCAGCAGACGCCCCTGATTCAACGACAGGGCGATGGTCAGCGCAAAATAGACTAGGGTAAACAGGCTTTGGCTGCTCTGGCTGGCCAGATCACCGAGAAACGGCTTGAAGCCCATCTCATAGGCCACCAGACCGGTACGCGGGGTGGCGAACGCCGGGCCGATAATCAGATAGGCAGCAATCGCCATGGCGGTACCGACACCGGCAGGCAGTAAGCGGGTCATGGTCAGCAGACCGCCCCCGGCACGTGCCACCGCCAGAATGGTCAGCAGCGGCAGCCCCACACCGGTGACCAGAAAGCCGCACATCGCCCACCCCATGCTTTCACCGGCCAAAAAGCCGGACATCGGCGGGAAGATGATGTTCCCGGCGCCAAGGAAAAAGGCAAAGGTCATAAACCCCAGCCCCAGAATATCGCTGGTTTTCATTGTGTTATTCACGTTTTACTCCGCTGGAGGTGCCCGGCACTGGTGGCGGGAACCGGCAAGAAAGTCGTGTGACGCCGCAAGGCATCTAGTCAGTTAGAATGACTAATCGAGATCAGCAAGTCAGCCATTTCATCTGATTTATGGCTAACTTTTAGAGGTGTTGCAGGATAAAGCATTTGATTGTCAGTACAAGACCCGCGCTATAGCTTGAGGTAAAACGGCGCCACCATGCTGGCATATGTATTGGCATATTCGCCATTTTCAGTGCGAATCAACAGATCAGAACACGATTCATAGTGTTTATCTCTGGATAATAACCACAAAAAACGATTTGGCGCTTTACCTGGGCACGGAATCAGCTGTACCTGTTGCTGAACGCTGAATCCCAGCGCGGCCACTGTCGGGCGACAGCGCTCCGCCACAGCGCAAGGCCACACCAGCGCGAGACAGCCCGCCGGGGCCAGCAAGCGCAGGGCATGTTGCAGCAAGTCATCATGGGTCAACGTCAGGGTCGCGCGCGCTTGGTCCCGCGCCAGACTGCTGGAGGGCAATCCCGGCGGGAAAAAGGGGGGATTGGAGACAATCAGATCGTAAGGCGCCGCCTGCCAGGCTTGTAGTGCGCAGGCGTGCACCCGCACCCGATCTGCCCACGGCGAGGCGCGCACATTTTGTTGCGCTTGGGCCACTGCGGCAGGGTCAATCTCCAGGGCGTCAATCTGTGCGGCTGGTGCCCGCTGTGCCAGCATCAGGGCAATCAGACCGGTGCCAGTGCCGATATCGAGGATCCGTCGCGCCCCATCGACCGGCGCCCAGGCACCTAAAGTGACGCCATCCATACCGACCTTCATCGCACACTGTGACTGCTCGATGGTGAACTGCTTGAAACGGAACCACGCATTGGCCATGACAGAGGGCGGTCGCAACATATAGGGGACAGGAAAGCGGATTTTATCATGCCGCTGCCCTATAATAAGCCCCTTGTTCCAAGACTTGAGACACGATCAGCATGTCGTTCGATACCCTAGACCTTGATGATGCACTGCTGCAGGCCGTGCGCGAGCTGGGCTTCAGCCGCCCGACCTCTATCCAGCAGCAGGTGATTCCGGTGGCCATGGAGGGTCGCGATATTATGGCGTCCGCGCCAACCGGTACCGGCAAGACCGCCGCCTTCCTGTTGCCCTGCCTACAGCATCTACTCGACTTCCCGCGCCGCAAGCCGGGAGCCGCCCGTGTGCTGGTGCTGGCACCGACCCGCGAACTGGCACTGCAGATCACCACTCAGGCGCGTCAACTGGCCAAACACACCTCGTTGGTGGTGGAGACCATCATCGGCGGGATTGAACATGAGCAGCAGTTGCCGGCGCTGACCCAGACCACCGATATCATCATCGCGACCCCGGGCCGTCTGCTGGAGTATATCGATCAGGAGAGCTTCGACAGCCGTGCGATCGAGATGCTGATCCTGGATGAAGCGGATCGCATGCTGGACATGGGCTTTATTGCCGATGTCGAGCGCATTGCCGGGGAAGCGCGTTGGCGTAAACAGACCATGCTGTTCTCTGCCACCCTCGAAGGCCAGGGGCTGAGCCGATTTGCCGAACAGGTGCTCAACCAGCCGGAAGAGATCCACGTCGAGGCGCCGCGCAGTGAACGTCGCAAGATCCAGCAACTGATGTATCTGGCCGATAGCGCCGAGCACAAGATCGCCCTGCTGTGCCATCTGCTGCGCAGTGAAGAGGTCAAGCGCAGCATTGTGTTCGTCAAGACCCGTGAACGTCTGGCTGAACTGGTCACCCGCCTGCAGCAGGAGGGGCTGGACTGCGCCTGGATCCGTGGCGAAATGGAGCAAGAGAAACGCATCGAGGCCATTCGTCGTTACCGTGATGGTGAAGTGGGTATCCTGCTGGCCACCGACGTCGCCGCGCGCGGTATCGACCTGCCGGATGTCACCCATGTGTTCAACTATGATCTGCCGCGCACTGCGGATGTCTATGTGCACCGTATCGGCCGTACCGCACGTGCCGGCAAACGCGGCTGTGCGATCAACCTGATCGAGGCGCATGACATGCCGATGCTGGAGCGTATCGAGCGCTACACCGGCGAAGCCCTGCGTCGTCGCGTCGTCGACAGCCTGCGCCCGCAGCACAAGATGGCCAGTGTTGGCGGTGGCAAGGCCAAGAAGAAAGACAGCAAAGAGAAAGACAAGAAGAAAAAGGATCTCGACGAGCCGCGCAAGAAGGTGCGCCTTCGCGATACCAAGAACAAGGGCAAACCAGCCTGGGCGCGCAAAGCGGACGAGCCAGTGACGAGCGCTGCACCGAGTGCTGCCAAGCCAGCCAGCGAATCACCGGTCTGGCAGGCCAGTGCCCCCGTCGCGCCGACCAACACGGCGGCGCCGGCCCGCCCGCCACGCGCCCGCAAACCCTCAACCACCGAGGATAAGCCGGCAGAACGCGGCAGCGAGAAAAAGTCGCGCCCCCGCAGCAGCGACGATCGTCCACGTCGTCAGGACAAGCGTGAAACCGGCGCACCGAGCGCCCATCACGATGCCAAACCCAGCGGTGAACGCCGTCCGCGCAATAAGCGCTGATCAAGCCTCCCAGTATTGTCCTCCGGGACAATACTGGGGCAGCGGTCACTGTTTTCACCTCGTACTATGTTTTTTTCCAAGGGACTCACCTAGATTGGAGTTATCGACTCCGAGAATAAGCCCATGCCCGCGTTGACCCGATTCCACAAACTTCGCCTGGCCACCCGCGCCAGTCTCCTGTTTGCCGGCGGCCTGGCCCTGATGGTCGGCGTTTGTCTGTTCGCGTTTAGCCTGTTTTTTCTCAAAAGCGTCCACCGTATCGAACTCGATCACTTGGCCGTTGGCAGCCATCAGGCCAATGAGGCGATCGCCCTGCGTCAGCAACAACTGGCCGCCCGCAGCGTGGACTGGGGATGGTGGGATGAGACCTGGACCCTGCTGCAAAAGGGTGATCCCGGCTTTGCCGAGCGCAACCTGAATGTCGAGTCAATGCATGCCAACGGCGTCAATCTCATGCTGTTTATTCGCCGGGATGGCAGCCTGGCCGACAGCGCCCTGCTCGACCGTCAACAGACACATCTACAGCCGTTTACCGATGACCTGTGGCGGGCACTGCACCACCCGCATCGACTCGGCCAGCAGCTGGCGGCGTTGCAGGCGAACCCGGACCAGCGACGCCAGCCGTTATCCGGCCTCATCAGCCTGGAAAACACCCCCTGGTTGGTGGTGGTGACCCCGGTCCTGAAAAGTGATCTGCATGGCCCGATTGCCGGCTGGATGTTGTGGGGATTGCGACTGGCCAGTTTTTTCCCCAGCCAATATGCCCAAATTCTGAGTGCCGACACCTTTCTGCGCCCCAGCACAGAGTCCCCGGCCAACCGCCCCGGTTACCAGCCACTCAGCAGCCATTTTGAGCAGATCGAGCTATGGAGTGATGGCCGCAGCATCAGTGCATTCAGCGAGCTGAAGGATATCAATGGATCACACATTGCACGGATTGAGGTCAACGCCCCCCGTCAGCTCTACGACACGGCCAAGCTGACACTGGGATTGCTGACGGTGATCTCGCTGGCCTGCGGGATCCTGCTGTGCTGGGGCTTCCTGCGTCTGTTCCAGCGCTATATTGCCGCCCGCTTCAACACCCTGGAGCAGGGGTTGCTGGCGCTGGCACGCGGTAACTGGGACATCCATCTGCCGGTCGAGGGGCATGACGAAATTACACTGGCCAGCCGGGTCATCAACCAGTTGGTGACCTCGCGCCGAACCTCACGTCTCGAACTCGGCGATATCGAGCAGAAATTTTTCGCCCTGTATGAAAACAGCCCGCTTGGCATCCTGATGGTCGACCAAGGGGTGCTGATGAATATGAACAACCAGGCGCGACAACTGCTGCACTATGACGGCCCCGCCGTACCGGTCGGCACCAGCCTGGATAAGCTGTTCCCACCCGCCAGTCCGCTAGAGCCATTTGCCCCCAACCGGTTCTGGAAACTGGTCGCCCTCGGCCAGCGGCTGATCGAGTGGGAGTTGCTGACCCTGCAGGGGCGTCGCCTGCCATGCGAAATTCACCTGATCCCGTTGGCGCATACCGGAGGCAGCAGTTGGTTATTGTCGCTGCGCGATCTCACCGCCCAGCGGGATACCGAATTACAGATCCACCAATTGAGCCACTACGACAGCCTGACCGGGCTGTTCAACCGCACCCAGCTGCTGAGCCGGTTACAGCATGACCTGGACCAACGGCAGCCAGAGCAGGCGCCCTTTGCCCTGCTGCATATCGACCTGGTGCAGTTCAAGGCGATCAACGACACCTTTGGCCATGATGCCGGCGACCGGGTACTGCGTGAACTGGGCCACCGGTTGTCGTCCGCCGCGCCGCGCCAGGTCCTGGCCCGTATCGGCGCCGATGAGTTTGTGCTCTATATCCCGCAGATGACCACGCGGCACCAGGCGCGACATATTGCCCGTGAGCTGCACGCCCTGCTGGCGCGACCGCTCCACTTTGGCAATGCCGAACTGGAGTTACGCATCTGTATTGGGGTGGTGATGGGTAGTAGCCATTTCACCCTCGCCGACGATGTCTTACGCTGTGCCGACTATGCCCTCAACATCGCCAAGCGTCAGCGGCAGGGCACTATCCTGTTTACCCAGCGGCTATATCAGGTGGCGATGGAGGAGATGATCATCAAGCGCGATCTGCCGCAGGCGATCCGTCAGGATCATCTGATGACCTGGTTCCAACCGATCGTCGATGCCGACCAGGATCAGGTCACCAGCCTTGAAGCGCTAGTGCGCTGGCAGCATCCCGAGCTGGGCTTTATCCCGCCGGGCCGGTTTGTTCCAATCGCCGAAGCGGACCATCTGGTGCTGGAGCTGGGCGAGAAGGTGCTGCAGATGGCCTGTCGGGCCGGGGTCTCCCTCAACCAGTGTCGCACCAACCGGGGTCTGCCCCCGCTGCTGATTCATGTCAATCTGTCGGCGCGTCACTTCGGCAGCCCGACCCTGATCCCGCTACTGGAAGAGACCCTGCGCCAGACCGGAATGCCCGCCAGCCAGCTCGCCCTGGAGATCACTGAAACCACGCTGCTTGAATCACCGCGTGAGGCGATCCGCCGTATGCACACCATCCGCCAGATGGGCATTCATCTGGCACTGGATGATTTCGGTACCGGCTATTCGGCGTTGAATACGCTGAGCGACTACCCGATTGACGTGGTCAAACTGGATCGCAGCTTTATGCTGCGCCTGACCGCTGGCCCCCAAGGCGAATTGCTGGTGCGCGCCATCATCAATATGGCGCGCGATCTCGGCATGGAGGTCATCGCCGAAGGGGTGGAAACCGAGGCGCAGCGCGACAAACTGCTGGCACTCGGCATCCGTGAGATCCAGGGCTGGCTCTACTATCGGCCGATGTCGATAGAAGCCCTGCGCGAGATGAATGCCTGCTGAACCGCGCAAGTCCATCCCCGCACGCCACCCTTTGTACATACCGTTACAAACGGTCACGCTTGACCGACAGATCGTCTCTGCCCACCCCGTTATGCTCTCTCTCAAGGCACTGAGGCAAACAACGACCCGGCGCTGAACTTAATCACCCTCAAGGAGTACGATCATGAACAAGCTGATGACCCTGACCACTGCCGCCCTGTTTGCCCTGGCTTCTGGCGCTGCCATGGCTGATACCACTTCCGCTGCTGCTGCAACCGACACCACCGCTGCGGCTGCACCGGCTGCTGCACCGGCCAAGGCCACTGTTGCCAAGAAGCATCACGTGAAGAAGGTTGCCCACAAGAAGGTTCACCACAAGGTGAAGAAGGCTGCCGCCAAGACCACTGCCTAAGTGACGTCTGACCGGTGCATCCACGACTGATGCACCGGTTTTGTTTTTCTTGCTGCACCGCTCGCCTTGCTGATCGGCCTATACCCCGCAGACCCGCATCCTCTGGTATGTGTTGATGTTAGCGGTTGCAGCAAGTTTCAACGCGCCCTGCGCTGACCTCGCCCTGGCTTCGCCACCCCACACCACCGCTATACGACCTGACATAACCCCTACTGGCTGCCACCGCCTTTCCGGCCTCTCGCTCACTCCGTACGCGACAGCAATAAAAACGCCGCAGGGTGACCTACGGCGAAACTGAACATGCAATACGACGCGCGCTGCCTGCTGGCGATCAGTTGGTGGTCGGTGCTGCGCCGCTGGCCTTCATCTTGTCATGCATGGCGCGCATACCGGCACGCAACTCATTGCGATCCAGTTGGCCATCGTGGTTGTTATCCAGGCTGGCAAAATCCGGGGTGGCAGCAGCCATCCGCGCTTGGCGCGCCTGGCGCAGCTCGATCAGCTTCTGGTACTCCTCTGCACTCAGGGTGCCATTGTGGTCGGCATCGGCCTGGGCAAACAGGCTATCATGCATCGGGGCATCGCCATCGCGGCCGTCGCGCATGCCCTTGCCATGTCGCCCCTTGCCCATGCGATCCATGCGATCGGCACGCAACTCATCCGGGCTGATAAAGCCATCACCGTTCTTGTCCAGGTTGGCAAACTGCGGACGGTGCTTGGCCATCATTTCATCACGCAAGCGCTGGAACTCGGCGAACTCCTGGCTATCGAGTTTGCCATCATGATTGGCATCCGCCTGCGCAAACAGGGTAGCCATCGGCGATTGCGGTGCCGGTGCCGGCGCGGGTGTCGGCTTGGCATCCGCAGCCCATGCGGCGGATGTGGCCAGAACAGTTGCCACCAGGGCCGGGATCGTCAGGTTTTTCATGATTCAGTACTCCTCTGCTGTGTACCCCTCTTACTCTAGGTAAGGGATGTCGCAGAACTGTGTCATCGGCAGAGGAATGTGTGACAAATCCTGTCAAAGCTGGTGCAACCGCTGCCCCGCGTCACATATCGCGGGCCGCGCCGGTTAACGGGACAGCGGGATGTGACGATGCAGCAGGGTCACCATCCACGGATAATCATCCTCAAAATGGTGGCCGCCAGGCAGGGCGATATTGGTCACGTTGCGCTGGGTCAGTAACGGGCAGAGCACATCCGGATCATCATCCTCCTGACCATAGAAGCAGAACAGCGGGATATCGCTGATACGCTCGGTTTCCGGCTGGGTGGCGTAGCCCTGGTACTTGTTGCTGCTGACCCAGTCGCTGACATGAATCTCAAAGTCCGACTCGGTTGACGGTGACAGCATCACCCCGGCCAGCAACCGCGCACGCTCTGCAGCCGGCAGGCGGTTGATGATAAACGGCACAATCTCTGCACCGAACGAGAAGCCAATCAGCACCCAGGTACGGTTTGGCCAACGCTGGCGATAGTGATCAAGCAGATCGAGCAGATCCGCCGTCACCTGCTCCGGGGTCTTCTTATGCCAGAAATAGGTCAGGGTGCTCCAGCCAATCACCGGCCAGCCTGCGGCGGCCAACCGCGTCGAGACCCCTTTATCCAATGCCGCCCAACCGCCGTCGCCGGTCATAAACACCACCAGCGGTAACTCAGCCCGGGTATTGGTCGACGGCACGGGCACCACCCCCAGATCACGCGGTGAACTCCCCGCTGCAAGGGCGAGCGGCAGACAACAGGCCAGCAAACAGGCTAACAAGAAATGCGGCATCAAAACTCCTATTTCTGCACGGTACCCAGGGCGCCACGGCTGATCAAAGCCACCACCTGCGGCAGGATGCGCGGTAGCTGGATCCCGCCAGGGCAGAGCAGATAACGTGGCTGCCAATCAGGTTGGTACTTCTCTTTATAACGGCGCAGTCCTTGGAAATTATAGAGCCGATTGCCCCGCTCATAGACCAGGGTGGCCAGCTTGCCCCAGAACGGCGCCAGCGGATGCAGGGCAAAACCGGACATCGGCGCCATCCCCAGGTTAAAGCGCTGATAGCCTTGCGCCTTGGCCCACAGCAACAATTCGGTGAACAGGTAGTCCATGATGCCGCTCGGGATCTCGGTACTGTCGTAGCGCATCAGATCCACCGACAGCTCGACCTTGCACTCGCTGACCCACAGGTTGGCAAAGCCGACCAGCCGCTCCTGGTGATACACCAGCGCCAACGGGCAACTTTGCAGATAGCGGTCCATAAACCAGCCCACCGAGAAGCCCTTTTCGCGCCCCATCTTTTGCTGCAGCCAGCTATCTGAGATCTGACGCAATGCCGGTAACAACGGCGCGACCTGATCCGGCGCAATGACACTGAAGCGTAGCCCATCGCGCTCGGCCTTGGCATGCGACTGACGCAGGTTGCGTAACCGACTACCGACCAAGGTAAAGGCGGCCAGATCGACCATCGCCTCCTCACCAAGCTTGAACGGCATCAACCCCAGGTCGATCCCGGCCGGCAGCAACTGCGGTGACACCTGGTACAGCACCGGCCATCCATCATTCTCATCGCACAACTCGCGGAACTGCCATAACAGGGCGACAAAACGGGACGGATTACCCACCGGATCCCCCATCGCGACCCAACTGCGCCCGGAGACCGCATACATCAGGAATGCATCGCCCTCTGGCGCAAACATCAACGCCTTATCCCCGAGCAGCGACAAGTGGCCATGGCTATGCGCGGAGTGCGCAACAATCTCCGCCGCACGCGCCAATTCTGCAGCACTCGGCACCAGGTTGCGTACCGGGCTCGGCCGTAACAGATAGGCAAAGCCGGCCAGCGCGGCCACCCCGATCACCCCGCCCATGGCGCGTAGACCACGCGAGGCCATGCCATCAGAGGCAAAGTGCCACCACAGGTCGTGGCTGTAATCAATGTGACGGTAGGAGAACATCAGCACCCAGAATACCCCGAGCAGCACGGCACCACAGGCCAACATCCAGCCTGGGGTAAACGGCGCATGGATCAAGGAGCCCTTGCGATAGAACAGACTGCGGCAGGGCAACATCGCGAGCTGCAGCAAGCCCAGCAAGGTCGCCTCTTCCCAGTCCAGCCCCTTGAGCATAGAGAACACCATACCCGCCATCAGCAATGCCTGGGTGATGCGATAGGCAGCGTCATAGCGACGATAGAGGCTACGCGCCAGCAACAGCAACAAGATGCCGCTGATACTGCCGAGCAGGTGGGACATCTCCAGCAGGGGTAACGGCAGGACGCTGAGCAGACTGTCCAGACGCCACGGGATCCCAGGGGTCACGCCAGAGAGCAGCAGCACGGTGCCCGCAGCAAACGCCCCCAGGCTAATCAACGGCGGTAGCAGCTCACGGCCACTGGCCACCCACTGACCCAATCGTTGTAGATGGTGACGGTGTGATAAGGCCTCGTTGCCCGCAAACAGCAGCAAGGCACAACCAAATGGCAGCACATAGTAGATCAGGCGATACAGAATCAGGGCACCCAGCACCTGCGAGGCCGGCATCACCGGCGAGAGCAGCAGGGTCACCACCGATTCAAACACCCCAATCCCACCGGGCACATGGGCAATCACCCCGAGCAGGTTGGCGACCACAAAGACGGTCAGCACGTGCCAGTAGGTAATATCCGGATTCCCCATCAACAGGCAGTAGAACACCCCGGCAGCGGCCATCCAGTCGCCGCAGGCAATCAATAGTTGGCCCAACGCCACCTTGGGGCGTGGCATCGGTAGCGGGAATCCACGCAGGGTCAGCGGTGTCTCGCGCAAGAAGGGCAACAGCACATAGGCCACCACCAGCAAGATGGCCGCCATACCGGCGATATGTAGCCAAGGCAGCAACAGCGGCGAGATGATGCCTGGCGGCAACGACCAGAAGCCCAGCGTCAGCGCCAGCCCACCGACCAGAAACAGGCCGAGAAAGAAGGTGACCGAACAGAAAAACACCACCCCGGCAATCTGGTTGGTGGTCAACCCGAGCGCCGAATAGCAGCGATAGCGCACCGAGGTACCGGTAACCAGCGCAAAGCCTAGCGTGTTGGAGAAGGTGTAGGCCACAAACGAGGTAAAGGCGACCCGCGGATAGGGCAAACGGCCGCCGACCTCTCGCACCGCCAGCGCGTCGTAGCCCGTCAGCAACAGATAACTGCCCACCGTCAGCAGGAGAGACCAAGACATTTGCGACCACGGGATCGCATGGATCTCGTGGGTGACGTCCCGCCAGTGATACTCATGCACCAGATGGAACAGCAGCAGCAACGCCAATCCCAGCACCAGCAGACTGACGAGTGCGCCAATCCAGTTACGCCATTGTTTCATGGTGATATGACTCCTGCGACCGATCAGCGATCGGCACTATCCTGCTGTCTTGATATGACCAACCATAGATCACGGACGAATTTCGATCGGCGTACCTGGCTCTACCAAGCCCCACAATTCGTCCATATCGTGATCCAGCAGGGCAATACACCCATTGGTCCAATTGGAACGTTGCACGCCTTTGTTCGTCACCGTGTTGGGCTGGCCATGAATCATGACCATGCTGCCGGGCTCAACCCCGAGTGCTTGCGAACGCATCAGATCCTGATCATTAGGATAGGAGATGTGGATGGCCCGATGAAAATTCGAGTTTTCTTTCTTGTAGTCAAGCAGATAACGCCCTTCCGGGGTTCGCTTGTCGCCAGCCATCACCTTGGGGCCTCGGGGGTTCTCACCCAGCGCGATCCAGAACTGGCGTAATGCCAGGTTGCCCTTGTACACCGTCAGGGTGTAACGCGACTTGTTGACCACCACCAACAGATCATCCTTGCCCGTCGTCGACGCAGGCGCGGACACCGACGGTGTCGTGTTATGCACGGCTGCGCTAGATGGATGGTAAGTAGAGGTCGCCGGTGCACGTAGGAATGATGCCTGGGCCTGCGACAGCAGACAGACCAAAGCGATCAGGCAGGACAACAGCCTGAGAACAGCCTTCATTTTTCCCTCGGAAATTCTTGTAGTTTGTCGTGGCGACGCCCCTTGCGACGCGCCAGCCATGATAGGGAATTCGCCACGGCATACAACCATTCACCACACGAAAATTGTATTTTTATGCCGGTAGGCGATCTGCCGCCGGCGTCACCACCAATTCTGCCTGTCGGGCCAAGGCCTGATAGTGCTCTCCCGCCTCGAATAACAGGCCTACCAGGTCAGGATCCAGCTTCTGCTGAATCACCATTTGCAGCATCAATCCCTGTACCTCCTGCAGCGACAACGAGGCGCGATAGGGGCGATTCTGCACCAGTGCCTGGAACACATCGGCTACCGCAATCAAGCGTGCCGCCAACGGCAGGGCGGAGGCACCCAACCCTTCGGGATAACCGTGGCCATCCAGGGTCTCGTGGTGCATGGCGGCAAGCCGGGCTATCTCCTCAAACCCGTGGATCCGTTTCAGGATCAGCCAGGTGTCATAGGCGTGGCGACGCATGGTCTGACGCTCGGCCTCGGTGAAGGCGGCCTGCTTGTGCAGCAATGCATCGCTGATGCGCAATTTGCCCAAATCGTGTAACAACGCCGCCAGCGTGACCGCCTCCTGTTCGGCGGCCGGCAGGCCCAGTTGCTGTGCCAGCGCGCTGGCCACCGCCTGCACCCCATGTGAATGGGTGGAGGTAAAAGGGCTCTTGCTGTCGACAATCCGGGCAAAAATCAGCCCCAGCTCATTCAGGGCGGCAAATGGGATCGGCTGTGCTGGCAGTGCCCGGCACCAGTCATCAAAGAACGACTCCATGGCATCGCCCTCCTGCTGTAACCAGAAGGCATCGTTACCCGAGACCTGACTGAACAGGGCGCAGAGGGCCGGATCGAACTCCTGGCCAGCATGGCGCGCCAGACACGCCCCCCACCAGGTGACCGGTGGTACCGTATCTGGGGGAGAATCACGCAACCACTGCGCACGCAAGGCATCGGCACGGTCGACCAGAAACAGCAGGTTGGCATGACGCTTGACCCACTCAGGTTCATCCAGCGTCTGCAACACTCGCCAATC
>JAYROM010000115.1:0-4249 GCA_041911695.1 Aeromonadaceae bacterium
CATCATGACGCTCAGTATCGTCGGCCACCCGCATGCCATCGACCAAGCCGAGTGAAGGCCACATCGGCGCGTTACAACCGAGGATAAAGGCATCCGGACCGGCGCCCTCCAAAATAGCCTGCATCCCCCGACGATATGCCTCAATTCGGGTGGCGGCAGCGTCCTGGCGAACGCCGCCATGGATCGCCCCCCAGAAGTTGGCATCCAGTTTAAAGTAGCGGATGCCATACGCCTGCCGCAGGGTGGCAAACACCTGGCGCAGATGATTCTGCACAGCCTCTTGCGTGGCATCCAGCACATACCAGGGGGTACAACGCCAGCCACCATAGGTAACCTGCTCAGCCGGTAACGGACATCCACTCTGCGGATCACGGACAAACCACTCTGGGTGATCTTGAAATAGTCGCGAACCCGGTTCGGCAATGAACGGGGCAACCCATAACGCCGGCTCTGCCCCGGCGGCATGGATCTTGGCAATCAGTGGCGCTAACCCGCCGGCAAAACGGGTGGAGGGGATCAGCCAGTCGCCCATTGCTGCCTGATAACCGTCATCAATTTGCACATACCGCAATGCAGGAAACCGTCGATTACGCTCGGCCAGATTCTCTTCAATATCCGCAGCGGTGATATCTGCATAATAGTGATACCAGGAGCACCAGCCCTGAGGACGTTCATCCGGCAATCTGGCTGGATGATATTGCGCTATCAGCGTGGCAAAGCGTGCTAATAAACTGGCGCGCGAGCTGCTGTGCATCACCACCAGGGGTTCGCTCTCCCAATGCATGCCTGGTCGCAGTACCAACTGTTCGGTATCTTGCACAATGCGTAGCCGCCCATCGGGATAGAGCTCGAACTGCCCAGCCCAACGCTGACAGCGTGCAAAGCCAAGCAGTGTCCAGCCACCAGCTTCCTGAAACAGCAACAGGTTATGGACGGTATGCCACCCCCCCTGTTGGGTAATACGGTAGTGCGCCGCATCCGGGCAACGACCAATAGCTAAAGGATGCGCCCAGGTGCCCGCCGTTTGCGCCAGCATCTGGAAGCCTTCCCCATAAATATGGGCAGCCGGATCGGCAACCAGCTCGTCCATCAGCACCCACCAGTGCGGTCGCGTCGCCTGATGGCCAATATGGTCGAGTCGAACCTGACACACCAGCGCGGTCAACGCCCCGTCCGGGGCATGCTCCCACCAGCAGTGTGGCGTCAGCAGCATGTCGGCTGGTGCGGCCATACCGGTCAGGCGGGTTAACCACGTCGTCAGTACTGATAATGCGTCAACGTGCGGGTTAGCGGATGCAGAAACCATAAAAAAATCCTTGCAAGGGGAAAATCCCGTCTATATTTAAATTGCCACCGGGCAATGCAACACGCCGGTGAAGATAGGGTCAGAAAGTTCCATCGCTCCATGCAAGACTGACCTGTAACATGAGCAACAATGCTAGCGTTACACACTGTGATCCTTACAGTGCTTCATAAGGGCGGGTCGCAACACAAGGGACTCGCCCTTGTCATGTCTGCTGTTTGCCACCAGGGCGGTGCAGCGTACTGACGTTCCTGCTCATGTCCGCTCCCACCTAAACCTAAGGGTGAATCGCCTAAGCTTGCATCTATCCGTTTTTCCACTGCTTTAGCTTGCTCTACCCTACTTCAACGAACAGCTTTGCGGGCTGCAACTTCCGCCCCTGCGTGGTAAAGTGTGACCAATCCCACAATCTGGTCTGTTTAGCATGACTACCAAAACATGGCCGCGCCGTTTGCTCGATTACCTGCTCAGTTTTGCCATCATCCTGATCGCGCTCGGTATCGGTAACTTCATCTCCAAAATCCTGCCTTTCCCCTTTCCCGGTAGCATCCTCGGCATGTTGTTACTGTTCAGCCTGCTCAATCTGGGCATCATCAAGCTGCACTGGATTGATGCCAGCGGGGCGTTGCTGTTACGGCATATGGCTTTGCTGTTTATTCCGGTAGCAGTCAGCTTGCTCGATCATATGGATACCGTGCTCTCTTCACTCGGCGTCATTCTGGTCAATATGGCCCTGGGTATCGTCCTGATCCTGTTGCTGGTGGGCCGTCTGTTTCAATGGATGAACAAAGCATGATCTTCTATTTTGCTATTCCGCTTACCGTGGTGTTGTATGCGCTGACCCGCGAGGTCTATCGTCGCAAACCGATCCCGCTGATCAACCCGCTATTGATCCCGATGATCATCCTGATGGCCGCAATTGCCTATTTTGGCTGGAGCCTTGCGGACTATGAAAAGGGGGCTAGCCCGATCAACATGCTGTTGCAACCCGCGGTGGTCGCACTGGCAATTCCGCTCTATCAGCAGATTGGCCAGATCCGCGCCAAGCTCAAACCCATCATTGTCAGCTGTAGCCTGGCGGTGATCCTGAGCATCAGCATCAGTCTGGTACTGGCCTTTATCCTGCAAGCCAAACCCGAGATTTTGGCCTCGGTAGCCACCCGCTCGATTACTACGCCGCTGGCGATGAGCGTGAGCAGCAGCCTGGGCGGGATCCCGGCCATTGCCGCTGCCATCGTCGTGCTGGTCGGTATTCTGGGGGCAGTTGTGGGCTACCCGCTGCTGAGACTGTTCCGGATCACTGACCCACAGGCGCAAGGGCTGGCGATGGGCGCCTGCTCACACGCCATCGGTACTGCAGCCTCGGCTGAACAGGGTCCGATGCAGGGGGCATTCGCCTCGTTGGCGATGGTAGTCTGCGGCGTGCTCACCGCGATTTTTGCCCCGATCCTGTTTGCATTGTTTCATCTGATTCATCCCTGATCCCCGCAGGATGTGAAACACCGCACAGACCGGAAAGTGTGAAACGTTTGCCGTTTTGCGCCCCGGATGACGCTACGGCAGAGTGCCCATAGTAGGATCGGCCATGTCGGCCGGTACCTGTCCCTGGAGTAACCTATGCTTGCCACTGTACAGCTTGCTATCGACAGTCTGCCTTCCGAACTGCGCCACCTGCTGGGTGAGCAGCTGACTGCTACGGGCGGTGCCCGTCTCTCCGCCAAGCACATCACGACGACCTGCGAGACACTGGCTATCAGCCCGCGCGAACTCTCATTAGCGCTACTGCCGGTCGCTGCCGGTTTTGCCTATACCCCGATCTCGCACTTCCATGTCGGCGCAATCGCCTGGGGCGAATCCGGTGACTGGTACTTCGGGGCGAATATGGAATTCAATCGCCAATCGCTCGGCCAGACGATCCATGCCGAGCAGTGCGCGATTACCCACGCCTGGCTAAGCGGTGAGACGGGTTTACAAGCGATCACAGTGAACGCCTCGCCGTGCGGTCATTGCCGTCAGTTTATGAATGAGACCCGCTCTGCCGGCACCTTGCGCATCCATCTGCCCGGACAGGAGTATTCGCTACAGCACATGCTGCCATTTGCCTTCGGTCCCACCGATCTGGGGATTCGCGACACATTGATGTGCCCACAAGAGGCGGTACTGCCGGCGGTGGCATCAGATAGCTTGTTAGAATTAGCCCGCGATGCCGCCGTCCGCAGCTATGCCCCCTATAGCCACAGCTATGCCGGAGCGGCCATCCAGGCGCACGACGGCCGGACATTCTGCGGCCGCTATACCGAAAATGCCGCCTTCAACCCCAGCCTGCCGCCGTTGCAATCTGCGTTAGTCATGATGCGAATGGCCGGTTACGCGCCAGAAGCCATGGTGGCTGCCGCGCTGGTAGAAGCAGAGAAAGGGCAAATCAGCCATCGCGCGCCGAGTGAGGCGTTGCTGCAGGCCTACGGCGTCGACCCGCTACGCTACGCCGCGCTATAAACAATCTGCTAAAGCCTCCCCCTGCAAGATGACTAGCCGACACAAGGTCGGCTAGTCGCAGCACTCAGTCGCCTGAACTGAGGGATCAGCAAAGTGTTGATCCGAATGGTCAATGTGGTCCGCATAGCAAACCCATATGACATAAGTAGATCGGGTTATTGGAATTGGTTAATCAACCACTGCAAACGCTCTTTCGGCGTTTTATCTTCATCAAAGAAGTTTTGCATCCGTAGCAAAGTGATCCCACCAAAACCAGGCGTCCGCGACAGGGCCGCGGCCATCTGCTTCCATCCGCTCTCGCCATACAATTCGCCGGCCAGCGCATTTTCTCCCATCAGACTGATACCCAACTCATGTGCCGCTTCGGCAAACCAGCTCACCAAATCGGCTGCACGGGAATAACCTTCGTAATCCTTATTGATCATCTCCAGACAGGTGAAATGCACGACA
>JAYROM010000116.1:0-23087 GCA_041911695.1 Aeromonadaceae bacterium
ACCGCAGCACAGCGTTGGCCCTTGAGATCAGGCGACAGGCTGGTAAGGTAGCCGTCATTAACATCCTGTTTACTTGCCGGCCGATACGGTCGGTGTCGTGCGGAGAGCTTGCAACATGTCCATGCAACAGTTTTTGATCGAGGCCCTGCAAAACGGCTTACAACCCGGCCACCTGCAGGTGGAAAACGAAAGCCATCTACATCGGGGTGGTGCCGGTGGCGAGAGTCACTTCAAGGTGGTGGTGGTCAGTGAGCTGTTTGCCGGCGAGCGGCCGCTGGCCCGCCACCGCCGCGTGCATGCGCTACTGGCTGATGCCTTTGCGGCAGGACTGCATGCGCTGGCGCTGCACACCTATACCCCTGATGAGTGGCAAAAACTGGCGGCGGTCCCCGTCACGCCAGGGTGTGCCGGTCGAAACCCGCACGGTTGAAACCATTTTCTGTGATTGTGAGGACAGTTTAGGGGTAATTTGAGCCCGTCTGACCGCTGGCTGTGTTAGCATCAGAGTCCCGGATATAGCATCTATCTGATTTTTTAAAGTTTTTATTAAAAAGCATCCGGGATTTATCGGGACGTGCATCGCTATTCGCTGCACGTCTCCTTTCTCAGTCAGCCAACGGGAAAGACGGATGATTCATATCAAGAAAGGATTGGATCTGCCGCTGGCCGGGCAACCGGCCATGCGTATCGACAGTGCCCAACCGGTACGGCATGTGGCAGTCACCAGCGATGGCTACCCGGGGCTGCGTCCCTCCATGCGTGTGCGCGTCGGGGATGCGGTCCGTCAGGGCCAAGTACTGTTTGAAGACAAGCAACGCCCCGGCGTGCTGTTTACCGCGCCGGCCGCCGGCCAGGTGGTGGCGATTCATCGCGGCCATCAGCGCGTGTTCCAGTCCGTGGTGATTGAAGTCGACGAGCGGCTGGGGAAAGAGACCTTTGCCCGCCATGATATGACTGCCGCTACTGGCCTGGCGCGTGAGACGGTGCAGCAGCAGTTATTGGCCTCCGGGTTATGGACCGCACTGCGTACTCGACCGTTCAGCCATGTGCCACTGCCAGATAGTGTGCCTGCCGCCATTTTTGTCACCGCCATGGATACGCGTCCGCTGGCTGCCGATCCGGCGCTGGTGATTCGCGAGCAACCTGCCGCGTTCCTTGATGGGCTGGCGGTGCTCACCCGGTTGACCGATGGCAAGGTGTATGTGTGCAAGGGCGAGGGCAGCTTGCCACACTCACCGTTGCCACAAGTCGAAGAGCAGCTCTTTGCCGGCCCGCATCCCGCGGGGTTGCCCGGCACCCATATCCATTTCCTGCTCCCGGCCTCGGCGCAGCGCACGGTCTGGCATATCAACTATCAGGATGTGCTGGCGATGGGTCACCTGTTTACCCGCGGTGAGCTGGTCAACGAGCGCATCATCAGTCTGGCTGGCCCCGGGGTTCGCCAGCCGCGCCTGCTGCGCACCCAGCTGGGTGCCTGTCTGAGTGAGTTGTGTGCTGGTGAGTTGCTGCCGGAGCTGTTACCCGATCAAACCTTGCGGGTGATCAGCGGCTCGGTGCTGGATGGCACCACGGCGCATGCCCAGTTCGACTTTCTTGGCCGTTTCCATCTGCAGGTGAGCGTGTTGGCCGAAGGCCATCAGCGTGAATTTCTCGGTTGGGTGCGTCCTGGCCGCCAGCGCTTCTCGTTGACCCGCAGCTTCCTCGGTCACCTGTTTCGTCACCAGCGTTATGCACTGACCACTGCCCGGCATGGCAGCGATCGCGCCATGGTGCCGATTGGCAGCTTCGAGCGGGTGATGCCGCTGGATATCCTGCCCACCCTGCTGCTACGCGACCTGTTGGTCGGGGATATCGAGAGTGCCGTACAACTCGGCTGTCTGGAGCTGGACGAGGAAGATCTGGCGCTGTGTACCTTTGTCTGTCCCGGCAAGGCCGAATATGGCCCCTTGTTACGCCGGTGTCTGACCCGGATTGAACAGGAGGGCTAACCACGATGGGCCTGAGAAAACTGCTCGATAGTGTCGAGCCGCACTTTGCCCCCGAGGGACGCTTGCACAAGCTGTTCCCGTTGTATGAGGCGCTGGATACCCTGCTGTATACCCCGGGTACCGTGACCCGAGGCAGCAGCCATGTGCGCGATGGGGTCGACCTCAAACGTGTGATGATTATGGTCTGGCTGGCAGTGTTCCCCGCACTGTTCTGGGGGCTGTATAACGTCGGTGACCAGACTGTGCAGGCGGTCGCGCATCTGGATGCCGCCGGGCTCCAGGCGCTGGTTCAGGGCGAATGGCGCTACCGCCTGTTGACGGCGCTCGGCGGTAGCCTGGGCACCGAGGCCGGGGTGGTGAGCAATATGCTGCTCGGTGCCCTGTTTTTCCTGCCCATCTATCTGACGGTGTTTATCGTCGGTGGCTGCTGGGAGGTACTGTTCTGTATCGTGCGCAAGCACGAGGTCAACGAGGGGTTCTTTGTCACCTCCATCCTGTTCGCGCTGATTGTCCCGCCGACCTTGCCGTTGTGGCAGGCGGCGCTCGGTATCACCTTCGGCGTGGTGGTGGCCAAGGAGTTGTTTGGGGGCACCGGCAAGAACTTTATGAATCCCGCCCTGGCCGGCCGCGCCTTCCTGTTCTTCGCCTATCCGGCGCAGATCTCGGGTGATGCGGTGTGGATCCCGGTGGATGGTTACTCCGGCGCGACCGCGCTCAGCCAGTGGGCGGCCGGTGGTCAGCATGCGCTGGTGCATAATGCCACCGGCCAGCACATCAGCTGGATGGATGCCTTCCTCGGCAATATTCCGGGGTCGATGGGCGAGGGCTCGACGCTGATGATCCTGCTCGGGTTGGCCATGCTGCTGTATATGCGCATCGCCGCCTGGCGCATCGTCGCCGGTGTCATGATCGGCATGGCGGCGATGGCCACCCTGTTCAATGTGATCGGCTCGGAGACCAATCCGATGTTTGCCATGCCGTGGCACTGGCATTTGGTGCTCGGGGGATTTGCTTTCGGCACGGCCTTTATGGCCACCGATCCGGTGTCGGCCGCATTCACCGAGACCGGCAAGTGGTGGTATGGCGCCCTGATTGGCGTGATGGTGGTGTTGATCCGCGTGGTCAACCCGGCCTTCCCGGAAGGGATGATGCTGGCCATCCTGTTTGCCAACCTGTTTGCCCCCTTGTTCGACTATCTGGTTGCCCAGTCCAACATCAAGCGGAGGATTGCCCGTGGCCATAGCAAATGATTCCGTCAGCAAAACCTTCGCCGTGGTCGGCGGTCTGTGTCTGGTCTGCTCAATCCTGGTTGCGGGGGCGGCGGTCGGCCTGCGCCCGTTGCAGGAGGCGGCCAAGGATCGCGACCGTCAGGCCAATATCCTGCATGTGGCCGGCTTGCCGTTGACCGATATCCGCCGGGTCTACCATGACCGCATTGAGGCGCGGCTGGTCGACCTGCAGACCGGTGAATATGTGCAGGGCGATGCCAATACCTACGACATGCGTAAGGCGGCCAAGGCGCCGGCACTGAGCCAGACCATTCCGGCCGAGGCAGATGTCGCCGGCCTCAAGCGGCGCGCTAAACAGATGCCGGTCTATCTGGCGCGCGGTGCCGACGGCGCCATCGAGAGCATCATATTGCCGATGTATGGCCAGGGGTTGTGGTCGACCATGTACGGCTTTATCTCGCTGGCACCGGACGGGCGCACCATCAAGGGGCTGACCTATTACGAGCATGGCGAGACACCGGGGCTGGGCGGCGAGATCGAGAACCCGCGCTGGCAGGCGATGTGGGTGGGCAAACAGCTGTTTGATGAGCAGGGGCAGTTTGCGTTCCGCATCATCAAGGGCCACGCCGACAGCGGTGATCGTCATCATGTCGATGGTTTGTCGGGCGCCACGCTGACCAGTAACGGGGTGCAGCGCAGTGTCGAATTCTGGATGGGACCGCAAGGCTTTGGCCCGTATCTGACCCGTCTGCAACAGGGAGGCGCACAACATGGCTGAGCAACCCGCCTGGCGCAAGGCATTACTGGATCCACTGCTCAACAACAACCCGATCATGCTGCAGGTGCTTGGTATCTGTTCCGCATTGGCGGTGACCAGCAAGATGGAGACCGCAGTGGTGATGGCATTGGCCGTGACCCTGGTGACGGCCTTCTCCAATCTGTTTATCTCGATGATCCGCCTGCACATCCCGAGCAGCGTGCGCATCATCGCGCAGATGACCATCATCGCCTCACTGGTGATCGTGGTCGACCAGCTGCTGCGTGCCTTCTCCTACGAACTGTCCAAGCAGCTGTCGGTGTTTGTCGGCCTGATCATCACCAACTGTATCGTGATGGGGCGCGCCGAAGCCTATGCGATGAAGTACCCGCCGCTGCCTTCCTTTCTGGACGGGATCGGCAATGGGTTGGGCTATGGCCTGATCTTGCTGGCCATCGGCACGGTGCGCGAGATCTTCGGCTCGGGCACCTGGTTCGGGATGACCATCATGCCGACGGTCAACAACGGCGGCTGCTATATCCCGAACGGCATGTTGCTGATGCCACCAAGCGCCTTCTTCCTGATCGGCCTGTTTATCTGGGCCCTGCGCACCTTGCGTCCGCAGCAGCAGGAGAAGGATGAATACAGTAGTCGTGACCCCAAGGGTCACGGTGATCACTGATCGGAGGCGGCATGGAGCATTACATCAACCTGTTGATCAAATCGATCTTCATTGAAAACCTGGCGCTCTCCTTCTTCCTCGGCATGTGTACCTTCCTCGCCGTCTCCAAGAAGGTGAAGACGGCCATCGGCCTCGGGGTGGCGGTGATTGTGGTCCAGGTGATCGCGGTGCCGGCCAACCAGCTGGTCTATACCCATGTGCTCAAGGAAAACGCCCTGGTGCAGGGGATGGATCTCTCCTTCCTTGGCTTTATCACCTATATCGGGGTGATTGCCGCGCTGGTGCAGATCCTGGAGATGTTTCTCGACCGTTATGTCCCGGCCCTGTACAGCGCACTGGGGATCTTCCTGCCACTGATCACGGTCAACTGCGCCATCTTCGGCGGGGTGTCGTTCATGGTGCAGCGCGAGTATGACTTTGCCGAGTCGGTAGTCTACGGCTTTGGCTCCGGTGTCAGTTGGGCGCTGGCAATTGTCCTGCTCGCTGCGATCCGCGAAAAGATGAAGTATGCCGATGTGCCGCCGGGTTTGCGGGGTCTTGGTATCACCTTCATTACCGCCGGATTGATGGCATTGGGGTTCATGTCCTTTTCCGGCATCTCGCTGTAAGGAGTCGGTATGCAAGAGATCTTGCTGGGTGTGGTGATGTTTACCGTGATCGTGCTGGCGCTGGTGGTGCTGATTCTGGCCGCGCGCGCCAAGCTGGTCAGCAGTGGCAACATCACCATCTCGATCAACGATGATCCGGCGCTGGCGGTGGTCACGCCGGCGGGCGGCAAACTGCTCGGTGCGCTGGCGGCGCAGGGGATTTTTGTCTCCTCGGCTTGCGGTGGCGGCGGTACTTGCGGCCAGTGCCGGTGCAAGGTGCTGGCGGGCGGCGGCGATGTGTTGCCGACCGAGTTGAACCATCTGTCACGACGCGAAGCGCGTGAGGGCGAGCGACTGGCCTGTCAGGTGACGGTGCGCCAGGACATGTCGGTGGTGCTGCCGGAGTCCGTGTTTGGGGTGCGCAAGTGGGCCTGTACCGTGCTCTCCAACGACAATGTGGCCACCTTTATCAAGGAGCTCAAGCTGGCGATTCCGGCCGGCGAGCGCGTGCCGTTCCGTGCCGGGGGCTACATCCAGATCGAGGCGAATCCGCACCAGGTGCGCTTTGCCGACTTCGATGTACCGGCGCTGTATCGGGACGACTGGGAGCGGCTGCAACTGTTTGATCTGGTGTCAACGGTGGAGACGCCGATCACCCGTGCCTACTCGATGGCCAACTATCCGCAGGAGGAGGGGATCATCCTGCTCAACGTGCGTATTGCCACGCCACCGTTCAACAATATGTCGGCGCCTCCCGGCCAGATGTCCTCCTATATCTGGTCACTCAAGCCGGGGGATACCGTGACCATCTCCGGGCCGTTTGGCGAGTTCTTTGCCAAAGAGAGCCAGGCTGAAATGGTGTTTATCGGCGGTGGTGCCGGTATGGCGCCGATGCGCTCGCATATCTTCGATCAGCTCGAGCGGCTGAACAGTGATCGCAAGATCAGCTTCTGGTATGGCGCCCGCTCGGTGCGCGAAATGTTCTATGTCGAGGACTTTGACCGGTTGGCGGCCGAACACCCGAACTTCAGCTGGCATGTGGCGCTCAGTGATCCGTTACCGGAAGACCATTGGGATGGGTTGACGGGGTTCATCCATAACGTGCTGTTTGAGCAATATCTGCGGGATCACGAGTCGCCGGAAGATTGCGAGTTCTATATGTGCGGTCCACCGGTGATGAATGCGGCGGTGATCCGCATGCTCAAGGATCTGGGCGTGCCTGATGAGAACATCCTGCTGGATGATTTTGGCGGCTAAGCACCGGGTGGTGTGGGCGGCGGGTTGTCTGCCGGGTAACAGGTTGTGGCAAGACCGACAAAGCCAGCCGCCGCGCTGGCTTTGTCATAAACAAGGCGGCGCGCTGCACTGTGGTAAGTGGTGCGCTGCACCGTGGTAAGTGGTGTGCTGCTCGCCGGGTAAGGAGTCGATGATGCTGGTGTTTGTCTGCAGTTTTGCCCTATTCGTGCTGGCGTTTGTCGGCATGGCCATCGGCTGGTTAGTGCGCCGCCGGCAACTGGCCGGCTCCTGTGGCGGGCTGGATGCCATCGGTATCGAGAAGGAGTGTGACTGCCCGGAGCCCTGCGAGGCGCGCAAGGCGCGTGAGGCCGCCCGCGCCCGTCGTCTACAGGCGGGTGAGCGCATCCTGTAGCGCATCTGTTATGCTGGCCCCGTTTTTGCCTGACTGCACAGGTGGTGCAGGACGGGCTGTCCTTGCTGTGGTGGTTCAAAAGGAGAATTCCAGGTGAGATCCATGATGCGCGTTGTTCCTTTGTGTTTAGTCCTTGCCCTGGCTGGCTGTGATCAGGCTGCGGCACCGCGTAGTGAAGTACAGGTCAGCGGCCCGACCATGGGCACCCATTACAGCGTCAAGGTGGTGGGCGACTATCCGGGCGGCGAGGCGCAGTTACAGGCTGAGGTGAGTGAGGTGCTCAACCGGGTGGATCACCAGCTGTCGACCTGGAAGAAAGACTCCGAGCTCTCTCAGTTCAATCAGCACAAGGATACAACGCCCTGGCCGGTATCGCAGGATTTGGCAGACGTGGTGATCGAAGGGCTGCGCTCCGGGCGAGCCACGCAAGGGGCGATGGATATCACCGTCGGCCCGCTGGTCAACCTGTGGGGCTTCGGGCCGGACAAGCGTCCGACCAAGGTGCCGGATGCCGCGCAAATCGCCGATGCACGTCGCCGGATTGGCCTTGGCAACCTGCATGTTGAGGTCAGCGCGGATACTGCAACCCTGCGCAAGGATATCCCGGACATGTATGTCGATCTGTCGACCCTGGGTGAGGGCTTTGCCGCTGACAAGGTGGCACAAATGCTCGAAGGGCGTGGCATGCGCAACTATATGGTCGAGATTGCCGGGGCATTACGTCTAAAAGGGCTGAATGCGCGCGGTGAGCCGTGGAAGGTGGCGATTGAGAAGCCGGTCGATACGCTGGGCGAGGTGCAGACCGTGGTCACGCCGGGCGATAACGGCATCAGCACCGCTGGTAGCTATCGCAACTACTATGAGAAAGATGGCAAGCGCTACTCACATATTATTGATCCGGCGACCGGTGCCCCCATCCAGCATCGTCTGGTCTCGGTGACGGTGATCGCGCCCAGTGCGCTGCATACCGACGCGCTGGATACCGGCTTGCTGGTGATGGGCACCGAGAAGGCACTGGCGTTTGCCAATGAACATAATCTGCCGATCCTGACCATCACCAAGACCGATAGCGGCTTCAAGGTGCAGCACAGCCGGGCATTCGCCCCCTATCTGCCGAAAGAGGCGCGTTAATCCGGCACGACTCACTCCCTGCACGCTCCCCCGCGGCCAGCCCCCCGATGGTGGTTTGGCCGCGGCCAGCATGGCAGGCGCCGCCTATGGTGATCAGTGCAGCCTGATCAGCGGCAAGCTCAAGGGGCGGGTGGCACGGGGGCAAAACGCAGGTGTTGCACATCAAACTGATAGGCCTGCCAGGGCACATGCAGGGTGCTAATCACCGGATTGTCCAGAATAAACAACTGTCGGTTGGCGGCGTTCGCGGCCTTGACCCCTTCCAGATACGCGTGTTGCCACAACGCCTGCAACTGACCACTGGCATAGCCCCGTTGCAACCCTGTCATCACCCGTGCTTTCAGCCGCTGGTTGTCGCGATGCAGGAAGAAGAAGCGCGGCAACGGGTAATAGAGCAGGATTTGTTGATCCATCTTTAATCCAGGCAGGTCGTGGTGGGCCGCATACTCCGGGAAGATCTCGTTGATGCCACGACAGAACAGGTCAAAGCGGTTGGCGCTGACCATGCGAAACAGATTTTCGTATTGGCCGGACTCGATCACGTTAAAGCCGTTATGGCGCAAGATGGCGCTATCCGCCCAACCAATCCCCTGGCCAATGGTCAGTTTGCGCAGATCAGACAGTGTGGTGGGCATCGGCCCGCGAGCGAGGGTCTTGGGGGCGACAAAGCAGATACGATAGCCGACCACCCCCAGATCGACCGGGAAAGGTACATAGTCGAGTTCGCTCTGCGCATGCCGGTCTTCGTAACTCAGTTCGAGGATCAGATTGGGGGCTGCGTTCTTGCGTAAGGCCTGGATTGAGCGCGCCGTGTTCATCGGCGGTTCGGCATGCAGGCGGTAGTCACCATACTCATCGCGGGTGTTGTCGAGGGCCAGTCGCAGGATCGCCAGATTGTATTCGTAACGAGGATCGTGGGCGCTCTCCGGGCCGCGATAACTGACCTCCATCACCGCTGCGCGGACGGCGAGACTGAATGCGCTGACAAGGGTCATGGCCCAACACAACCCATACTTCAGAAGTGGCGAACGGCTCGACATACTCACGCCTGTGACGAAAAGATGTAGAAAGTGTGGCACAACCGCCGTCGGCTGTCGTGGAACTTGTCAGTAAACGGTGAGTCTGCCCCCACCGCCGTCGCCACATTAACGTCCGCCGGTCAGGCGTTGTCGAGCCACCGCCTGGGCTTCGGCGCGGGTGCGCACCCCGAGACGGGCATACAGATGATTGATATGGGTCTTGATGGTCGACGGGGCGACAAACAGCTGCTGGGCCATCTGATCGTTACTCAGCCCTTGGGCAATCAGCCGCAGGATCTGCCACTGCCGTTGGCTCAGCCCTTCACTGTCATCGGGCAAACTGGCATCCGGCAGCGGGCGCGTCAGGTGAGTGAGTGCTTGCCGGGCGAAGGCGAGCACCGCCGGCGAGGTCTGCGGCCAGCGGCTGATCTCCTGCAGTGGCGCGACCGCCCGCGGGCCAGCCAGCAGCAAGGGTAACTGCGCATTCCGTGTCGCCAAACCGGCGAGCAGAGATTGCCAGGCCGGTAGGTCAACCGGTTGACACAAGCAGCGCAATAACTCGCATTGATCCACGACCCAGACCACATGCCAGTCGTGGGCTAACTGCTGTTGCTGGTGCAAGGCATCGACGGCCAGTGGCTGGCCGGTAAGCAGTGCCAGCCAGGCATGCAGCAGATTATCCAGCAGATCATACAGATGGGCCGGTGTGGCATGCCAGGGGGTCCGTTGTAGCAAGCGCTGCAACGCCTCGGGGCGACCACACTGCTGGTAGCCCAGTGCCAGCGTATAACCGGTGCGGAACTGCCATAGCCGACAAAACTGCTGGCTGTAACGCTGCTGCTCCAGGCGGGCCAGCTGCTCAGGTAGATCTTGTAGCGCCCCCTGCCATACCTGTTGGATACAACGCAGGGCCTGCCACGGCAATTGATGATAAGGGTCCTGATTGGTCTGCCGATGTGGATCATGCGCCAGCCAATGGCTGGCTTCGTCGAGGGCCCCTTGTTGCAGGGCGATCTCGGCCAGTAGCCGGTAGGTGGAGTCGAGCAGTGGATCCTCGGTCATCCCCTGCGTGGCGGCGACCTGCAGGGCCAGTTGGGCACTCTTGCGACACAATTCCCAATCGCCCTGAAAGAAGTAGAGCTGTGCCAGTCGATAGCAGGCGGCGAGCTTGGTATGGAACTGGTACTGGCAGTCGGCCCAGCCGATCACCCACTCCAGCTGATTGCGCGCCTGCGGCAGTGCGCCGGTTAGCATCAATTGTCCCGCCTCAACCAAGCGAAAGCCGGCCCACAGTGGTTTGGGCAGTACCGGCAGCTGTGGCAACTGCTCGCTGACGGCACTGATCTGATCAAAGTGGAAACTGACGATCACCTGCAATAAGCGGGCGCTGCCGTAGAGATCGTCGGTCAATGGCAGGGCAAGCAGGCGCTGCAGCAGCGGCTCGGCGCGCTCGGAGTGGCGCAGCACCTCGACCTCCAGCCAGGCTTGCAGCAGATCAAGGGCTGGATGTTGCTGCCACCACAGTCGCGGCAGGGCGGCCAGCCGTGCGGCCAGCCAGTGGCCATGGTTCTGTTCGATACAGCTCAGGCCAATACGCCGAAATAGCGGCAGTTCAAGTTGAGGCAGTGGTGTGAGCGGCAGTTGGGCGCGGATCTCGGTCAGCGGGCGCTCGGCCAGCAGTTGCACCAGCCCTTCCCAGTCCAACCCGGGCTGTTCGCGCCACAGGCGTAACAGATGGGCGATCCACGGTTGCCAGGCATCCTGGGTGTCCCCCTCCAGCAACCATCCGGCCTCCAGCAGACGTTGGCGGATCGGCCGCCATTGACCGAGTCCCAGCCCGGCCAGACGCAGGAGCGCGGGCTCATGCAGATGGGGTTGGTCGGCTTGCAGGGCCAGCGCCTGCTGCAGCGGCAACGGCAGGCTGTCGAGCATCGGTGAGAGCAGCGCCATACCCCAGCGCTGCAGTAACCGCGCCGTGTTGTCGTCGCAGTCGCGGGCTTGCGCCCAGAGCTGCCAGGCGCGCGGCCAAGTGCCCAGACGCGGCAACCAGCCGGTGGCCTCTGCGGCGGGCAGTTGCTGTTGCTGCCACCAGTCGGCCAACGTGTCGGCATCCCACTGCAGGCGGTGGTTACCCCAGCGCTGTGGTTGCCAACCGGCGGCGCGCAACGGCCCTTCGAGTGCGGCACAGGGGCCGCTGTTGATCACGCAGAGGCCGGGGCGCGGTGTCTGTTGTAGCAGCCACGCCAGCAAGACTTGCTGATCAGCGGCCGGCAATCGGTCCAGATCCGGGACCAACAGGGTGCCCTCGCTGTTCGGGGTGTGCGGCCAGACGCAGACCTCGGGGCGTGCGCGTAGCGCGCCACACAAGGCCGCCTGATCATAGCCGTCGGCCGCACATAGCCAGAGCAGGGCCGTGTGCTGCAGGGCCTGTTCGACAGCGACAAAATGCGGGGACATGGCAACTCCTGGTCGGGGGTGTGGTGCGCGTTAGCCGGCTCACGGTTTAGGCGGGCTGGCGGTCTTATCTTAGCGGCTTGTCGTCCGGGCTCAATGGTTGCAGGGCAAATCCACCATCGACTTCCACCCGGACAGCGGAACGCAAGTCGGAGTGCGCCATTCCATACTGGAACAGCGTGGGCTGAATAGACAGGTCGTAGAAGGAGCATTCAGTGAACAGTCTGGTCATGGCAAGGCAGCAGGCACAACTGGCGTTCGACGCCAGTGGCGCCAATCTGGTGGTTGGCAATGCGTTGGCGTGCCCGTTACCACCGGCCGAACTGGCTGCACTCACCCCGGACCACCCAGCGGTAGTGACCACTTACAAGGGGGGGCTGACCGCGCAGGTGTTTCATCTGCGACTGGGTGGGCAGGATTACACTCTCAAGCAGAAGCGGGCCAAGGCGCTGGTACAGAATGTCGACGGCCAGACCTCGTTTCTCAACGAGGTACAACGACGCGCTGACTTTACCCGATTGAAGGCCGACCCGGCCTGGGCACCGCGCTTGCGGGCAATCGTGCCGACCCTGTATGCCGACTATCGGCAGGGGATCATCCTGTCGCCGTGGATCCCGGGCGCGCCGCTGGCGCGGTTTGATGCATTGCTGATGGAGCAGATCCTGCAGACTGCGTTGGCGTGCGAGCAGGCTGGTATCCAGGAGTGGGATCTGTGCGCTGGCAACTTGCTGGATGACGGGCAGGATATCCACCTGTTTGATTTCGGTTACACCTATACGTTTGATCCGCTCGGCAGCTTCAATAGCAACGGGCTGACGGACCCCTTGTTCCACCCGTGCGAGCGGCTGGAGACCCGCTTCTTTTCTGGCTGGTTACTGCAGCAGGGGCTGGCGGAGCCGTTAGCGATCGCCCACTTCCGTACCCTCAAGCTGGTGGCGTTCGAGTGCTATCGCGCCCATCGTCACTGGCTGGTGGTCTCGGGGGCGGTGCCGGCGGTGGTGGCGCGCATGGATCAGCTGTTGGCCACCTGGCAGCAGGCGCTGACCGACGAGGGCGCGCTGGCGCGATTGTATTGCTGCGATCTGTTCCGCGCGCATGTGCTGGATATCGAGGATGATCTGCATGGCAAGAGTTGTACGCCATTGACTCTGCGCCGGGTGGACGAGGTCAGCCGCCTGCTGGCGACCCATTTCGCGACGCTACAGGATGGCGGGGCCTTGATCTATGCGCTGGCGGGGCGTTCTCAGGCGGACTTGCTGGCGCATTACGATGCGGTGCGCCAGCAGGTGGCAGGCTATCAACTTTGAATCAGGCGCCGTGAATCAGGCGCCGTGAATCAGGCGCCGTGGTGGTCGCGCGCGTGCGCGGTTTCATGCGCCAGCAGCCAGCGCTTGCGATCCAGCCCACCGGCATAGCCGGTCAGGCTGCCATCGCGCCCGATCACCCGATGGCAGGGCAGGATGATCGGCAACGGGTTGCGCCCGTTGGCGGCCCCGATAGCGCGCACTGCGCGTGGTCGGCCCAGTTTGGCCGCTTGCTCGCCATAACTACAGGTCTGCCCATACGGGATCTCGGCCAGTGCCAGCCAGGCGGCACGCTGAAACTCGGTACCGTGCAGTGACAGCGGCAGATCAAACTGCTGGCGGCTGCCGGCAAACCATTCGACAAACTGCTGCACATAGGGGGCCAACGCCACGCCGTCCTGTTCCCAGTCATCCGGCGTGGTCATCCCCTCATCCATAAAATCGACGCGGGCCAGCCCGATGCTGTCAATCGCCAGACGTAACGGGCCGCACGGGGTAGGCAGGATCTGGTAGCGCAGCATAAGGCTCTCCTTGGTAGAGGGTTCAAACAGTGCTTGGCAGTGTAGGGTAGAAGGCCTGTTCAAGTATACAGTATTTAGTCCGGTTTTTGCCCTGACTGCGCCGCCTTGCTGGCCTATTTCCCCTTGGTCGGGCAGACCACTTTCAGCGGTTTGAGGTGGTACAACTCGACCTGCGGATGGCTGAAGAAGCCGACTTCCCACGGGTTTTTCTGGATAAAGGCTTCGCGGATCGGCTCGAATTGTGGATGCGAGGCGGGGACCTGGTAGGCTTCGGCTTCGATAATGGTGTAATTCCACTCAATGGCCTGGGTATAGGTAAATACCGCACGGGCATCGATCGCGAAATAGCAGTGGTGATCCCGCTTGAGCAGTTTGGATTTAAAGGTCTCGGGGAAGGTGATAAAGAAAATATCGTCCTGATCGGAGGAGAGGAAGGCGAGCACCGTGGTGTGTGGCTGGGACGCCGCCTGGGTGACCAGTACGCCGATCTTGTTATCCACTTCGCGCAGGTCTGGCATCGGGAAGTCTGCCAGCGGGGTGACCGGCAGCTCGTGTTCGTGCCGATCATCCTGCGGGTGCTGGTAACCGGGTAAGGCAAAGCGGTAAATCACCTTGATCCCGTAATAGACCTCGAACTCAATCGGGGTGATCACCACCTGGTGATCATGCAGCTTGCTCACCCGGCCCTTATAGGAGCAGCGATAGACCCGCAGGTCGGCATCATATTCATCGACCCCGGTGCGGTTATCCAGATGCAGGGTGACCAGATCCTCCGCGCTCAGTTGGTGCCCCTTGGGAAAGGTCAGCAGCAGGGTATCGTCAGGGCGGATGACAACCCCGCAGATATAGACATGGCTTTTACCTGGTTGGTTGGCGGTCACATAGGTGGCGGCGACACTCAGTACGGGGGAACCGATAAACGAAAGCAGGTTGTCATGGGCAGTCATAGGGCACCGGTAAGCGGACGTTGGCGAGGGGACTGTCTAGCATACTAGCATTCAACTGCCGAGCCGCTAGCGGTTGGGGTGGGATAGTCCACCAGACCTTGGCTTTCCCACGCCTTGCGCTCGGCGGTGTAGTGCCACCAGGGGGCTGGATCGTCACCGGCCATAAATCGGGTCACCGCGATCAGCGTGTCCAGCACGCAGGGGTCCTGGCGGCTGGCGGTGCGTCGGCAGAGTTCGAGATAAAGGGCGATCGGATCGCGGCCACACAGATCATCCGGTGTCCGGATATCCAACAGGCGCAGGCTGTCGGCCATCGACGGGCCGATGTTTGGCAGGTCGGTCAGTTGGTGCAGGGCGTCCCGGCGAACGCGTTGCGGGTGCATGATGAACCCCCCTTTATCGTCTATTTTGTCGCCAATCAATACCTTGCCGGATGACCGGCATGTCCATAAATGTGATTTGTTTAATTTTATGCCGCGCGCATTTCTTTTAAAAATAGGGGCTGCGGTGCGCGCCTGTCCGTGCAGTACTAAAAAGGCAAGTGTGCTGCGCGGGCGGGGCCCACCGCATTCTGCTGGGTTATAACCAGCCCTTCATGCGTAATAGCCCCAGTGCGGCGATGGTTGAGGCATCCTGGATCTCGCCACGGACAATCATCGCTTCGACCTCAGCCAGCGCGAATCGCTGGCAGATTAGCCCTTCCTCCTCCGGCTCCAGATCGCGTTCGCCCTGCTGTAAGCCGCTGGCCAGATAGACGTCATAGGCCTGGGTGCAAAATCCGTAAGCCAGAAACAGCCGGCCACCATGACGCATCTCTTCAGCCTGCAAGCCGGTCTCTTCGCGCAGCTCGCGCCGGGCGACCTCCAGGGGCGGCAGCGTCGGGTCTTCACAGTTGCCCTGCGGTAACTCCCAGAAGCGGGCGGCGACCGGATAACGGTATTGCTGCACCAGCCAGATATCGGCACCTTCGACTGCGGCAATCACCGCAAAGTCGTTCTTTTCGACCACGCTGTAGACCCCCGGCTGGCCCGAGGGGCGGGCGATGGCATCCTCGCGTAGCGACATCCAGCGGTTGCGGTAAATTTCACGACTGTCGAGGGTTTGGTACTCCATGCAAGGCTCCGATCATCAGGGGTAGGTGGTTGCCGTCTTGAAGATGTATCTCGCCTTGAGAAAAGGGGCAATACCTATGGCGAGCGGGCGGGGACGGCACATTTTGTCGGCCTCGGCTATCTCGTAGCAAGATAATCCAAACGCCGGTTAAACCGAAATCAGGTTGCGATTTTCTTTTATCGGCAGCCTGCTATTGTTCTGCTGTCCGCCCGCTGAGCTTGGCGCGGACGCACGGTAACTGGTTGACAAAATATAAGGATGACTCAGATGAAAAAGACACTTGTTCTGCTGACGGGGCTGGCCATGCTGGCGTCTCCTGCTTATGCGATCAATGCCAAGTATCGCCAACTGTTGGAGCAGTCCGGCTGCTCACAGCTCAGCGAGGCGCAGGGTTGCGATGTTCACAAGAGTAAGGCGGAGAATGCCAAGGCCGGATTTGATACCGGTGTACCGGCAGCGAAAAATGGTGCTGCCAACTACAAGCAGCAATTGCAGCAGTCCGGTTGTACCCAAGCCAGCGAAGCGCAGGGCTGCGATATTCACAAGAGCCGCGAAGAGAATGCCCGTGCCGGGTTCGGTCCACAGGGCGAGCATGCCATCGCGGATCGCGGTGCCACGCCGTATGCCGGCCAGTGGGTAGCCAAGACCGGTGATGGCACCAAGGTGGCGACCATCCGTGTCGATGCCAAGAACCAGGTGTGGGTCAACGGCAAGAAGGTGAAGGCCAAGAAGAGCGATGGTGGCCTGAGCTTCCGTGACGGCACCATCTCCTACTTCATTCAGGGCGATCGCCGGCTGAAAGACGAAGATACCTGGACCGACAACGATGCCGGTACCAAGGGGCTGATCTCCGCCGAGTAAGCGTCGTGCACGCATATCGCATTTATGACAAGGGGACCTGGCAGTCTAATGCCAGTCAGTGAGCGAAGGAGAGATAGCCGGTTGAGCCAACCGTTGGCGGCAGGGATGCCGCCATCGAGCCCCCATGGACGGGTTGACAGCGTGTTGGCGAAAAAGGTTGTCTCTCCGGCGTGCTTAACTGACCAGCATTAGACCTGGCGGTCCCCTCGGTGATGGTCGCTGCTGACGTAGCAACACGCTGGCTACGCCACGGTCGTGGTCAGCATCTGCATAAAGTGTCGCGCGGCGGCACTCAGCTCGCGGTGCTTGGCCCACACCAACCACATCTCCGATACCGCATCCTCTTCCTCCAGTGGCAACCAGCAGATCTCATCCAATCGTAGTCGCCGATATGACGCCGGCAGCAGTGAGACCCCAAGACCGGCGGCCACCAGCCCCATGATGGTCATCGCTTCCCCTACCTCCTGGGTGACAAACGGCGTTACGCCGTAGCGGCGCAGCAGGCCGAGAATATCGTCATACAGGCCGGTGCCGGCATGCGGGTCGAAAAACACAAACGGCTGATCGGCCAGATCGCGTAGGCTGATCCGTGCCCGGCTGGCCAGCGGATGGCTGTGATGCACCATCGCCAGCAGCGGTTCGCGCAGTGCAACCTGCCAGGCCAGCGTGTCGGGCAGTGGCGTGTTGCGCATCAGGCCAAGATCCAGCGTGCCTTCTCCGAGTGGTACCAACTGGGCGCGGGTATGGCTTTCCACCGTCTGGATATGCACATCCGGATAGCGCTGGCGGTAGAGCAGCAGGGCGTCGGAGACGATTTTGATAAACGGCGCCGAGGCAGTCATTCCCAGCCGCAGTTCGCCGGTTTCGCCGGCATGCAGGCGGGCGGCGCGGGTGGCGGCCGCCTCGACCTGGGTCAGGATCTGCCGTGCATCATGCAGGAACTGCTCGCCAGCGGCGGTCAGGCTGACACTGCGGTTAGTGCGCGCCAGCAGACGGGCGCCGACCTGATCTTCCAGCGTCTGGATCTGCTGGCTGAGTGGCGGTTGCGAGATGGCGAGGCGGGCGGCGGCGCGGCCAAAGTGCAGCTCTTCGGCCACCGCGACAAAGTAGCGCAGATGACGCAGTTCGATATTCATATGTTTAAAGTATCAATTCAGATAATCAATATATTAGACAGATTAATGCCGGATTCATACCCTGACGCCAGGCCTTACCCGTCGCCCTTCGTTTCACGGGGATATTGTTGAAAGGATCTGTTGTGAGCCGTACCTCTAGCGTCAGCGCCGCCCCTGCCTGGACACCCGCCAGCGCTGACCGTGTGACCTCTGCCCAGTCCGCTGCCACGGCAGCGACCCATATCGAACGTGGCACTGCCGACTTCCTACGCGTCACCCTGGCGCTGTTCTCCGCCGGATTTGCCACCTTCGCCCTGCTGTACTGCGTGCAGCCGATCCTGCCGGTGTTGTCGCATGACTTCGGTATCACGCCGGCGACCAGCAGCCTGTCGCTCTCCGCTTCCACCGTGATGCTGGCGGTCGGCCTGCTGTTTAGCGGCCCGCTGTCGGATGCCTACGGGCGCAAGAACATCATGGTCGGCGCCCTGGTGCTGGCCTCGATCTGTACCCTGCTGTCGACACGGATGACCAGCTGGCACGGCATTCTCGCCATGCGCATGCTGATTGGTCTGTCGTTGAGCGGGGTGGCTGCGGTGGCGATGACCTATCTGGCCGAGGAGATCCACCCGCTGCAGGTGGCGTTCTCGATGGGGCTGTATATCAGCGGTAACTCGATTGGTGGCATGAGCGGCCGGTTGCTGTGCGGCGTGCTCACTGACCTCTTCGGCTGGCGCATCGCGCTGACCGTGATCGGCTGCTGTGCACTGGCCGCGGCGCTGATGTTCTGGCAGATCCTGCCGGCCTCGCGCCACTTCCGCCCGTTGTCGCTGCGTCCGCGCTCATTGCTGCAGAGTTTTGTCCACCACTGGCAAGATGCCGGTCTGCCGTGGCTGTTCGTGCAGGGCTTCCTGCTGATGGGCTCGTTCGTCACCCTGTTCAACTATATCGGCTACCGGCTGCTGCAGGCGCCGTGGGGGTTGAGCCAGACGGTGGTCGGTCTGCTGTCGGTGGTCTATCTCTCCGGTACCTGGAGCTCGCCGAAGGCGGGGATGATGACCGCGCGTTTTGGTCGCGGGCCGGTGATGCTCGGTTTTATCGGCCTGATGCTGGCCGGCTTGCTGCTCACCTTCTTCAGCAGCCTGTGGCTGATCGTGCCCGGCATGCTGCTGTTCGCCGCCGGCTTTTTTGCCGCCCACTCGGTGGCCAGCAGCTGGATTGGCCCGCGTGCCGCCAGTGCCAAGGGGCAGGCATCAGCACTGTACCTGTTCTGTTACTACGTCGGCTCGAGTCTGGCCGGGACGCTGGGCGGGGTGTTCTGGCATCGTGATGGCTGGTGGGGCGTCGGCGGCTTTATCGCCGTGTTGCTCAGTCTGGCCCTGCTGGTGGCCTGGCAATTACAGCGCCGCGTCGGACGCTAAACGCCGGCAGACGTCTTCTCTCTTGTTACGGGCCGCCCGGAGATCCTCCCCGGGCGGCCGACCGCTTACTTGCCCTGCAGGGCGTCGATCACCAGTTGCGCCACCTTGGCGGATGAGGCCGGGTTCTGGCCGGTGATCAGCTTGCCATCGCGTACCGCATACGGCTGGAAATCCGGTCCCTTTTCGTAGTGCGCACCCAATGCTTTCAACCGCGTCTCCAGCGCGAACGGCACCGTCTTGTCCATGCCGGCCTGGATCTCCTCGCTGTTGGTAAACGCGCTGACCCGGCGACCGGCAACCAGCGGCTGGCCGTTGGTATCCTTGACTGCCGTCAGACCGGCCGGCCCGTGACAGACCGCCGACAGCACCTTGCCTTCGGCCCAAGCTTTGCCCAGCAGGTCGGCCAGCGGCTGGCTGGTCGGCAGATCCCACATGGTGCCGTGGCCGCCCGGCAGGAACACGGCGGCATAACTGGCGACATCCACCTGATCCACCTTGCTGGAGTGGGTCAGCTTGTGCATCGCGGCACTGTCTTGCATGAAACGCTCAACGCTGGCCGGACGATGGCCTTCGGCCTTGGAGTGCGGATCCACCGGCACGACACCGCCCTGGATCGAGGCCAGCTCGACCTGGGCTCCGGCATCGATAAAGGCGTAGTAAGGGGTGGTCAGCTCTTCAAACCACACGCCGGTGGGTTGTCCGTGCTGGCCGATGGTGGCGTGAGAGGTCAGGATAATCAGAATTTTGATGCCATTTAACATAGATCTACCTTGGATATGAAAGGGGGAAACACATGCGCCCGTGGTGACAGCGCCGGTGGGGGAAGTATCGGAAGAGGGGGGAGCGTAATCCAATCAGGATTGGCGATGTGCGGTATCAGGCGGAGCGATATCTGGGGCTGATTCTTGGGCCTGTCAACAGGCGATGGCGATAAGAGGCATCTTGATCACGCTATCGGGTTTTATATTCAAGTCCCGCGAACGTTATGCCGCTTGTCACCCTATTGATATACCAGGATTCAGGGGCGACGGCCCACTGGATAACAAGATAGCGACAAGCGGCTGAAGAGCACTTCAGCGCGGGAGTGACCCATGTTTAGCAAGATGTCTATTGGTAGCAAGCTTACGGCCGGATTTGGGGTCACAGCGTTATTGCTGTTGGGCCTGATTGGTTTTTTTGTCTCTCAACTGTCCGGGATCTATGCCGTGACCAAGACCATCACCGGCAATCTGGTGCCCTCTATCAGCTATGCCTCACAAATGAATGAGGCGATGTTGAACGCCCGTCGTGCCGAGATGGGGATGATTCTGGGGTTTCTGGACAAGGATGAGGCGGATATCAAAGGCAGCATCACCTCGTTTGAGGGGTACCGCACCCAATTCCAGCAAGCCTATGAACAGTATGGTCGCGAGCCGTTCAGCAACGAAGAGGAGCGCAATGCGTTTGTCCTGCTGAAAGAGAAGGCGGACAACTATTTTGTGGTTCACCAGGCATTGGTCACTGCGGTGCAGGGCACGGAGCTTGAGCCGGTGAAAACCTCGCGTGCGGCCACCCGCGATGCTTTGGATGCCACCAGCCAGCAGCTGGTCAAGTTACGCGATCTCAATAGTCAGATGGCGACGAATTTGACGCAGACGGCGCATAGCAGCTATCAAGAGGCCAGATCCATCAGTCTGACCGTCGGCTTGGCGATGGCGGCCGCAGTGGTCGTGCTCGCATGGGGACTGACGCGTCAGATCCGCCGGCCACTGGATGCGCTGGTTGGGCAGGTGCAACGGGTTTCGAGCGGCGATTTGGTGACAGATCTGCCGTTGGCGCGGTTTCGCCACGATGAGTTCGGTCAACTGGCCAAGGGGTTCGCCGAGATGCAGAACAACTTGCGACTGCTGGTCGGCGATGTCAATGACAGCGCTCGGCAACTGAACAGTGCCAGCCAGGAGATCAGCGCCGTAGCGACTCAATCTGCCGGCAACATGCATACCCAGCAGGATGAGCTGAATATGCTGGCCACCGCGATGAACGAGATGCAGGCCACGGTGCATGAGATCGCCCGCAACACCAGTGATACCGCCCATTCGGCCGATGAGGCCAGTCAGTTGTCTGAGCGTGGCGCCGTGCTGGTACAAAACACCATCCACAGTATCGAAGAGGTCTCCTCGGTGGTGGAGGATACCGCAGGGGTGGTGATGCAGCTGGGCGAGGATAGCCGCAATATCGGCGTGGTGTTGGAGGTGATTCGTAACATTGCTGATCAGACCAACTTGCTGGCGTTGAACGCCGCGATCGAAGCGGCGCGAGCCGGTGAGCAGGGCCGTGGCTTTGCCGTGGTCGCCGATGAGGTGCGCACCCTGGCCAAACGGACGCAGGACTCTACTACCGAGATCAACCGTATCATCAGTGGTTTGCAGGATCGCGCTGTGCAGGCCGGGGTGACCATGCAGCAATCCCGCGAGATGATCCGCAGTACGGTGGATAAGGCACGCGAGGCCGGTGGCGCAATCGACGAGATCAGCAGCGCCGTGAGCACCATCTCCCATATGAGCTCGCAGATCGCGACCGCAACGGAACAGCAGGGATCGGTCAACCATGAGCTGAACACCAATATCTCGCATATCAGCGAGGCCTCACAGGAGGTGGCGGTCGGTGCCAACCAGATGGCGCAAGCGTGCCAGGAGTTGAGCCAGTTGGCGGTTCATCTGCACGACACCATCCGCCAGTTCCGCGTCTAGAGGCTTGAGCCCAGCTATCGGCGGGCATCGGACACCGCCAGGCTTGATCTGCCCTCCCTGAAGCGTAGGCTGTGAGGCCTGAGGGAGGGCAACATGAGCCAACTGATCGATCAGCTCGCCGAGCAACAGATCCGTGCCGCACAGGCACAGGGTCAACTGCAGGACCTGCCGGGTGAGGGGGCGCCGCTGGTGCTGGAGGATGACAGCATGGTGCCTGAGCACCTGCGGGCGGGCTATCGTCTGCTGAAAAATGCTGGCTATCTGCCCCCTGAGTTGATCGCCCGCCGCGATGCCCTCGAATTATGTACCCTGCTGGCGCAATGCCAGCCGCAGAGTGCGAGCCAAGGCGAGCTGCTGCGCAAGCTGCGGACGCTGGAATTGAAGTTGCGTATCCAGGGGATGGATACGCGTTTTATCAGCGACTATCTGCATCAGCGCGGTTAACTGGCATGGCGGGTGTGGGGTTGTGCGGTCTGTTCAGCCATGGTTGAAGGTGTGCCCGGGCATACTGTCGGCAGTCAGACAGCATCAGCAGGAGTCGTGGGGATGAAGCGGGCAGGTGGGAGTGTCTTCAAGTCGTTGCGCACCCCGAATTATCGGATCTGGGCAGCGGGCGCACTGGTCTCCAATATCGGCACTTGGATGCAGCGCGCCGCGCAGGACTGGCTGGTGCTCACTCAACTGACCGCCAACAACGCCTCGGCAGTCGGGATCGTCATGGCGCTGCAGTTTGGCCCGCAGTTGCTGCTGTTGCCGTGGACCGGGCTGGTGGCCGACCGTTATCCGTTACGTCGGATCCTGCTGGTAACCCAGGCGTTAAGTGGCCTGTTGGCGCTCGGGCTCGGAGTGTTGACCCTGACCGGTCTGGTGACGCTGTGGCAGGTCTATCTGTTTGCCTTGTTATTTGGTTGCACCACCGCCTTTGATGCCCCGGCGCGGCAGATCTTTGTCGGTGAACTGGTGGATGAGCGCGAACTGCCCAATGCGGTGTCGCTGAACTCGACCTCGTTCAATTTGGCGCGCCTGGTCGGCCCGGCCGTCTCCGGATTGGTGATCGCTTCCATTGGCACTGGTTGGTCATTTATGATCAACGGCTTGTCGTTTGTGGCGGTGCTGATCGCCCTGATCTGCCTGCGCGCGGATCAGTTGCATCGTCAACCGCGTGCCGCCCGGCGCGCGGGCAATCTGGCCGAGGGGATGCGTCTGGTCTGGCAACGCGATGACCTGCGCACCATGTCGATCATGCTGTTTCTGATCGGTACCTTCGGGCTCAACTTCCCGATCTTTATCTCCACCATGGCGGTACGCACCTTCGGCGCGGATGCCAGCGCCTATGGTCTGCTGTCGTCAGTGATGGCGATTGGGACGGTCAGCGGCGCCCTGCTCGCTGCCGGACGTGAGCGGTTACGCTTTCGGTTGCTGGTCACCTCGTCACTGCTGTTCTGTCTAGGGAAGGTGCGAATAAGCGGGGAAATTCTTCTCGGCTGACTCAGTCATTTCATTTTTTCCTGTTTGAGCCGTTTTTTTCTCCCGTAAATGCCTTGAATGAGCCTATTTAGACCGTTTCTTCTCCATTTAAGGCGT
>JAYROM010000117.1:0-32523 GCA_041911695.1 Aeromonadaceae bacterium
ACTGGCTGCCTTGAGGGCTGCAATCGCCGCGGCGACCTCTGCGGCCGGGCCAGTGGATGGCGGCGGCACATTCACCGGCTGGGCATCTGTGACCTCGGGCATGACCGCTGCGCGGGCGGTGGACGGGCTGGCGCCGGAGGGCATCGCCCTTGCTGAGGGTATCGCCTGTGCCGAGGGCATCGCCTGTGCCGAGGGGGGCCATGCCGCTGCAGCGGCCTGATCCGTCGCCTCGCTGCTCACCGGGCTTGCAGCCTTCAGTGCCTCGATCGCTTCGCTCAGATCGCTGGGCATTGCGGCGGGCGCCGGATGGTCCGGCGTGGCCTGTGGCATCGGCGTACTGGCATTACTGGTACTACTGGCCTGCGGCGGGGTGCCCGACGTGGTCTCGGTCGGCTTGACGATCTGCTCCATCTGGCTGATCTCGTGCTCCAGTGTACTGCGCACCTGCTGCAGGGTCTGGCGCGCGGCGCGCCACCAGATCAGTCCGGTACGCACCGCTTGCGGCATGCGCTCGGGGCCGAGTACCACCAAGGCCACCACGGCACACAGCACCAGCTCCCAGAATCCGATATCAAACATGGATCAGGGCTTCGCGTCGGGCTTGTGATCCTGCTCTGGCGCTGGCCCGGTCGAGGTCGGTGGGGTCTCCGGCGGGGTGGGCGGTGTGCTGGGGGTACTCTCACCATTCAGCGCCTTGCGAAAATCACGCAGCGCCGTGCCCAGATCGCCGCCCATATGGCGCATGCGCTTGCTGCCAAACAGCATGAAAACAATGAAAGCGATAAGCAGCAGCTCGGTAACACTGAAATGCATGACCCACCTCCGGGTGCGGAATAACGATTACTCTGGTTGCCAGCGCAACTTGCGCCAGCCTGCGACCCAGCTGAACAGCGACAAACCGAGGCAGGCGGCCGCCGGTAGGCCGTGGTAAGCCGGCCATAGCCATAGGCCGCCGACAAACAGCATACCACCGAGCAGCAGCAGGAAACGCGACTGGCCGTGGCGTTGTTGCTGGCGTTGCCAGCGACGGGTCAGCTGCTCGAACTGGTGCTGCTGGCGTTGCGATTGTTGCAGCGCATCGTAGATCAGATCCGGCAAGCGTGGCAGCTTTTCCAGCCAGAACGGCGCATTGGCTTTCAGCCCATCCCACGCCGCTTGCGGCCCGACCTGCTGACGTAACCAGCGTTCGAGATAGGGTTTGGCGGTTTGCCACAGATCCAGTTGCGGATAGAGCTGACGGCCCAGCCCCTCAACATAGAGCAGGGTCTTTTGCAGCAGCACCAATTGCGGTTGCACCTGCATATTGAAGCGGCGGGCGGTATTGAACAGGTTGAGCAGCACATGGCCGAACGAGATTTCGGACAGCGGTTTGGCAAAGATCGGCTCGAGCACGGTACGCAGCGCGGCCTCAAACTCCTCGACCCGGGTATCCGGCGGTACCCAGCCGGACTGCACATGCAGCTCGGCTACCCGCCGGTAATCGCGGTTGAAGAAGGCGAGGAAGTTATCCGCCAGATAGCGTTTGTCGTCGCGGTTGAGGGTACCGACGATGCCGCAGTCGATGCCGATCCACTGCGGGTCCTCCGGGTGGTCGAACGAGACAAACACATTGCCCGGATGCATGTCGGCATGGAAGAAGCTGTCGCGGAACACCTGGGTAAAGAATACCTCGACCCCGCGTTCGGCCAGCAGCTTGAGGTTGACGCCATGCGCCTCGAGCGCGGCGCGGTCAGAGACCGGGATGCCGTAGATGCGCTCCATCACCAGCACCGAGGTGCGGCACAGATCCATATGCACCGCCGGCACATACAGCATCGGTGAGTCGGTAAAGTTGCGGCGCAGCTGCACCGCATTGGCCGCCTCGCTCATCAGGTTAAGCTCATCGAGCAGGGTCTTGCGGTATTCGCTGACCACCTCGACCGGGCGTAGTCGGTTACGCGGCACCAGCCAGGCCACCAGGCGGGCCAGCGCCTGCAACAACTGCAGGTCGGCGTCGATCACCGGGCGAATATCCGGGCGGATCACCTTGAGCACGATGGCCTCGCCGGTACTTTTCAGCCGCGCGGTATGCACCTGCGCTACCGATGCCGACGCCAGTGGGGTCTCGTCAAATTCATCGAACAGCGCCGCGATCGGCTGCTGCAGACTGGTCTCAATCTGCTGGCGGGCCAGCTCGCCCGGGAACGGTGGCACCCGATCCTGCAACAGTGCCAGCTCATCAGCGAGGTCGGGCGGGAGCAGATCGCGTCGGGTGGAGAGCATCTGGCCGAACTTGATAAATACCGGCCCCAGGGTTTCAAATGCCAGTCGTAACCGTCGGCCGGGCGCCGCATCTGGGTGGCGGTTACGCAACCAGAACAGGCTGTGGCGCAGCAGGCGTACCGGCCACGGCTGCCAGGCTCGTGGCAACAGGTCATCGAGACCATGTTGCAGCAGTACAGCGCCAATCCGGTACAGGCGGCGCAGATCGCGCAACGTCATAGGCCAACCTTGTGTTGCAGACGGGTCAGCCGCAGAGCGATGGCATCGGCGTCGCGGCGCAGGGTGTCAACCTCGTCGCAGAAGGCGGCGACCTCCAGCGGGCCAGGGGCCAGCCGCAGCTCTTCGGTCAGGTAGTCGGCCAACTCGCGGCGGTGGCGTTCCAGCCCACGGCGCAGGGCTTCGTGGCTTTGGCGCAGGTGCCAGCACAGGCGGTGGGCCAGTACATCGCCGGTATAACGGGCGAGCTCGCCCTCCCAGTCGATGGCCAACTCACCGAGCAGGATCGCCAGCAAGTTGAACAGTGCTGGATCGCCGTGCAGGTCGACCTGGTGCTCACGGATCAGCGCGGTCAGCTGGTCACGTTGGCGCAGTCGCGGCAGGGCGGCGGGGGCCAGCGAGATGCCCGCATCGACATCCCCTTCCCAGGCGGTGAGCACATCCACCCCCGCCGGCGAGAAGTGCAGCCAGAGCTGGTCGATGCCACGCACATCAATCGCCAGCACGCGACCATTCAGCGGTTGCTGACGACGGGCCGCATGCGGATCGCGCTGCAACAAGGCGTTGAGTGCGGTCTCCGCACCAGCGGCAAACAGGGTCTTTAACGGGAACGCGGGTAACATCCGGTCTCCAGTTCGGTGATCAGAACTTATAACCGCGGTGCAGTGCAACAATGCCCCGGGTCAGGTTGAAATAACCGACATCCTCGAAACCGGACTGTTCCATCATGCCCTTGAGCGTGTCCTGATCCGGATGCATGCGGATCGACTCGGCCAGATAGCGGTAGCTGTCGCTGTCCTGGGCGACCAGTGCCCCCATTCGCGGCAAAATGCGGAACGAGTACAGGTCATACAGGCGGGACATCAGCTCGCTGGTCGGCTTGGAGAACTCCAGCACCAGCAGGCGGCCACCCGGCTTGAGCACGCGGAACATCGAGTCCAGCGCCTTCTGTTTGTCGGTAACGTTACGCAGACCGAAGCCGATGGTGATCAGATCGAAGTGGTTGTCGGGAAACGGCAACGCTTCGGCATTGGCCTGCACATAGCGGATATTATCCACCAGCCCCAGGTTACGCAGCTTGTCGCGTCCCACTTTGAGCATGGAGTCATTGATATCCGCCAGCACCACCTCGCCTTTCTCGCCGGTGATGCGCGAGAAGCGGGCGGTCAGGTCACCGGTACCACCGGCCAGGTCCAACACCTTGTGCCCCGGACGGATGCCGGAGCAGTCGATGGCAAATCGCTTCCACAGGCGATGGATGCCGAACGACATCAGGTCGTTCATCAAATCGTAGCGTGCCGCGACCGAGTGGAACACGCTGGCAACCAGCTGCTCCTTCTCATCGGCGGCGACCGTCTTGTAACCAAAGTGGGTCGTGGAGTCCGTCATGACCAGTGTCTTCCTACCTCAATGTACTGCGCGCCAGTGTACCCGAATTTGTGCGCAGAATCAGAAGCGGTTGACCACGGTCTGTAGCCCGACCCAGGCCAACAGTAGGCAAAGGAGCACATTGAGTACCACATTCACGACCCCCTTCAGCCATTCGCCCTGTTGCAGCAGCAGCAGGGTATCCAGCGAGAACGAGGAGAAGGTGGTCAGGCCGCCGAGAATGCCGACCATGATCAGCGGGCGCCACGGATGGGCACCCAGCACCCCCTGCTGGATGGCGCCGGCGGTCATGCCGATGATCAGCGCGCCGAGCAGGTTCACGGTCAGGGTGCCGAACGGGAAATTCTTGCCGAGCAACGTGGTCATCACCTGGGTGAGCAGGTAGCGCAGGCAGGAGCCGCAGGCTCCGCCGACCGCAACAAACAGATAAGGAGACATGTCGATGTCCTGGTTTGAGATCACAAAAAGAGGAGATGTTCAGGATCAGGGATGCCCCGCCAACTGTCAAATCCGGGCTGCCTCCCGCGCCACGGGACGATGACGCAATGAAAACCGTTTATTTATCAGTTAATTGAAAATTTATTCAATTATTTCGCCTGCACATTAAAGTTTTGCCGAAGGCTTGTCGCTTTCTCCACTGGATTTTTTATTTTCCAGAGGGAGGCTGCGCAACGCATGTCCAAAGCCGAATTTTCAGCCGCCAACGAAGGGCGGTTGTGGCGGGGCGAAGAGGCCGACAGGTTTCCGGTGCTGGATCTGTTGCAAGCGGATACCGCCAGCCAGGCGCCGCTGCAAGTGATCAATGCCCAGCGTCGCGCATTTGCTGCCCTGTGCGGTAACTGTCTGAGTCAGCTGTTTTCCGGTCAGGCCTGTAGCTTGCGGCTGACCCCGTTTGTGGTCAGTGAACTGCCGGTTGAGCAGGACGAGGCGAGCCTGTGGTTGCTGGCGCGCGCTGACGCGGATGCCCAGGCAGCGCAATGCGCGCTGATGCAGATGGCGTCAGAGACGCTGTTCCAGTTGGCGGTGCTGTTCTTTGGTGGCCGGCCACAGAGTCCGGCGCGGGATGTTAGCCGTCGTCAGCCGACCGATACCGAGGTACGCCTGCTGCAGCGTCTGTTGCAGCACCAGTTGGATATCTTGTCGCCGTTGCTAGACGACGCCCCCGCCCATTGGGAGGTGGCTGGCGCCTTGGCCGAGCAGTTGCCGGACAGCGGTCGCTGGCTGTGCAGCCAGGTTGCGTTGCAGGTTGGCGAACACACCATCGAGTGGCAATTGTACTGGCCGTTATCGACCGACAGCGGCGAGCGTCCGGTCACCGATCTGGATGGCGCGCTGCAGCAGGCGTTGCACCAGGTGCCGGTCCGTCTGCAGGTGATCATGCAGCGCTGGCAACTGAATCTGGCCGATGTCAGCCAATGGCAGGCGGGTGACCTGCTGCCATTACAACTCGGCGAGCCGTTGCCGGCTTGTCTCGGCGCGCAGGTTTGCCTGCATGGCCATATTGCGGAACATCAGGGTCAACTGGTGTTTCAGGTTGCGGATGTGAAAGAGTGAGGATGACGCAGTCATGAATGAGAACCAAGACCCGCTGCTGGACCTCGGTCTGGATAGCATTGACGGCCTGTTTGACAAGCAGGACGAACTGGAATTATCCCCGGCGGCGCCGGAAACCACCGGTCAGCGTTCGCGCGATCTGCGCTTCTTCCGTCAGATCCCGGTACGGGTGACGTTGGAGGTGGCCAGTACTGAGTTGCCACTCGGCGAGCTGATGCAGGCCGGCAAAGGCACGGTGCTGGCGCTGGACAAGCGCGCTGGCGCCCCGCTCGACGTGCGGGTGAATGGTCACCTGCTGGCGCGTGGCGAAGTGGTACTGGTCAATGGCAAATATGGTCTGCGTCTGACCGAGATCGTGGACGAGCAACTGCTTGATGGGCTCGATGCGTAACCTGTGTCGCGGCGTTGCCGGCCTCAGCTTGCTGCTGGTGGGCGGTGGCCTGGCCCACGCGGCCGATATGACGCTGTTCTCGGTGCTGCCCGGCAGTGGGGGCGGGCAGGATTACCACATCAAGCTGCAGATCCTGTTCTTTATGACCCTGCTCGGCCTGTTGCCGAGCTTGCTGCTGATGATGACCAGCTTTACCCGCATCATCATCGTGCTGGCGATCTTGCGCCAGGCGCTGGGGCTGCAGTCCAGCCCGCCCAACCGGGTGCTGCTCGGGATTGCGCTGACCCTGACCCTGCTGATCATGCGACCGGTCTGGCAGCAGGTGTATCAGGAGGCGTTCTTGCCCTACGACCAAGGCAGCCTGACGCTGCCCGATGCGCTGACCAAGGCGGAAGTGCCGCTGCGCCATTTTATGCTCACCCAGACCCGCGAGGCCGATCTGGAGCAGGTGCTGCGCATTGCCGGCGAGTCGACCCATCTCAAACCGGCTGAGGTGCCGTTTGGCGTGCTGATGCCGGCGTTTGTGCTCAGTGAGCTGAACACCGCCTTCCAGATTGGCTTCATGCTGTTTATTCCGTTTCTGGTCATCGATCTGGTGGTCGCCAGCGTGCTGATGGCGATGGGGATGATGATGTTGTCGCCACTGGTGATCTCGATGCCGTTCAAGCTGATGGTATTTGTGCTGGTGGATGGCTGGGCATTGACCGTCGGCTCGCTGGCCGCCAGTTTCGGGAATCTGGGGCCATGAGTCCGGGACAAAGTATCGAACTGGTCAGCCAGGGGGTCACCCTGGTGATCGTGCTGGTGATGGTGCTGATTGTGCCCAGTCTGCTGGTCGGCCTGCTGGTCAGCCTGATCCAGACCGCGACCCAGATCCAGGAGCAGACCCTGAGTTTCCTGCCGCGTCTGGTGGTTACGTTGCTGGTGCTGGTGTTTACCGGGCCGTGGATATTGCGTCAGATCAGTGCCCTGTTTCACGCCATCTTTGAACAAATTCCGGGAGCGATCGGCTGATGCAGGGTCTGCAGGGCAGTGGGTGGCAGGCCCCCGATGCGGCACAACTGATTGCCTGGGTTGGCATCTGGTGGTGGCCGTTCGTGCGCATCAGCGCTGCCTTCTGGGCGATGCCGCTGCTCGGTGATTATCAGGTCGCACTGCGGGTGCGGCTGATGCTGGCGTTCTTGCTCGCCCTGCTGGTGGCGCCGCTACACCATGCGGCGGTCCCCCATGTTGATCCGATTTCGCCGGCCGCGGCGCTGCTGACCGGTGGCGAGATCCTGTTCGGTCTGCTGTTTGGCTTTGGCGTGCACTGCCTGTTCTGGCTGCTTGGGCTCACCGGCCATATGTTGTCGCAGCAGATGGGGCTGGCGATGGCGGTGATCAATGACCCGTTGCACGGCGAGAGCTCGCCGGTGGTCAGCGAGCTGCTGGCGCTGCTGTGCGGCCTGCTGTTCCTGACCATGAACGGCCACCTGGTGATGTTGGATCTGCTGGTCAGCAGCCTGCGCCTGTGGCCGCCGGGCAGCTCACTGTATGCCCTCGGCCTGGATCAGATCTGGAAGCTGGTGGCCTGGTGTTTTGCCGGCGGCCTGTCGCTGGCCTTCCCGGCGGTGTTTGCCATGCTGCTGGTCAACCTGGCGTTCGGGGTGATGAACCGTACCGCGCCGGCGTTCAATATTTTCTCGCTCGGTTTCCCGATGGCGATGTTGATCGGCCTGTTTGCCTTGCTGCTGACCTTGAGCGGGATTCCCAATCGCTATCTGGATCTGGTCGAGCAGTTGATTGGTGCGCTCTCCTCACTGATAGGAGGGCACTAGTCGATGGCCGATGCCCAGGATCGTAGCGAAGCGGCGACACCCCGCCGCCTGCGCCAGGCGCGACGCAAGGGGCAGGTGGCCCGCTCGCGTGAGCTGGTGAATGCCGGGCTGATGCTGTTTGGCAGTCTGTGCCTGCATACCTGGTCACAGTCGTTCGGCAACTTCTTTGCGTCGCAGATGGCCACCCAGTTCCAGATCGATTATCAGAGTGCACACACGCCGTCGCTGATGGTCACCCGGTTGGGCCATGCGCTGGTCGACATGCTCGGCCTGCTGGTGCCGCCGTTTGGGCTGTTGGCGCTGGCACTGGTGATGCTCGGCATGTTGCCCGGTGGGCCGGTGCTGGTGTGGGACAACCTGCTGCCCAAGCCATCGCGCCTCAATCCGCTGGCGGGCTTGGGCCGGCTGTTCTCCGCCAAAAATGCGGTCGAGGCGGGCAAGGCGCTACTCAAGGTGCTGATGGTCGGCGGCGTGCTCTGGTTGCAACTGCGCCAGAACCAGGCGCTGCTGGTCGGGCTGAGCCAGATGCCGTTTGCGCTGGCGATGCAACAGGGGCTGCAGTTGCTCTCCGGCGCCTGGTTGGGGATGGCGCTGCTGCTCGGGCTGATTGCAGTGCTGGATGTGCCCTATCAGCAGTGGCAGTTGCTCAAGGGGCTGCGTATGAGCAAGCAGGAGATCAAAGAGGAGCGACGCAGTGTTGAAGGTCGCCCGGAAGTGAAGATGCGTATTCGCCGTATGCAGGTGATGTTGTCGCGTGCCCACCTCAAACGCCGCCTGCCCAAGGCGGACGTGGTGCTGGTTAACCCGACCCACTATGCGGTGGCGGTGCGTTACGACCAGCGCAAGGCCAAGGCGCCCTATGTGGTGGCCAAGGGGATCGACGAGATGGCGCTGCGCATCCGTGAGCTGGCCGCTGAGCTGGACAAGCCGGTACTGCCGCTGCCGGAGCTGGCGCGCGCCGTCTACCACTCGACGCGGGTGGATCAGGAGATCCCGGCGTCGCTGTATAACGCGGTGGCCCAGGTATTGAGCCATGTGATGCAACTCAAAGCCTATCAGGCTGGCCGTGGCAAGGCGCCACGACCCTTGGCCAATTTGCCGGTACCGGCCCATTTATCCAAAGAAAAACAGTGATGCACTGCGTGACTGAAAGCAAAGAGGTAAGCCTGTGAACTGGCGTAGTCTGACCCAATCCTATACTGGCGTGCCGCTGCTGTTGCTGGCGGTTTTGGCCATGGTGATCCTGCCGCTGCCGGCCTGGCTGCTGGATGCGCTGTTTACCTTCAACATCGTGCTCGCCTTGCTGGTACTGCTGGTGTCGGTGTCAGCACGCCGGCCGCTGGATTTCTCACTGTTCCCGACCGTGCTGCTGATTGCCACCCTGATGCGGCTGTCACTCAACGTCGCCTCGACGCGTGTGGTATTGCTGCATGGCCAGAATGGTGCGGATGCCGCCGGTAAGGTGATCCAGTCGTTTGGCGAAGTGGTGGTCGGCGGCAACTATGTGGTCGGCCTGGTGGTGTTTGTCATCCTGATGGTGATCAACTTTGTGGTCATCACCAAGGGCGGCGAGCGTATCTCGGAAGTGTCGGCGCGCTTTACCCTGGATGCGATGCCGGGCAAACAGATGGCGATTGATGCCGATCTGAATGCTGGCCTGCTGGATCAGAAGAGTGCCAAGGCGCGGCGGCAGGAGATCGCCCGCGAGGCGGACTTCTACGGTGCGATGGACGGCGCCTCCAAGTTCGTGCGCGGTGACGCGATTGCCGGCTTGCTGGTGCTGTTGATTAACCTGCTCGGCGGGCTCGCCATCGGGATTTTCCAGTACAACATGCTGGCCGCCGAGGCGTTCCAGCGCTATGCGCTGCTGACCATCGGTGATGGCCTGGTGGCGCAAATTCCGTCGCTGCTGATGTCGACCGCTGCCGCCATCATCGTTACCCGCGTCAACGACGAAGGGGAGATGAGCGATCTGGTCGGTCGCCAACTGCTGGCCTCGCCGCGCGTGATGTTTACCGCCGCCGGGGTGATGCTGGTGCTCGGTCTGGTTCCGGGCATGCCGACACTGGCCTTCCTGACCTTTGCTGCCGTGCTGGCCTATGCCGGCTGGCGGTCACAACAGACCGCACTGCAGCAGGTGGCGCTGGAAGAGGCCGAAGCGCTGGTGGATCGCAAGACCGAGTCGCCGCGTGAACAGCTGGCGTGGACCGATCTGCCGTTCGTTGATCCGCTGGTGGTGGATCTCGGCTACCGGCTGGTGCGGTTGGCCGACAAGGAGAAGGGGGCCGAGTTGCTGCAACGGGTGCGCGGGATTCGCAAAACCCTCTCCGAACAGTATGGTTTTCTGATGCCGGAGATCCGCGTCAAGGACAACCTGCATCTCAAGGCCGATCAGTACCAGATCCGGCTGGCCGGGGTGCCGGTGGCCCAGGGGCGGGTGGAGCCGGAGAAGCTGATGGCGATCAGCAACGGGGCGGTCTACGGCAAGCTGGATGGCATCCTGACCCGTGATCCGGCCTACGACATGGAGGCGGTGTGGATTGAGCCGGACCTGCGTGCCAAGGCATTGAACATGGGCTATTCGGTGATTGAGCCGGCCTCGGTGATTGCCACCCATGTCAGCAAGGTGATGCGCGAGAACATGGAAGAGCTGTTCGGCCATGATGAGGTGGGCAAACTGCATGAGCGACTGGTGGCGCTGGCGCCGAAGCTCTCCGAAGCCTTGATGGCCGCGCTGACCCCGATCCAGCAGCTGCGCGTGTTGCGCCAACTGCTGCGCGAGCAGATCAGTCTGCTGGATATCCGGGCGATTGCCACCAGCATGCTGGACAGTAGCGAGGGGACCAAGGATCCGGTGGTATTGGCCGCCGATGTGCGTTGTGTGCTGCGCCGCGCGCTGCTGCGTCAACTGATGGGTGAGCGGCCCAAGCTGGCCGCCTTTACCCTTGAGGAGCGATTGGAGCAGACCCTGCTTACTGCGCTGCGCCAGGCACAGCAACAGGGCAAGGTGGCGCTGGATGCATTCCCGATTGAGCCGCAACTGCTGTCGCAACTGCAGCAGCGCATGCCCGGCGTGCGCGATCAACTACAACGCCAAGGGGTGGCGCCGGTACTGGTCGTCATGCCGCAATTGCGTCCGTTGCTGGCCCGCTATGCGCGAACTTTTGCCCGTGGCCTGCATGTGCTCTCTTACAACGAAATTGGGGATAACGTCCAGCTAGACATCCAGGGTTCGCTTGGTTAATTGTGTAAATAAACAACGGTATTGGATTTATTTGATCTGAGATCGTCATTTTTGTGTAAGTTTACGAAAATATCTTTTAAATTCGCATATTTTTTAAAAATACTTAATGATAACTTAACGTTATATTACACCATTCAGTCTTATTTTATTTAAGAAAACCACTACCATGCGTCAGCGTGGGTAAAAGGCGGTCATTTATTGCCTTTGTGGTGGATGATAACAGGGCAAACTGCGCCGAAAGGGCAGGACGCAAAGCCTCCGGTCTACCACTCCGTTTGGAGTCATGATAGCGGGGTTGCCAGATAACACGGATATCTGTTGCCGGTACTGTCTCCAGGCAGTGCCGTCTATTCCTTTCTGTGGTCCACTGCCGATCGGCAGTCACTGGCCGTCCCTGTAATAGCCCCATCAACGATAGATAAGCCTTGTCGGGCATAACTGTACCCGCACAAGGGGATTTGGCAGTGCCACGAGGTAGGGAAGTATGGCAAGGGAACAACAAGGCGCGCTGACACAGCCTGCGCGCCATGTGTGCAGTGTGGGGGAGACGCCGCTGCGGCATGATACCTGGAAAGGGGTGTTGCAGCAGGCCGGTTGGACCGTCAGTCATCGGTCGCCGGCGGCACTGGATGCGCCGGGGGAGATGCCGGCCGTCATCGTGCTGGATGTTCAGGATGAGACGACCAGCCTGGCAGAGTGGGTTGCCCGCTACCATCAGCACTATCCCCATAGTCTGATTCTGGTACTGGTCGCCCCCCATGAGGACCAATTGGCCAGTGACGCCTTGCGCCATGGCGCCATGGATTATTTACACAAGCCGTGCAGCGTACAGCAGTTACTGCGCGCGCTGGATGACCTCTATGCCCTGTTGCAACCGCAACCGGAGATGGTGGTTTGCTCTGCGGTGGCGCGTCAGGTATTACAGCTGGCCCGCCGCGCAGCGGGCACCGACGCCTCCGTGCTGATCAGCGGTGAGTCGGGCACCGGCAAAGAGTGCCTGGCGCGCTATATTCATCGCCACTCGTTACGTGCCGACGCCCCCTATGTGGCGGTCAACTGCGCGGCAATTCCCGAGAATATGCTCGAAGCCATGCTGTTTGGCGTGGCCAAAGGGGCCTATACCGGCGCGACGCAAAGTCAGCCGGGAAAATTTGAGCTGGCCCAGGGCGGCACCCTGCTGCTCGACGAGATTGGCGAACTCTCCCTGCCGCTGCAGGCCAAGCTGCTGCGCGTGTTGCAGGAGCGTGAAGTAGAGCGTCTGGGCAGCCATCAGCGGATTGCGCTGAATGTACGCATCATGGCGGCCAGCAATCGCGATCTGCGCGCCATGGTCGCCGCCGGTACCTTCCGTGAGGATCTGTTCTATCGCCTGGATGTGCTGCCTCTGCGCTGGCCGGCATTGCGTGAGCGGCCGGCCGACATCCTGCCGCTGGCACAACACTTTATTGACCGTTATGCCCCGGACGGTGGTTTTCGCCTTGGTGTGGCGGCTGCCCAACAGCTGCTGGCCTGGCCGTGGCCCGGCAATGTGCGTGAACTGGAGAATGTCATCCAGCGCGCGCTGATCCTGTGTCGGGGTCTGACCCTGCAGCCGGATGACCTGCGGTTGCCCGGCATGGCGCAGGGCGGCGCACTGAGCTTGGCCCCGGAGTATGCGCGGGTCTCTCTCAGTGCGCCGTTAGCCACCAATGTGCCCACCGGTGCGGCCACGCTGCCGGCGGCGGCAGGCACATCGGCGCAGGGGCGGGCGTCAGCCAGCGTCAATCTGCATGCCAGCAAGCGCCAGGCGGAGTACCAGTGTGTGCTCGAGACCTTGCGTCGCTTTGATGGCCACCGTACCCGTACCGCCGAGGCGCTGGGGCTCACCACCCGCGCCTTGCGCTACAAACTCGCCGCCATGCGTGAGCAGGGCATCGATATCGACCAGTTGGTCTGTTAACAACAACCATTACAACGCATGACAAGAGCAAGGGGATACAGGGTATGTGGATAGCGCCCGTCAGCGCAGGCAGTGACCTGTTGGCCGAGATGCAAGCACTGACCGCCGCCGCGCAAGCGCCGGCAGCAACAGAGATTGCCCCAGCGGCCGAAGAGACCAGCACCGCCGTAAGCGGTGCGGCGCCCGCCGATTTCAGCAGTTACCTATCGGCGGCGATCGATAACGTCAATGCGCAGCAACTGGATGCCAGTGCGCGCATGCAGGCGGTGGAAGCCGGCACCAGCACCGATCTGGTTGGCACCATGATCAGCAACCAGAAGGCCAGCCTGGGCTTCTCTGCGCTGGTCCAGGTGCGCAATAAGGTGATGAGCGGGATGGATAGCATCATGGACATGTCGCTGTAGGGTCTGATGGATGAGTGAACGTAGCCGTAAATTGAAACTGGACGAGCGGGCCGGACAAGCCAAGCAGGCGGTTGGATCCCTGTTTGAGCGTTGGCGTGGCCAGTCACGCGACAATCGCTCCATGCTGGTGATTGCCTTGCTGGCGGCACTGGTGGCGGCCAGTATCGTGGTGATCCTGTGGACCGCCAGCCAGAGCTATGTGCCGCTGTATGGTCGTCAGGAGATGTATGACACCGCCAATATCCTCGAGTTGCTGGAAAAGGATCAGGTCCCGTTCCGCCTGGACTCGGCCACCGGTCAGGTGCTGGTCCCGGAAAGCCAGTTGGCGCAGGTGCGTATCAAGTTGGCCGCGCATGGCGTGCGCGCGGCGATGCCCTCCGGCATGGAGGGGCTGGATGGCAAGATTGGCCTCGGTACCAGCGAGTTTATGGAGACCATGCGCTATCGCAGTGCGTTGGAAGGCGAGCTGGCCCGCACCATTATCGGTCTGGATGGGGTGCGCAGTGCGCGGGTCCATCTGGCGATCCCGAAACGCACCCTGTTTGTCGGCCGTGAAGAGGAAAAACCGACCGCAGCCGTGATGCTGGATCTGGCCGCCGGCACCGAGCTGGCGTCGGGCCAGGTCGAGGCGATCATCAACCTGGTGGCAGGCAGTGTCAGCGGGATGAAGCCCGAAGCGGTGACGGTGGTCGATCAGGCCGGTCGCCTGCTCAGTGCTCGTCTGCATGAGGGTGACAGTGATGGCCATCTCAGCGTGCAGCAGATCGATTACGTGCGTCGGCTGGAGGACTATATCCGCCAGCGTGCCGCCGACATGCTCTATCCGATGCTGGGCAGTGACAACTTCCGCATTCAGGTGGCGGCAGATGTCGATTTCAATCGCGTCGAGCAGACCGAAGAGGCGCTACCCGGTCAGCCGGTATTGCGCAGCGAGAGCGGTAAGCAGGATAACAGTCTGGATAAGATTGCCGCCGGCATTCCGGGCTCGCTGTCCAATCGCCCGCCGCAGACCGCCGCCGATACCGCCGCGAACAAGAAAAACGGTGCGACCCCGGCCACGGCGCAGGCCAGTACCACCCCGGATACCACCCGCAACGAGCGCAGTGAGTTCAAGCGCGACTATGTGACCGGCCGGGCGGTGACTCATACCCAGTTCCAGCAGGGACGCCTGCAGCGTCTGCATGTCTCGGTATTGCTCAACCAGGCGATGGCGCCGAAGGGCGGCTGGAGCAAGGCGCAGCTGGACGAGATCCATGATCTGATTGAACGAGCGGTTGGCTTTGAGTCGGACCGTGGCGATCAGATCAGCCTGACCAGCTTCCCGTTCACCGAGGCGGCGGTCGATCCGGGCAACTTTGGCGAGGCCTGGTGGCAGCATCCGTTGTTCGAGACCGGGGTGCGTTATGGTCTGGGCAGCCTGCTCTGTTTGTTGCTGTTGCTGCTCGGGATTCGGCCATTGGTGCGTCATCTGGTGGCACAGCACCGCCAGGAGACGGCGCCGGCCGACGCGGACAAGGCGCACGCCGAGCCGACATTGGCGATGGGGGCGGCCGGCGGCGCCAGTGCTGGCAACCTGCCGGCCGAGATGGACCCGAATGTGATGCGCCTGCTGGATGATGTGTTCCCGGGCGGCGGTGGCCATGATCTGCCGCCGTTGTCGGTGGATGAATTGCCGCCGGTGGGCAGTGATCTGGATGTCCAGCTCAAGCATCTGCATCTGCTGGTGGATCAGGAAACAGCACGCGTAACCGAAGTCATCAAACTGTGGGTGAATGGCCAACATGACCGATCTTAATATCAACCAGGCGGCGGTCGACATTCATATCGACGATCTGGAAAAAGCCGCCATCCTGATGCTCAGCATGGGTGAAGAGGCGGCAGCCAAGATCTTCAAACGCCTGAACCGTGACGAGGTGCGCCGCTTGAGCGGCGCGATCGCCCGGCTGAAAAACGTCTCCACCGCCGAGGCAAAGTGGATCCTGCAGCAGTTCTTTGCCCACTATAAGAACCAGAGTGGGATCAACGGCACCTCGCGTAATTATCTGCAGCGCACGCTGGATATGGCCCTTGGCCCGCGCTTTGCGCGCAGCATGCTCGATGGTCTGTATGGCGATGAGGTCAGTCAGGAGCTGCAGTTGCTGCAGTGGGTGCCGCCCGAGGTGATTGGTCGTTTCTTTGTCAACGAGCATCCGCAGCTGCAAGCGGTGCTGCTCGCCTTCCTGCCGGCCGAGATGTCGTCGGCGGTGCTGGATGTGTTCCCGCCAGAGACCCACGATGATTTGCTGTTCCGCGTGGCCAATGTCAAAGAGATCAGCGAGGTGGTATTGCAGGAGCTGCAACGCACCATCAGCCAGTGTCTCGACTATGTCGCGGAGCAGGCCGGCACCCAGGTGGATGGCGTGCGTCAGGTGGCGGACATCCTCAACCGTTATCGCGGCGATCGCAGCCGGATGATGGAGATGCTGCGCCAGTACGACACCGAGGTGGCGGTGGCGGTGGAGAAGAACATGTTCGACTTCGACATCCTGAAGAAACAGAACAACGAGGTGTTGCAGGCGCTGTTGCAGGAGATCCCGAGCGAATTGCTGGCCGTGGCGCTCAAGGGCACCGAAACCAGCTTCCGCAAGGCGGTACTCGGTGCCTTGCCCAAACGTATGGCGCAGGCACTGGAGACCCAGATGCAGGGACAAGGCTCGGTGTCGCTCAGCAAGGTCGAGCAGGCGCGTGGCGAGATCATGCAGCAGGTGCGCAGCCTGGTCGATCAAGGCGAGATCGAAATCCAGCTGTTTGATGAACCGGTGCTGAGCTGATGAACGCGTTCACCCCATCACCGCTGGTGACGGCCAGCGCTGAGCATCAGGACCCGGTTCGTCCCTATCGGTTTCCCCATCTGCCGTTTGCCGGTCAGGCGGTGAGCGCGCCAGACCCGCAACAAGCCTGGCAGCAGGGTTTCGACCAAGGGCAGGAGCAGGGGTATCGTGTCGGCCATGAGGCGGGGCGCGAAGCCGGTTATACCGATGGTTTGCAGCAAGGGCGCGCCGATGGCCAGCAGCAGGGGTTTGCCCACGGCGATGGCCAGGGCCGCGCGCGCTTCGATCGGGCGGCCGCGCCGCTGCAGGCGCTGATCGGCCAGCTGCAAGCCTGGCAACAGGCGCAACGTCCGCTGCAACGTGATCTGCTGTTACAGCTGGTCAGCCAGGTGGCGCAACAGGTGGTGCAGCGTGAGCTGCGCCAGACGCCGGATGCGATGCTGGCGTTGGTGGAGCGGGTGCTGGATAGCCTGCCGGTCGAGCCGGAGAGTTTGACCTTATGGCTACATCCAGATGATTGCGCGGCGCTGGCCGCCGTCGGCGTCACTGAGTGTGGTGGCTGGCCGCTGCGCCCGGCGCCGACCTTGCAGCGCGGGGATTGCCGCATCGACTGCCCGGACAGCACCATTGAGTCGTTGTGTGCTGACCGGCTACAGCAGTCGCTGGATCACGTCGCCACCCTGCTGGCAGGAAGCGTCTGATGCTGGAGGACTGGTATCACCAACTGCTGGCGCAACCCTTGCCCGCGATCGAGGTCTGTCGCCATTACGGTCGTCTGGTGCGGGTCACCGGTCTGACGTTGGCGGTGGCTGGCTGCCCGATGCCGCTCGGTCAGCGCTGCCAGATTGAGGCGGCGCACGGGGTGGTTGAGGCCGAGGTGGTCGGATTCGATCATGCCTACACCTATCTGATGCCGCTGGCTGAGGCCGGTGCGCTGCAGGCCGGGGCGCGGGTGCGTCCGCTGGTCGGCAGTGAGACCCTCTATCTGGGCGATCATCTGCTTGGTCGGGTGGTGGATGGCCTGCTGCAACCGCTGGATGGCCAGCCGTTGCTGCCCGCCGGGGAGGCGGTGCGCTGGCATGGGTCGTCCCCCAATCCGTTATTACGTCATCCGGTCAGTCAGCCGCTGGATGTCGGGGTGCGCTGTCTGAACGCCCTGCTGACGCCGGGCAAGGGCCAGCGCATGGGGCTGTTTGCTGGCTCCGGGGTCGGTAAGAGCATGCTGCTTGGCATGATGACCCGTTTTACCAGTGCCCAGATTGTGATTGTCGGCCTGATTGGCGAGCGTGGTCGTGAGGTGCGTGAGTTTATCGAGCAGGCGCTCGGCGAAGAGGGACGGCGGCGGGCGATAGTGGTCGCCGCCCCGGCAGACCAGTCGCCCTTGTTGCGCCTGCGCGCGGCCCAGCTCTGTCATCGGTTGGCTGAGTATTACCGTGACCGTGGCCAGGATGTGTTGCTGTTGATGGACTCGCTGACCCGCTACGCCCAGGCGCAGCGTGAGATTGGTCTGGCGATTGGTGAGCCGCCGGCGACCCGTGGCTATCCGCCGTCGGTGTTCTCGATGCTGACCAAGCTGGTTGAGCGCGCCGGCAACGGCGCCTCGGCCCAGGGCAGCCTGACCGCCTTCTATACCGTGCTCGCCGAGGGGGATGACCAGCAGGACCCGATTGCCGATGCGGCACGTGCCATCCTCGATGGCCATGTGGTGCTGAGCCGTACCCTGGCCGAACAGGGGCACTATCCGGCGATTGATGTGAATGCCTCGGTCAGCCGTGTGATGCCGCAGGTGGTCCCCGCCGCCCAGTTGCAGTTGGCCACCCGATTACGCCAGTTGCTCGGTCGTTACCAGCAGGTGCGCGAGCTGCTACCACTCGGTGCCTATCAACCGGGTCATGACAGTGAGCTGGATGAGGCGGTACGCCGCTATCCGCAGCTGGCGGCCTTTCTGCGCCAGGATCTGCACGAGCGCAGCAATGGTGAGCAGAGTATGCAGGCGCTGCAGGCGGTGCTGGCATGATGGCGCGTTATCTGGCGCTGCAGCAGCAAGCGCTGGCCGAACTCGGTGAGCGCCGTGCCGCCTTGCAGGCGGATGTGCTGCGCGAGCAACAACGTGTGCGCCAGTTACGTGAACTGCTGGCCAATCTCGGTGTGGCGCTGGATTTGCGCCAGGGGTTGGTGCGTGACAACTACTACCAGATGCAGCGCAACCTGCAGCGCCTGCTCACCCAACAGCAGGACAAGGCGTTGGTGGCGGAACAGGCGTTGGCGGTGGCCACGGAGGCGGTGCGCGAGCAGCTGGGCCGCGTCAAGGGGTTGGAATTATTGCTGCGCCAGCGTGAGGCGGCCGGGGTCGCCCGTCAGTTGCGTCGCGAGCAACAGCAACTTGACGAGTTCAATACGGTACGTTACCGCCGGGGGTGACCGGGGCGTAGTCGCTGGAGGGCTCGCCGTAGAGCATGCGACGGATCACCTCATACTGGGTCACCAGCAAGCGGCCATTGATGTCATTCTGCTGCTGGCACTGGGTAACCAGTTGCTGCAACTGTTTCCATTGTGGGGTCAACCGGGTGGTGAGTGGCGTGGGCAGCCGGTTCATCAGGTCACGCATGCCATGGTCACTGGCATCCAGCCCGAGTTGGCTGAGTAACTGGGTGCGCTGGCCGGCGCTGTCGCGTAAGCGGCTGAGCAGCGATTGCTGACGACTCAGCAGTTCGGTCAAGGCGCGCACATCACGGCGGCGGAGCAGGCTATGTTGTTCATTCAGCAGACGTTTGAGCTGCTGGTAATCAGCCAGGTCAATTTGCACGCCGCTGACAATCTGTTGCAGGCACTCTTTCGGGCTCATCCGCGATGCATCTCCAGAATGGCCTGGCTCAATGCCTGCGGATCCAGTGATAACTGGCCTTCGCTCAGCGCCTGGCGGATGCTGTCGACGCGCGCCATATCGATGTCGCTGCTGTCATCGAGGGTCGCGCCGGCTTCATCCAGCCACTGCGCCACATCACTGGCCTGGTAGTCATCACTGCTGCTGGTTGTGCTGCTGACACTGCGGACTGACGTCACTGGGCTGACCACCATCTGGCCGGTGCTGGTCACCATCAGACTGCTCAAAGAGCTTTTGTCCTCACCCGAAATTTTCATGACGTCTCCTGCAATCTGTCTCGTGGAGATATAGCGACACTTCCGGGCGGAAACTTTAGGTCTTTGCGTGTAAAGGCGGTGACACCGGCATCAGGTGTCTGTGATCAATATCGGGTTTCTACCTCATGGTCGGCGGTGATCTGCGCCCGGATCCGTTTACCGGTGGCCAGATTATGCACCGGGATGATGTCTCCCAGACTGCCATCCGCATCAGCCTCGCCCTGGGTGCTGGCACTGAAACCGGCCTCGCGGGCATAGATGGTCACCGGATCCCCCTTGTGCACGGCCAGGGGGGCGCCGAGCCGGTCGGGGCTGAGTAACTCGCCGGCATTCATTCGACGCAGGGTGCGATAGCCGGTCAGCGGTTGACTGGCCGGGGTGAAACTGCGACGCAGGTCGGTGACCTCCATCACCTGCGCCCGCAGATCGCTGGCGACCAACGCATGCTGTTTGTCCAGCCCCTGCGCTGCCACCCACACCGGCAAGGTCAGGGTGACCCGCACCTCGCCGCGGGTTTTCCAGCCCGGATGGTCGTCACACTGCAGCAGATAGTTCTGTGTCCCCCACGCTGGCGCTGCTGGGTTGCTGCGATTCATGCGCACTGGTTGCTGACAAGGGGGCAGATGGGCACTGCCCGCGGGTAACCACGCCTTCACCGCACTTTGGGTCTGCTGCCAGCCCTGGCTGGCGATCTGCTGGGTCAAGGCGGTCTGCGCCAACTCGGTCAATCCGGTGAGCAGGGTCTGCTGTACGGCGGTAGGCGGCGTCTGTGCCGGGGCCGCTGTGGCGAGCACGGGGGCGAGGGGGCCGAGCAGCGGAAATAGCAGCCACCTACCGGTCAGCCAGCGCGGCAGTCGAGGCGGAAAGGGGGCTTCCGCCTGATGGGGGATTGCGGGATGTTTAATATTCAACATGTTGATATTTAACAATAAAAATCTTATGGCATGACTTTTGTTAACTGATTCTCGCAAAGCGTGACCCCAAGCTCAACAGGAGGCGGTGTGGGAATTCATTTCGAGGAGGCATTGGGGCTGTCGCCCTATGCCCTGCAGCTCAAACTGGACCGTGCAGAAGCCATCTCCAGCAATCTGGCCAACGTCGATACCCCGGGGTATCTGGCGCGGGATCTGGACTATGCCTCGGTGATGGCGTCGGTGGAGACCACACTGGCCCAGGGCGATAGCGTGAGTGCCCCCAGCGGCGATGATCTGCTTTATCGCGTGCCCTATCAGACCTCTCAGGATGGCAATACCGTTGAGCTGCAGGTTGAGCAGGGCAAGTTTGCCCAGAATGCGGTGGCTTTTGATACCAGCATTACCTTCCTTAACCAGCAATTCAAAGGGCTGAAAACCGCGATTGAGGGGAGCTAGACATGTCGTTCGACAATATCTATGACATCGCGGCCAGTGCCATGCGCGCGCAGACCGTGCGCCTCGACACTGTCGCCTCCAATCTGGCCAACGCCGACAGTGCCGCCGGCAGCGCGGACGAGGCCTACCATGCGGTGCGTCCGGTGTTTCAGAGCGTCTATCAGCAGGTACAGGAGACCGGGGCGCTGGGCTCCGCCAGTGTGGCGATTGCTGATGTGGTCGCCAGCCAGGATGCGCCACTCAAGCGTTATGAGCCGGGCAATCCACTGGCCGACAGCGATGGTTATGTCTGGTACGCCAACATCAACAGCATGGAAGAGATGGCGGACATGATGAGTGCATCACGCAGTTTTGAAAGCAGTATCGAAGTCCTGAAACGCCTGGGCAGCATGCAGCAGGGGCTGCTCGGCCTCGGTGAACAGAGTTAAGGAGCGCCCACATGACCATCAGTGCCGTTTCATCCTCGAGCAGTAGCTCCTCCTCCAGCTCCAGTAGCACGGTGAGCAGCTCCTCGGATTCGACCTCCAGCGATCTGCAGATTGAGTTTATCGACCTGCTGGTGGCCCAAATCCAGAATCAGGACCCGACCGATCCGCAAGACTCCAGCGAATATGTCACCCAGTTGTCGCAGCTGAGCATGGTCCAGTCGCTGGAGAGTCTGGAGAGCCTGCAGACTACCTCGAACAGTGATGTCGAGGATCTGACCGCGCTGCAGAGTACCAATCTGGTCGGCAAGCAGGTGTTGAGTGAAACCGACAGTACCACCTTGAGCAGCAGCGGCAGCGTCAGCGGTCAGGTGACGCTGGACAGTGCCGCCGACAGCATGACCGTCTCGGTCTATGACAGCTCGGGCAATCTGGTGAGCAGCGATACCACCAGTGGCCCGACCGCCGGGACCTACAGCTTCAGCTTTGATGATCTGGATGCTGGCACCTATAGCGTGACGATTCAGACCACCAGTAGCGGTACGACGACCACCCAGACGCCGTACCTGAATTCGACCGTCCAGTCGGTCACCCTGAATGATGACGGGGTGGAGCTGAACCTGGCCGGAGGCAGCAGCGTCAGCCTGGATGACGTGGTCAGTGTTACCCAATCCTAAGCAGGACAAACTCTTTAAGGACGTCGCATATGTCAATGTATACCATCGGGATGAGCGGGCTGTTGGCCACCAGTGATGCGCTGGATACCGTCAGTAACAACATCGCCAACGCCTCGACCGCCGGCTTTAAATCTTCGGCCACGGCGTTTACCGCCGTGTACAGCGGCGGGCAGGCCGGTGGGGTCGAGGCCTCGACCGTGACCCAGAGTTTCTCCACTGACGGCTCGCTGGTCGAGACCGGTAGCGATCTGGATCTGGCGATTTCCGGCAGCGGCTTCTTTGTGATCAGCAATGGCAACACCACCGCGTACACCCGCGCCGGTGAGTTCTCGGTTGACTCCGATAACAATGTGGTGACCAGTAGCGGCTGGAACCTGCAGGGGTATACGGTGAATGCCGAGGGGGAGCTGGAGCTCGGTCAGGTCACGGACCTCAAGGTGAGCAGTACCACCATGGCGGCCAAAGCCTCGACCACGCTGGATCTTGCGTCGAACATGAATAGCTCGGCGACCACCATCACCGACACCTTCGATGCCAGTGACAGCTCGACCTACAACTACTCCACCACCTCGACCCTGTATGACTCGCAGGGGGCGGAGCACACCCTGAGCCAGTACTACGTCAAGACCGGTGACAATACCTGGAGTGTCTACTACACCGTCGACGGGGAGGCACTGACCGACAGCAGCGGTACCGCCGTCAGCACGACACTGACCTTTGACACCGATGGGGCCCTGACCTCGCCGACCTCTGCCGTCACGCTGAGCATTGACCTGGACAGCACCGATGACATCAGCCTGAGCATCGACTACAGCGACTTTACCCAGTACAGCTCGGACTTCTCCACCACCACCAATGAGGCGGATGGCTACACCGCCGGCACCTTGTCGGATGTCTACTTTGATGATGATGGCTACCTGTATGCCACCTACAGCAACGGCGAGACCGTACTGCAGGGGCAAGTGGTGCTGGCCACCTTTGTCAACGTCGATGGCCTGGAGCAGGGCGACGGCACCGTCTGGTATGCGACCAGTGAGTCGGGCAACGCCATCCTGTCGACCCCGGGTTCGGGCACGGCCGGTACCCTGACTGTCGGCTCGTATGAGGACTCCAACGTGGATATCACCACCGAGCTGGTGGACCTGATGTCGTTGCAGCGCAACTACCAAGCCAACTCCAAGGTGCTGACCACGGCCAGCGATCTCTCCAGCGTGTTGTTCAACGCCTTCTAATGGCAGGTCATTCGTGGAAAAGGTGATTTATACCGCCATGTCCGGGGCCCAGCATGCCCTGCAGGCGCAACAGATTCATGCCAACAACCTGGCCAACGTGGCGACCACCGGCTTTCGTGCCGATTACGAACGGGTGATGGCGCAGGCGGTGCAGGGCGATGGTTACGACAGCCGGGTGATGGCGACCGAGCTCGCGCCCGGGACCGACTTTACCAGTGCGGCGCTGGTCAAGACCGGCAACAAGCTGGATGTCGGCATCCGCGGCGATGGCTGGCTGGCGGTGCAGACCAGCGACGGCGAGGAGGCTTATACCCGCGCCGGTGATCTGGCGGTGAGCAGTACCGGTGCCCTGACCTTGCATGGTCAGCCGGTCCTCGGCGATGCCGGCGAGCTGGTGTTGCCCGATTACCGCGACATGGATATCGGTACCGACGGCACCATCTCGGTCACCCCGCCAGGCGGCGGGGCCATGCTCGAGGTTGGCCGGCTCAAGCTGGTCAACCCGGATACCTCACAACTGACCAAGGGCAGCGATGGCCTGTTTCGCCTGACCAGCGGCGGTCAGGCCGAGCGCGATGACAATGTGGTGGTGGCCAGTGGTTACCTGGAGGACTCCAACGTCAACGCCATCGACGAGATGGTGCAGAGCCTGCAGATGAGCCGCACCTTCGAGTTACAGGTCAAGCTGATGAAAAGTGCCGATGAACAGGCCCAACAGGGCAATGAACTGGTTTCCGGTTCCTCAAGTTAAGAGAGTTGATCCATGCAGAGTGCATTGTGGGTAAGCAAGACCGGCCTGGCGGCGATGGATGCCAAATTGACCACCATCTCCAACAATCTGGCCAACGTCGATACCACCGGCTTCAAGAAGGACCGGGTATCGTTTCAGGATCTCTACTATCAGGTACAGACCCAGCCCGGGGCCAAGCTCGATCAGCAGAACGAGTCGCCGAGTGGTATCCAGCTCGGCACCGGGGTGCGGGTGGTCGGCACGCAGAAGGTGTTTACCAGTGGCGACACCAAAACCACCAGTAACCAGCTGGATCTGGCGATTGATGGTAATGGCTTCTTCAAGGTTGAGCTGCCCAACGGTGAAACCGCCTATACCCGTGATGGGGCGTTCCAGGTCAACGCCGAGAGCGTGATCGTCAATGCCTCCGGTCTGCCGCTGCAGCCGCAAATCACGGTGCCGGCCAACACCACGGCGATCACCATCGGCACCGATGGCACCGTCAGTGCCACGGTGAGCGGTGAGTCGACCGCGCAGAGTCTGGGGCAGATCACGGTGGCCAACTTCGTCAATCCGGCGGGCCTGAAGGCGACCGGTGGCAACCTGTACCAGGCGACCGAAGCCTCGGGCGATGCCGTGGAAGGGGTGCCGGGCGAAGAGTCCTACGGCTCGCTCAAACAGTATGCGCTGGAGAGCTCCAACGTCAGTGTGGTCGAGGAGATGGTCGATATGATCGCCACCCAGCGCGCCTATGAAATGAATGCCAAGGTGGTCTCCGCCGCGGATCAGATGCTGCAGTACGTCAGCCAGAATATGTAAGCGGATGAAACCCATGTCACGCCTGATCCTGGCGGCCCTGACCCTGTGGCTGGCCGCCTGCTCTACCTACGAGGTCAAACCGCCCAAGGACGACGATGCGGAGTGGAAACCGGCCGCGCCGCTGCCGGCCGCTGCGCGCGGCGAGGATGGCAGCCTGTATCGTCGCGACTATCAGTTCACCCTGTTTCAGGACCGTCGCGCCTATCGGGTGGGCGATATCCTGACCGTGACCCTGGCGGAAAGTACCCAGTCGAGCAAGAAGGCGGCGACCAAGCTCGGCAAGACCAGCGATGTCGATCTGACGGCGCCGACCATCGGCGGCAAGAGTCGGAGCAATCTGGCGGTGAAAATGGGGATGGACAACTCGTTCGACGGATCCGCGACCTCCAGCCAACAAAACAGCCTGTCTGGCTATATCACGGTCACCGTGGCCGAGGTGCTGAACAACGGCGTGTTGCGCATTCGCGGCGAGAAGTGGATCCGTCTCAACCAGGGCGATGAGTACCTGCGACTGAGCGGGACGGTGCGGGTTGAGGATATCGACCAGGCCAACCGCATCTCGTCGCAACGCATTGCCGATGCGCATATTGCTTACGCCGGTCGTGGGGCGTTGGCCGACAGCAACCAGAATGGCTGGCTGAGCCGATTCTTCAACAGTGCGCTGTCACCGTTCTAGTCAGGAGAGCAGATGAACCGCTTGATATGTTTACTGGCGTTGTTGTGCAGCGCCGCGGTCTCGGCGCGGGTCTCCCTGCCGGAGGTTCCGCGTAGCCGACCGTTGCTGGATATCGTCGATGTGCAGGGGGTGCGTGAGAACCTGCTGGTTGGTTATGGGCTGGTGGTGGGGTTGTCCGGCAGCGGTGATCGCAGCCAGGTGCAGTTTACCAGTCAGTCGATGACCAACATGCTCAAGCAGTTTGGGGTGCAGTTATCCGAAGGGACCGACCCCAAATTGAAGAACGTCGCAGCGGTGTCGGTGCAGGCACGCTTGCCGGCCTTCGGCGGGCGCGGTCAGAAGGTGGATATTACCGTCTCGTCGATTGGCGATGCCAAGAGCTTGCGTGGCGGCACCCTGCTGCTGACCCCGTTGCGCGGGGTGGATGGTGAGGTGTATGCGATTGCCCAGGGCAATCTGGTGGTTGGCGGGCTGAGTGCCGCAGGGCAGTCCGGTTCGTCGGTGACCGTGAATGTGCCGACCAGCGGGATCATCCCGGAGGGCGGCATCATCGAGCGCGAGATACCGTCGACCTTTGCCGACAAGCCGCAGGTGGTGCTCAATCTGTTAAGCCCGAATTTCCGTACCGCCCGCAATGTTGAGCGCGCCATCAACCAGCGGCTGGGTCGGGTGGCGGAAGCCACCTCGCCGGGCACCGTGGTGGTCCGCGCGCCACAGGATCCGGGACAGCGGGTCGCCTTCCTGGCCCTGTTTGAGGATATCGATGTCGATATGGGGCGTGAGCGGCCGAAGGTGGTGTTCAACAGCCGTACCGGCACCGTGGTGATCGGGCAGGACGTCAAGGTGACGCGTGCCGCAGTCAGCCATGGCAGTCTGACGGTGAGCATTACCGAGAGCCCGAACGTCAGCCAGCCGAATGCCATGTCCAACGGCCAGACCACCACCACGCCGAACACCAGCATTCAGGTGAATCATCCGCAACAGAACATGTTTATCTGGCCGGAAGGGACCTCGTTGCAGGTGATCGTCAAGGCCATCAACTCGCTCGGTGCCAACCCGGATGATCTGATGGCTATCTTGCAGGCGCTACATGAAGCCGGCGCGCTGGACGCCGATTTGATGGTGATTTGAGATGCAGATTGAACAGAGCAGTATGCCCGACCTGAGTTTTTATCAGGACCTGCATGGGCTGGAGGCCATCAAGACCAACCCGGACTCGCAGCAGGCGCTGTCCGGGGTCGCCCGTCAGTTCGAGGTGCAGTTTCTGCAGCAGGTGTTGCACCAGATGCGCGAGGCCAGTGATGCGCTGCAGGGCGATGACAGCCTGCTGAGCAGTGACACCCTACGTTTCTATCAGGAGATGAGCGACAGCCAACTGGCGATGGCGATGGCCAACCAGAACAGTACCGGGCTGCAGCAACAGATGGTGGCGCAGATGCAACATACGCTGTCTGCCGACAGCCGCAGTGCAGCGGACCGTGCCGCCCTGCTGCCATCGGCCGCGGTCACACCGTCTGCCAGTGTATCGACGCCGGTTTCCTCGGCGCTGTCCCGGTCGGCATTAAAGCCAGCGTCCTGAGCGGTCGCTTATACCAGAGAGTTCATCTATTCACCGGTACGCCCAGTGCGTACCGGGTTTTCTGCCCGCGAGGAGCCCTGCCATGTCCCTGATTTCTACCGCCGCCTCCGGGCTCAGCGCCACCCAGGTGGTGCTGAATGCCATCAGTAATAACGTGGCCAACTCCTCCACCGATGGCTACAGCCGGCGTACGGTGACCCTGACCAGTGTGGCCTCCGGCGGGGTGACCGCCAGTTCGGTCAATCGCGAGACCAGTTTTTATCTGCAGCAGCAAAACTGGAACAGCAACGCCGATGTGGGTTACTACACCGACTACAGCGAGTATGCGTCCTATCTGGAGGAGCTGATGAGCAGCGACTCGCTGAACATCACCACCAACCTGAGCACCTTTTACTCCGCGTTGGAGGCGGCAAGTGCCTCGCCGGATGATGACTCGCTGCGTACCGCCGTGTTGACCGATGCCGAGTCGCTGGCCACCTCCTTCAACTCCTTGTCCGGTTATCTGGACGAGATCAGTGACGAGGTCGACAGCGAAGTCAGCAGCTCGATGGATACGGTGAATAACCTGACCTCGCAGATTGCGGACCTGAACGCGCAGATCACCTCGCTGCAGAGTACCGGACAGGACACCAGCTCGCTGGAGGATACCCGTGATGCGGCGATCACCAGCCTAAGCTCGCTGGTCGAGATTGATGTCACCCAACAGGATGATGGCAGCTACACCATTACCTTGCCGCAGGGGCAGACCCTGGTCAGTGGCAGCAGTGCCGGCAGCATGGCCTGGGATAGCACGAATGGGCTGACCGTCACCTATGGCTCGCAGACCACCTCGGTCAGCGAGGAGATGTCGGGCAGCCTCGGCGGGCTGTTTGCCTTTGTGAACGATGTCCTCACCCCAACCCAGACCGCCCTGGATGACCTGGCGAGCTCGGTGGCTACCGCGCTCAATGACGCCCAGGCGGATGGTTATGACCTGGATGGGAACAGCGGGACGGATCTGTTTACCTGGGACAGCAGTGACCCGGCCGGTTCGCTGGCGGTGGTTGACAGTTTTACCAGTGATGATCTGGCTTTCTCCGGTTCGGCCACAGCAGGCAGTGGTGACAACACCAACCTGTTGGCGATGCTCGATCTGGCCAGTGACCAAGAGTCGACTTACACCGCGCTGGTGACCAAGTTGGGGCAGTTGAGCAGCAACGCCTCCGACTCGCTGACCAGCACCACCGCGCTGCAGAGTACGCTGCAAGACAGTCTGGACTCGATCAGCGGGGTCAATCTGGATGAGGAAGCGGCCGATCTGGTCAGCTACCAGAACCTTTATTCGGCTAACTCCAAGGTATTGACCGTCGCTGACGAGTTGTTCGATACCTTGCTCAACATGTTCTGATCGGGGGCCCTATGCGCGTCAGCTCTTCCCAAATGACCCGCCTGTTGCTGAACAGCATGCAGGACCAGTACAGCAAGTACTACGATATCGAGACCCAACTCTCGACCGGCTCGAGTATTAATGTGCCGTCGGACAATCCGATTGGTTATTCGCGGGTCAGCAACCTGACCACGCAGCAGAACAACCTGAACCAGTATCTGGATAATATCGACACCGCCAGCAGCCAACTCGATGCCTCAGAGACGCAGATGTCATCCATGACTGATGTCATCGGCTCGATTCGTGATCTGGTGGTGCAAGCGGCGAACGGCACCTATGACAGCGACGACCTGGCCGATATTGGTACCCAGGTCCAGTCCCTGCTCGACACCCTGGTGAGCTTGAGTAATGCCACTGATTCGAGCGGCAATTATCTGTTCTCTGGCAGCCAGTCGGACACCGAGCCGGTGGTGTATGACGAGAGCACCGGCACCTATAGCTATGCCGGGGATGACTACCAGCGCGAGATCAGCGTCGGTGACGGCATCACGGTGGCCAGTACCGATAACCTGTCGGGGGTATTCTTCTCCGGCAGTAGCAATATCTTCAATGACCTCTCGGATCTGGTGACCTCCCTCTCTTCCGGCGATAACAGCACAGCGAGCAGCATGCTGGATACGATTGATGGTTATAGCAGTAATCTGAGCAGCGCGATTGCCAGCATCGGTGCGCGCTCCAACCAGCTGGATACCCTGTCTGACGCGCATACCGAGACCCTGACCTACAGTGAGAACCTGAGTAACAGCATCTCTGAGGCGGACTATGCCGAGACCACGGTCTCTTCTGAGGAGATTTTAACCACACTGCAGGTGACACAGCAGGTGCTGTCGAACATCATGGGCCTCAGTCTGTTTAATGAAATTGATTGAGTGAGCCGTTGATGACGCTATCCAGCACCACTTCTGCGACCCCTTCGGACGCCACCGCACTCACCTCAGCGTGGGCGCCGGCGACGGATGCCGCGCCTGCGCTGCAGGATAGCCAGGCCAGCCAGGCGCTGGCCGTCACCCGGGGCAGTACCCAGACCGCCACCGACAGCGCGACCGAGGCCGGTGCCAGTGGTGAAGTCACCGATAGCACACAGTCCAGCGGTACCTCAGGTATCAGCTCCGACACCGCCCTGACCGGGCAGAGTAGCGACTGGGTCGAGCAGTTCCAGAGCTGGTCGGTGCTCGGCGAGGCACAGTCAACGGTGGCCGATACCCAGGCCAGTGAGGCCGGGTTGCAGCGGGCCTACCGCCAGTTGCAGCAACTCAATCGTCAGCTGGATCAGGACAGCAGCCAGGCCGATCAACTGGCCGAACAGCTGCAGCAACTCGACCAGAGCCTGCAGCAGAGCGGTAGCCTGACCGGCGACCTGCAATCGACCGCCCTGTCGGACACCGGGGCCACCCAACAGTACACGCTGAGCAAAGTTGATCTGTTGTCGGCGCGGCCGAGTGATGAGCAGTTGCGCATCTATTTCCCGGCCAGCCGCAGTGGTGTCACCGTCAACCTGACTGCGGGCAGTAGCGGTCAGGAGGTCGCCGACACCCTCGATAGCGCGCTGCAGAAAGAGGGGATTTCTGTCGACCTGAATGAGGCCGGTGAGTTGACCTTCAGTGCTGGCAGCAGTGACGTGCGCAAGCTCAGTCAGCCGGTGTTGATGTCCGGGCAGGGGATCCGCGTGCCGGCCGGCAATGCGGTCAGTGTGCGGTTGCAAGCCCAACAGAGCAGCCTGGGGGCGCTGGCTACTGCGGTCAGCGGCGCGAGTACCCGTCAGCAGAAACAGGCGGTACAGCAGCAGATCCAGAGCCTGCAGCAGCAGATTTTACAGACGGTGCAGCAGTTACGCGGCTATCGGCAACAGGTGGTGCAGGATTCAACACAACTGGCGGTGCAGACCCTCTCCGGTAGCAGCGACAGCAGCAGTTTGCAGCAATCACGGCAGGCGGTGCAGCAAGCGATCGGGCAAAGTGATTTCTCCTCGGTCAGCACCGCCCTGCAGGCGCAGGCCAACCTCTCCAGCCAGACCGTGGTAGCGCTACTGAGTCCGTTGTCCTGATGGTTGCTGGGCTAATCCTGCGTCCCAAATCGCGCGTGTAGCGCCGCACTGACCTGTTGCAAGACCGGCAGCCAGTGGCCGGCCTGTTGCTGGCGGAACAGCCGGGTCTGCTGATACCAGGGGGTATCGTCGCGGTCGGTCAACCAGCGCCAGTCAGCATGGTAGGCCAGCAGCAACCAGACCGGGACCCCCAATGCGCCGGCCAGATGGGCAACGCTGGTATCCACACTGATCAACAGGTCCAACTGCTGGCACAGCCCGGCGGTGTCTGCAAAATCAGTCAAGGCGCGGGGCAGGTTGCGCAGATGCGGGGTGGTCATCATCAGCGACACGTCCCGGCTATCGGGCTGTTTTTGCAGCGGAATATAGGTCAATCCGGGGGGCAAGGCGGCCAGTAGCAGGGCCAGATCCAGGCTGCGCTGGGCATCTTGGTGATGCTGCGGATTGCCGGCCCAGACCAGTCCAATGCGTGGGCCGGGGTGTGTCGCCAACCAGGATTGCCAGTCGGTCACGCTGGCCGCGGGGGCCTGCAGCCAGCCCTCGGCAGCGGGAATATTCTCGGTCGAGATCCCGAGTGGGGCCGGCAAGCTCATCAGCGAGATTTGTGCATCACAACCGGGAACATCAGCGCTCGGCGCCAACACCTGCTCGACCGGCAGATTGGCCAGCAGACGATGGAGTGTCGGTTGGGCACGCAGGGTGACGCGCGCCCCCTGCGCCCGCAAGGCCAGGATAAAACGGGAAAATTGCAAGGTATCACCGAAACCCTGTTCGGCATCGACCAGCAGATGCTGGCCGGCACACGCCGGCCCCACCCATTCGGGGGCCTGACGCGACAGGCGCGCCAAGGCGACCGCCGGGTAATCCCAACGCGCCTCATACTGCGGCCAGCCCCGGGCCCAGTCACCGACGGTCAGCCAGGCGATGGCCAGGGCAAACCGGGCACCATGATGGGCCGGCGCCAGGGTCAATACTGTCTCATACGCCTGAATGGCCTCCGGCCAGCGGCGCAGACTGGCCAGCGCGACGCCACGGTTGAAGCGTGCCTCCAGATATTCAGGGCGCAGCGCCAGAGCCCAGTCGTAACTGGCCAGCGCCTGCTCGGCGTGACCGAGTTCGAGCAGCAGGATGGCGCGGTTATTATGCGCCTGCACATGGTCAGGCTGCAGAGCGATGGTCGCGTCGTAACAGTGGAGTGCGGCTGTGGGCTGACCCAACTGCTCCAGGGTCAAGCCAAGGTTATAGTGTGCCGCGGCCAACTGCGGGTCATGGCCGATGGCCTGACGGAACCAGTGTGCCGCCTGCGCCAATTCTGCCTGCTGATAGGCCAGGATGCCGCGCCATAACATGGCGTCCACCAACTGCGGATCGTAGCTCAGGGCGCGCTCCAGCGCGGCCACGGCCTGTTCGGCCTGCTGCCGACGATGCAGTCGCAAGCCGCGGCGCAACCAGCGCTCGGCGGCCAGGGTATCGTCGCGGGAGGACGGGGCGGCGGCAGTCATCGGGGTCAGTGTCCGGTTGGCAGCACAGCGGGCTGCAGCTCAGGATAGGCTTGCAGCAGTGCTTGTGCCAGCGCTTGTAACGGTCGCTGCCAGTCACCATGTGCCGGCTGGCGCCACAGCCGTGCGCCGGCATACCACGGCGAGTCATCACGACCGAGTAGCCAACGCCAGTCCGGGTTATGGGGCAACAGCACCCACAGTGGGCAGCCGACCGCACCGGCCAGATGTGCCACGCTGGTGTCGACGCTGATCACCAGATCCAGGCTGGCACACAAGGCCGCCGTGTCAGCAAAATCCTGTTTCTCCGGCTGCGCGATGCGATGCGACGACTGGCTGGCCAGCAGCGCGGCATCGTCGGCACGGATATCTTTTTGCACCACCACATAGTTGAGGTGCGGCGGCAGCACGGCCAGCAAGTCAGCCAGCGCCAGACTACGCTCATGGTCGTTTTTATGAGTGCTGTTGCCACTCCAGGCCAGACCAATCCGTACCCGTCCGTTGCCACCTAGTTGCTGTTGCCACCAGGTCACCAGTCCGGAAGGTGCACTCAAATAGCCGGCACGTCCAAACTCGGATTCCTTATTGATACCGAGCAGATAAGGCAGGCTCATTAGCGTGATGGCATAGTCCGGAGCAGAAATTTCCCCTGTGGTGATGTGGATGCGTGAGTCCAGACTTTCCAATAGCCGGGTTAATGATTGCGGTGCAATCAACCACACCTCGGCGCCCATATCAGCTAGGGAAGGTGCGAACAAGTCCCTGATATGAGATCATGTTCGTCATCTGGAGCCATGAAACAGGGTTCATCATGAGTCATCAGCTCACCTTCGCCGACAGTGAATTCAGCAGTAAGCGCCGTCAGACCAGAAAAGAGAT
>JAYROM010000118.1:0-5781 GCA_041911695.1 Aeromonadaceae bacterium
CACATCGGTGATCGCTTGCGCCTGCTCGAGCGCCAGTGCATCCCGGATCAGGATGCCGTGGCGGGCCGCCACCCCGGTGCCGACCATGATGGTGGCGGGGGTCGCCAGCCCGAGCGCACAAGGGCAGGCAATCACCAGTACCGCCACCCCGTGCAAAATAGCCTGTTGCCAGTCACCGGTGGTCAACCCCCACCCCAGCAGGGTCAACACGGCAATCGCCACCACCACCGGCACAAACACACCACTGACCCGATCCACCAGCTTCTGCACCGGCGCCTTGACCAGTTGCGCCTGCTCAACCAGGCGGATAATGCGCGCCAGCGTGGTCTCCGTCCCCAGCCGGGTGACTCGGATCTCGAGGACGCCATCACCATTCATCGCACCGCCCAGCACCGTCTTGCCCGGTGCCCGTAGCACCGGCAGGCTCTCGCCAGTGAGCAGGGATTCATCAACCAGGCTCTCGCCGCGCAACACCTCACCATCCACCGGAATGCGTGCACCAGCGGCGACCCGCACCGTATCTCCGACCGCCAACAACGCCAGCGCCAGCGACTGCCAGTGTCCGTCGCGCCACACCTCGGCCTGATCCGGCCGTAACGCCTGCAGGGCCGCAATCGCCGCCGAGGTCTGCTGCCGTGCGCGCGCCTCCAGCCACTTGCCGAGCAGCACCAGGGTGATCACCACCGCGGAGGCTTCAAAATAGAGTTCGGGGACGATTGGCTGATGCGCCACCCAGTCACTGCGCAACGCCAGCATCCACTGCCAGAGCGACAGACCATAGGCAGCACTGGTGCCGAGCGCCACCAGCACATCCATATTCGCCCCGCCACTACGCAGCGCCAGCCAGGCACCGCGATAGAAACGCCAGCCCAGCCAGCACTGCACCGGCGTAGCCAGTAACCACTGCCACAGCGGCGGGATGGCGAGATGCACGCCAACCAGCATGGCCAGCATCGGCGCCACCAGCGGCAACGAGCACAAGGCCGCGATCACCACCGGCCACAGCGGTGCCGACACTGCGGCCGGCGCGGGGCTGTCGCCCGTCGCGGACGGCAGTTGCACATCAAACCCCAGTTTGCGGATCGGCGGCACTAGCGTATCCAACCGCAGATCCGGCGTCGCCTGTATTGCAGTCTGGCCGCTGGCGACATTGACCGCGATCGCCAGCACGCCGGGCTCGCGACGCAGCCGTTTTTCGATGCGCTGCACGCAGGCCGCGCAACTGATGCCAGTAATGGTAAACGTCAACGTCTGCTGCCGCACCTGGAAGCCGGTTTGCGCCACCCACTGCTGGAGTTGCTCGAAGGTCACCTCCGCCGAGGTAGAGACCTGCGCTTGGGCGGTGGCCAGATTGACCGCCGCCGACTGCACGCCCGGCTTATGCTGCAAGACTTTTTGCAGACGCGTGGCACAGGCCGCGCAATGCATGCCGCTGACCGGCAGCAACCAATCGCGGGCCGTACCCGGTGACGATGCGGGTTGTGGTGTCGTGGATCTGTGCATGGCCTCCCCCTGTATCAAACGCCGCACCATCCAAATGATGATGTGAACATAACGACTGCTGGCAGCATCAACCTTAACATGATGGTAAGGTCAAGCGGTCAATACCAGCCTGATCGCCGAGGTGAGTGATGTCTTGACCTTGCCATGGTGTCAAGGTGCAGGCTGGTCCCCATGATCCTGACCACCCGTTACCAAGGAGCCCTCATGCAAACCTGGCTGATTCCTGATATGCATTGCCAACATTGCGTCGCCACGATCCGGCGCACCATACTTGAACTGGATGCGGACGCGACACTGAATGTGGACTTGCCCACCCATACGCTGACCCTGGAGACCCGGCTGGCGGCCGAGACGGTGGCGAACGCCCTGGCCGAAAGTGGCTTCGATAGCCAACCCGCCTGATCCCTGTTGCGCAGACGCCGCCACGGAACAGCTCGCCGGACGCTCATCTTCGAGGAGGTTATATGCACCACAGTTTCTTGATTGGAGACATCCTGTGTGAAGGCTGCTCTGGCGCCATCCAAGACATCATCCGCCATGCGGATCCGGCGGCGCAGATCGCCATGGATATGGATAGCGGCCGGTTGGAGATCGACAGCCAGCTCGCGCGTGAGCTGCTGCAGGCCCGGCTGCTGGAGGCCGGTTATCTGACCGAAGAGGAGTAGCCAGCTGCGACGCAAAATTGTGCGCAAAAAAAAAACGCCACGAGCATTGCGTGGCGTTTTTTCTCGTGGGCTAACCGTCTGTTTAGCGACGGCGCCAGGTGGTGCCCTGCGGACCATCTTCCAGCACGATACCCAGCTCATTGAGACGATTACGCGCAGCATCGGCGGCCGGCCAATCCTTGCTGGCTCGGGCATCGTTTCGCGCCTTGATTAAGGCTTCAATTTCCGCCACTTCGTCGTCACTGCCGGCATCCCCCTGCAGGAAGGCTTCCGGATCCTGCTCCAACAGGCCGAGCACCCCGGCCAGCTCACGCAGACGGGCCGCTAAACCCGCCGCCTCGGCCGCATTCTCCGCCTTCAGGCGGTTCACTTCACGCGCCAGATCGAACAGCACCGAATAGGCTTCCGGCGTATTGAAGTCATCATCCATCGCCGCACGGAAGCGCTCGACAAACACCTCACCACCGGCCGCCGCCACCACCGGCATACCGCGCAGCGCGGTATACAGGCGCTCCAGTGCCGCACGGCCCTGGTTCAGGTTTTCGTCGGAGTAGTTGAGCTGGCTGCGATAGTGGCCGGACATCAGGAAGTAGCGCACCGTTTCGGCGTCATACACCTTGAGCACGTCACGGATGGTGAAGAAGTTGCCCAGCGATTTGGACATCTTTTCACGGTCAACCATCACCATGCCGGTATGCATCCAAGTATTGACGTACTGGGTGTGGTGGGCGCAGCAGCTCTGTGCAATTTCGTTCTCATGGTGCGGGAACATCAGATCCGAGCCGCCGCCATGGATATCAAAATGGTTGCCCAGATGCTTGGAGTTCATCGCCGAGCACTCGATGTGCCAGCCCGGACGCCCAGCCCCCCACGGCGAATCCCAGGTCGGCTCGCCCGGCTTGGACATCTTCCACAGCACGAAATCCAGCGGATTACGCTTGGCCTCTTCGACGCCGACGCGGGCACCGGCCTGCAGCTGCTCCAGATCCTGACCGGACAGACGGCCATAATCGGCATAACTGTCGATGGCAAACATCACGTCACCGTTATCGGCGACATAGGCATTGCCATTGGCCAGCAGCTGTTCGACCAGTGTGATGATCTCCTGAATATGCAGGGTGGCGCGCGGCTCGATATCCGGGCGCTGCAGATTGAGCGCGTCGAAGTCGGCATGCATCTCGCCAATCAGGCGTTCGGTCAGCGCCTCGCACGACTCGTTGTTTTCCGCCGCACGCTTGATGATCTTGTCGTCAACGTCAGTAATGTTACGCACGAAGGTGACGTTGTAGCCGAGATAGCGCAGGTAGCGCACCACCACGTCAAACCCGACGAAAGTACGGCCATGACCGATATGACACAGATCGTAAATGGTCACCCCGCAGACATACATCCCGACCTGACCGGCACGGATGGGTTGGAACACTTCTTTCTGGCGGGTGAGCGAGTTATAGATCTTGAGCATCGGGATGACCTGTTTCAGACAAACAATGGACGGCCATTCTAGCCATTTCTGGCATGCTTGATAAGGGCAAATTGGCAACGGGCGACGCCTGCGCGCCGCCCGTGTCGTGCTCGCGAAACGTACTCAGTGCGCGCGGCGGAAGACGATCCCGGCATTCTCGTTACGCTCAATGGCAGCATCGAGGTCAGGATCCTTGCGGGCTTGATCTGTCCCCTTGGTCGCCTGCTCCAGCAGATAGCCGACCGTTAACAATTGAGGCTCGCTAAGAAATGTGCCGGTAATATGAGCACCTTTCGGTTCACCATTGGCTCTATATCCAACGGGTACGGTGAGATCAGGATATCCGGCAGGTGCATAAGTCACATTCCTCGCAGCACTGCTGACATAAACATTAATGCCCTGCGTTGCCAAATAATCATCAATTGTCTGGCGAGCTAATTTTTCGCGTGTTTGATGGATTGTTTTGCACTCTTCCTCAGATAACGTCGTATTTGCACTGGCCTCCAAATGATCCTGTCCATATACGATTTTTTCATCCGGGTTAGTTCTATTCCACTCAACGATATCTTGTATCGAGGCAAACGGAACCTGGTTGTTTAATTCAGCCAAAAAGTGATTCAGGCTATATTTAAATCCACATTGAATTGTCGTAGAAAAGCCCATCCCATCAGGTAAGTTAACATTATTCATTTCAGGAAGTAACTTAACATCCAGGCCAGACTTTTTCAGCAATGAAAATAACTCTTTATCTTCATCAAACAGGATTGATCCATCATTAGTAAGATAGGCCCCAAAGCCGACATGTAACTTACTGAGGTCCGGATGGTCCAGCAATGCGAGAAAATCGGTACCCGCCAGTGCGGCCGCATCCTGTGTTCTCGCGTCTGCTTTATCTACCCCCGCCATCACTGTCAAAGTGATAGCTACATCGCGTACTGTGCGGCCAATCGGCCCCAGTACATCCTGCGCCTCATCAAGCGGAATAACATAATCCCGCGAAATCAAACCGCGCGACGTTTTCAAGCCTACTGCAGAGTTAATATTGGCGGGATAAACAATGGAACCGTCGGTTTCCGAACCCACCGTGACCGTTGCAAAATTGGCGGTCGCAGCGACAGCACTGCCAGAGCTAGAACCATACGTCGTTGTAAGCAGGTAAGGGTTACGGGTTTGTCCGCCATTATTGCTAAAACCGTTCGGAGCACTGGATGAAGTATAATTTGCCCATTCACCTTGGTTAGCTTTACCCAGGATCAAGGCGCCCGCCTTGCGCAACTTATTCACTGCAAATGCATCCCGATCAGGATCCCATTGCAGCATAGCGGCAGCACCGGTCGCCGTATGCAAACGATCATCGGTGGCAATGTTGTCCTTTAACAGGACAGGGATCCCTAGTAATGCCCGCCCATGCTGACCGTGCTTGGCGCGATCCTTATCGCTTTGACGGGCTAGCGCGACAATATCCGGATTCAATTCGATAATGGAGTTCAGCTTGTCAATATCATATTTCCCAATACGGTATAAATAGAAACGCACCAACTGCTCGGCTGATAGCTCGCCAGCATTCATCATCGCCTGCAAGTCCGGGATCTCTTTACCCAAAATCCGGCTGACATCATCTTGATAGCTGGCTTCGTCGTAATCTTTCAGGAAATCATCAAACTGCTCAAAATGCCGATCAAGTTTGCCATAGTAGATATCGGGCTCTCCAATCGGATTACCGCCCTCCATGATATAACCGGTAAACGGTTCAAAATTGGCGTCATCACGTGTCCATTGATAGGTCTGGGCCAGCGTGCTCACCGCTTCCGGCGTATGGGCTGCGGCTTTGGCGGCCGGGTTTTGGGTTGAACCCTGGTTGCAACCGGCCAACAGCATGGCCAGCATCAAACTACTCAGTACGGGGATTTTGTTCATCTCATCCATCCTTGGAACAGCAGGTTATATGTTCTTCCTGCTGCAAGATGGACGCCTTCGAATCCATTTTTACAAGGTAATTACCAGATTCTTTTGTTACTGACCCAAGGAACAAATGAGATCTGAATCGCAGTTCGGAGGCATTTTCAGCACTCAAGGTGGCACCATACCTTTGCCGAAAGAAAAAAGTCTGATCTGCTGCCAACACATCGCGACCGGTTAACCCAATACAAA
>JAYROM010000119.1:0-26888 GCA_041911695.1 Aeromonadaceae bacterium
CGACCAAACCAAGGTGATCGAGGTTACGGATAGAGATAGCGGGAGCGGCCATGATGATCTACCTGCAAAAGAGAGTAATAGATCAGAATGACCGATCGCCGTCAAGCACTGAAAAAGCCAAAATCAGGTGCGGAATGACGGGTGATCTGGCTCGCCGAACATATCCTGATCGATGACCATCGACTGGTCGAGTCACTCCACCCACTGGCGGATAATCCGACGCTCAAACCGGAAAACGCCCATGCCCGGAATGCCGTGCGCATGCTAGCCAGTACGCTGCGCCGCCTCCACGACTATGTGGCCAGTGTTTACCAAGCACGGATCAGCCTGCACAAATCCCGCTTTCGGCTGCTGGCAGAAAATGCATTTGAAGGCTACCTCTGGCTGGACCGTCATGGCCATCTGCAGTGGAGCAATCGCGCATTCCAGCAGATGAGTGGCTTGACGGCGGCCTCACTGACCCATGTCGATATCCAGCAGTTACTACAACCGGTCGGCCGCGAGAGTCTGCCACGCTTGCTCCAGCGTCTGCTCGATGCACCTCAGACTCACGCGGAGGTAGCGCTACGCCTGCGTACACCAGGGGGCAACGTGCGTGAGCTGGCCAGTAAATGGCAAGTGATTGTCGATGACGCCCAGGCCATCGCCGGGATCTGCGTGATCATGGCCGATGTCACCAGTCAAAACAGCAAGCAGCGCAAACTACGCCTGTTCCGCGCCGTCCTTGATCAAGCGGGCGATGCGATGTTCATCGTCGCCGGTCATGCAGCCCAGATTGTGGATACCAATTTACAGGCCAGCCACCTGCTCGGTTACAGCGTGCATGAACTTAAATCGATGCGCGTTACCGATCTGAATCTGGGTCTGGATACCCCGGAGAAATGGTCGGCCCACCTGCAGGCATTACGACGCCACAAGGCGATGACCTTTACCGACCGGCAACGCTGCAAAGATGGCCACATTCTGCATGTCGAAATCTCCGCACGCGTGATGGCGTTTGATGGCGAGGAGTTCTTGATTGGTATCTGTCGCGATATCACTGTCCGGATCCATCACCAGCATAAGGAGCGGCTGCGTAACAAAACGCTGAGCAATGTGCTGTCCAGTCATGCCCGGCAAGAGGATGTACTGGACGATCTGGCTCAGTCCCTGCAACGCTGGTTACGCGATTTGAATGTACCGCAATGTCAGGTCTATCTGTTCGATGCCTGTTATCTGGCGTTGTACCCGCATCCTCGTCATGCTGACGTCCCGGACTATCCTTCACGTGAACAAGTCAGCCGACTGTTCCAGCAACCGACAACCCACCACCAGCGCCGCCCGCAGGCGCTGACAGTGGGTGAACAAGCCGGTTATCTGCAACCGATCACAACTCATCAAAGCTGGCTCGGTGCTGTTCTCCTGCTGCATAGCCCAGGTTTTGTGCTGCAGCGCAGCCACATCAATGCTATCGGCACCGCCACCCAGCTGTTCCGGATTGTTGCCAACAAGTTTGCGGCCGAGCTGGCGTTGAGGCAGCGCGAGGAGCATGAGGCTTTTGCTGCCCGCCACGACGCCCTGACCGGACTCAGCAATCGCTTGATGCTGTTTGAATTCATGCCGCACGCCCAGGCACGGGCCAAGCGGACGCACAGCCAGATAGCGGTGATTTTTATCGATATCGATCACTTCAAGGCGATCAATGACAATTTTGGTCATGCCCTCGGCGATCAAGTGCTGGTGGCCTTTGCTCAGCTGATCCGTCAAACCGTGCGCGATAGCGATCTGGTCTGCCGCCTCTCTGGCGATGAGTTCCTGGTCGTGATGGAGAACATTCATACCGAAGAGGATGTCACCGTGATTGCCGACAAACTGGTCGCCGCGATGCAACCTCCTTTGCTACCCAGCGCAGCGGAAGGGCCGCTCACCCTATCAGCGAGTATTGGCATTGCACTCTACCCGCGTGATGGTGAGCAGATCGATACCGTCATCCATCATGCCGACGATGCGATGTATCAGGTCAAACGCGCCGGTCGAGGTCACTGGCGTCAATATCCGTAAACCGGGCACAGTTCTGATCCCGTCCGCGACCCGCGGACGGGCTGCTTTCTATATCGACCCGACCAGGGTCTCATTCTGCCCCCAAGAATGTGGCATTTTGTTGGTTTCCCCCCCATGCCTCCCTATGCTGAAGGCTCAATCGGACCTTAGTCCTGATGACCACTCATGCCGGCCACCAAGGGGGAAGCATGCAGCAATTCTCAGCAGCACGTCTTGCGTACCTGAAAACCCGTTTCCAGCGCACACCTGGTAGTGTGGAGGCGCTGATACAGGCCAACCAGACCGTTCTCGATTATCCCGTCCTGGTGCCTACCGACGGCTGCGCCACCTGGAACCTCTACTATTTCTGCCCGGAACACGGCGTCCGCCTCGAATGGGATCGCGCCTCACCAACCGCCCACCGCTGTCCGGTTGACGGCAAGGTGTTTCGCGGAGAGCCTTGGGATGGCGCCTGGTGGCGCGGTCTGAATGGCCTCAATGCCAAGGCCTGCTATGAGCTGGGTCTGCTCTGGCAACTCACCGGAGAGACCAGCTATCGCGATCGCGTGCGGCTGATCCTGATGCGCTATGCCGATAACTACCCGGCCTATGAGGTTCATGGCGATATCCCCTGTAACGGGCCGGGCAAGGCCAACGCGCAAACCCTGTGCGAGGCCAACTGTCTGCTCGAGTGGGCGCTCGGTTTTGATCTGATCCGCGATAGCATCAGCCCGGCCGATCAACGCTGGATCACCAACCATCTGTTGCGTGAAGGCGCCCAGTTCCTGATGAGCCATCGCCGGGATCAGCTCCATAACCATGAGGTCAAGATCAGTTGTGCCGTGGGCGTAATCGGTCTGATCCTGGGCGATGTGGAGCTGCTGCAATTCGCCGTCAACAGTCGTTACGGGCTGCGCTACCAGCTCAAGCATGGCGTACTGGCCGATGGTCTGTGGTATGAGGGATCGCTGCATTATCACTATTATGCGCTCCAGGGTTTTCTGCAATTTGAACGGCTGGCAGAGGAGACCTGCTGGTCGCTGGTCAACGATCCGAACCTGCAAGCCATGTTGCGTTTCCCATTACAACTGGTCGATGCCGACGGCAATCTGCCGCGACTGAATGACTGCATTGCCGGACAAGAACGCCTGGCGCACACCGATCTGTACGAGTATGCCTGGGCACGCTTTGGCGATCCGCTGTATGCCCGCGCATTGCAAACTGCCTATGCCGGCCAGCCGCGCATCCAGCGCGATGCCCTGATCTATGGTACGGAAACCTTACCGAGCGGCAGCTTGTCAGCAGCCAAAGATGTGCATGCCCCAGCCGCCGGGATTACCCGCTGGCAACAGGCGGGACAAACCCTGTTGCTGCACTACAGCCCGTTTGGTGGTGAACACGACCATATGGCGCGCGGACATCTCAGCCTGTGGCGCAACGGACGTGAAATATTGCCGGATCTGGGTACCACCGGCTACGGTGCCCCATTGCATTATGGTTACTACAAGCACACGGCAAGCCATAACACGCTCAGCATCAACGGCAGCAACCAGCCCCCCGTCACCCCGCAACTGCTCGGCCACGGCCAGCACGGCAAGGTGCGCTGGCTGGACTTGCTGCTCGACTGGACGCAACCGGTCGAACTGCCTGCCAGCCACTGGCTGACCGCCTGGGACAGCGAACTCTGGCGCGGGATAGGCTTCCGGCGCCGGGTATTGTTGCTGCCGGATGCGTTAATTGAGATCAATGATCTGGTCAATCCGGAAGCGCAGATGCTGACCCTGAACTGGCATCTGCGTGGCCAGTGTATGAGCGACCCGCTGATCCCCGCACCGGCACCATTCGATACAGCCCCCTATGATCAGGTGCATGATTGGTGGCAACACCCGTTGCAAGGCATTCAGCAACTTGACTATGCCATGGACGAGGCGCCATTCCGGCTGTTTATCGCTGGGCAGGGCATGTTGTATGGCGGACGCGGACCGGATAACCCGGCGACAGAGAAGCTGGACTGGTTGGTATGGTGCAGTCCGGCAACCAAAGCCCGACTGATGGTGGTGCATGATCTGGATCCGCTGCATCCACTGCAGGCGATCAAATATGAGGAGCAGGGCGATCAGCTGTCACTGTTACTGCGCCGTCAGCAAGGCGTGCAACGCCTGCGCCTGCCACTGGCCGAAGAGGCCGCGCTGGCGATACAACTGGACAGCGTGAGTTAAGCCTCGCCACACTCGCCCTCCGACAACAGGCTGACCGGTTGCCACCGGCCAGCCTGTTGGTTTGACGGTCGAGATGGCTTAACCAACCCCATCCCACACTTCGCGCTCGATCGGCGCCTTGGCATAGGCAGCTGCAGTCAACCCGAGCAACTCCTGCAACGTCGAGGCCACGGTGATCGACGAAATGGTCCCGGCCAGCACGCCAACAAACAGCGTCAACGAGAAGCCATACAGGTTCTCCCCGCCATACAGCAACAGTGCGCCGACAGTAAACAGCGTGGTGCCCGAGGTGATCAGGGTACGGCTGAAGGTAGCCCGGATAGCACGATCCGAGATCTGGTGGATTGGCTGCTCCGGGCTGGCCAGCAGCAGATCGCGCAAGCGATCCGAAATCACGATACTGTCATTCAGCGAGTAACCAATCACCGCCATCAGACCGGCGATGATATTGAGGTCAAACTCAATCTGCAGCGCGGCAATCAGTCCGAGCGCCAACAAGGCATCATGCGCCACCGATAACAGTACCCCCACCGCCTGCCGCCACTCAAAGCGCATCGCCAGATAGACAGTAATGGCCAACGAGGCCACCAGCAGCGCCAACATCCCCTGACTAAACAGTTCAGCACCAATCTGCGGCCCAACCTGGGTGGCCCGTGTCAATTCGACCGGCAAGCGCAGCAGCTGTTGCAACTGCTCGGCCACCGCTTGTGGGGTCCCCCCCATCGCCTCAGGCGGTAACTTGAGCAGCCACTCGCCAGCGCCCCCCCCCGGCAACAGATGCCAGGCCGCCGGCGCGGCGCCAGCCAGCTGGTCATTCAACTCGCCGGCGCTTTGCAGGGTTCGGATCTGCAACTCGAGCAAAGTCCCGCCGGTAAAATCCAGCCCCAGATGCAGGCCGCGGGTGGCCAGCAGCCAGACCGCAATCAGCGACAGCACACAGGAGAGCGCCAACCCCAGATAGCGCCAACCGGTCAGATTCAGGGTCATCATGCGTTGTAACATTCTCAGATCCTCACCGTTTTCAGGGTGGAGCGGCCCCACAGGGGGTTAATCAGGGCACGGGTGCCCCAGATACCGGTAATCATGCTTGAGATCAGCCCGAGCATCAGGGTGATGGCAAAGCCCTGCAGTGGCCCGGTGCCGATACCGTAGAGCACCACGGCACTGATCAGGGTGGTAATGTTGGCATCGAGAATGGTGCGAAATGCCGAGCGATAACCAAAGTCGATGGCATTGGCCAGCGAGCCCCCCTCGCGAATGCGGTCGCGAATACGCTCAAAGATCAGCACATGGGTATCCACCGCCATGCCGACCGTCAGCACCAGACCGGCAATCCCGGGCAGGGTCAGTACCGCGCCCGGCAACAGCGCCAGCATACCGACCTGCATCAGCAGGTTGGCCAGCAAGGCGGTGATCGCCACCCAGCCGAAGCGCCGGTACCAGCAGAGCAGGAACAGCATCATGCCGGCCATCCCCATCGCCAGCGCGGTAAACCCGGCCTCGATGTTCTGCTGGCCGAGCGACGGCCCAACCGAGCGCTCCTCGAGGATCTGCAACGGTGCGGTCAACGCCCCGGCACGTAGCAGCAGCGCCAGTTCACGCGCCTGCTGCAGACCATCAATCCCGGTGATGCGGAACTGATCGCCGAGCGCGGTCTGGATGGTCGCTACATTGATCACCTGATTCTGTGCGCGCAGCACACCATCAGCCCCCGACTGGTACTCGGTAAACACCGTCGCCATCGCCTGGCCAACATGGTCGCGACTGAACCGGTTCATCAGCGTACCGCCCTGGCGATCCAGGGTTATGCTGACCTGCGGCTTGCCCATCTCGTCGTTGCCGGCGCGCGCATCGACAATATGCTCGCCACCCAGCACCGGCTGGCGCTGCAGCCCGACCGCCTGCCCTGCCCGATCCGGCAAGGTGAAGCTGCTGTCCTGACGCACCTGATGGAACGCCAGCGAGGCGGTCGCGCCAATCACATCACGCGCCTGCTTCGGGTTATGCACCCCCGGCAATTCGATACGGATACCTGTCTGCCCCTGCTGCTGGACCGTGGCTTCGGAAATGCCCAGCTCGGCGATACGTTTTTTCAGGATGGTCAGGTTCTGGCTCACCGCATTCCGCACCAGCTGCAGCCGCTCTTCGGCGGTCAGGGTCAGCCGGAAGGTCTGCCCGTCCCGCGTCAGCGCCCATGGGGCTGGTTGTCCCTGAGTATAGGGGCGCAGGACTTCCAGCCAGGGCGCAGGCGAGTCGACCGCCGGTAAAGTGATCGACACCTGGCCATCGCCCGCACGCTGGACTTGTGTGCCGGCCAGCTTGCGCTCACGCAGATCGGCGCGCACCCGATCCATCAGGCTACGGGTGTGGGTCTCTACCAGCCCGGAGGTATCGACGCCAATCAGCAACTGGCTGCCGCCGTGCAGATCCAATCCGAGACGAATCGGCGACGCGCCGATTCGGGTCAACCACTGTGGCGCATTGGCGTGGAACTCGACGGTGATCTGGCGAGCATCCCGCCCCTGCTGCAGCAGCAACTGACGAGCCGCCTGCTGGTGCACCAGCGAGTCAAATACCAGGGTTTGCCCCTCGTCCGTCGTGACAACCCGTTGTGGCAACAGATCGGCCTGCTGTAGCGCCTGCTGCTCGGCCGGCGCCAGCGTCGCGCTACCATGCAGGCCAAGCGCCGGCTGCTCGCCAAAAAAGGTTGGCAATGAATAGAGCGAAAAAGTAAACAGACAAAGCAGCAATAAGGCCAGCTGCCAGGGCCCCATCCGGTTCGCTACCGGACGTCGGGATACAGGTTTCATACGCAATTCCGCATCAAGCAAGAAAAGAGGGCACACCGCCTCTAGGCAGTGACCAATGTCATGCAATCGGGGGATGCCAGGGCACGCAGGGACGAACCGGACACGCAATGCGCGTCAGGACTCCCGGGCCGGCATCATGCGCTACGGGCGTGCAGAAAACGGAATTGCAGATGGCGAGGATGCACCTGGCGCATCAAACGCCAGGCAAAGACACGGAGCCAAAGATGGGGGCGCCCGGCAAACAGCGCGGGTAACAGACCGGTGAGCAGGGCCAACAACCACAGCCGCGTCGAATCAGATTGCAGCTGATACAGCAGGGTGGCCGGCGGCGGCACATCATCGCCCAGCACGGTGGCCTTCTCGACGCGCAGCGTGCGCAGCGGCTGGAAGGCGACAAACTTGAGAGCCTGGGGCACCGCCGCCTGGGTCGACGGGCTGATCAGCGCGGCCACATCCGCCTGCGGGGACGCCTCGGCAAACATCGCCGATACCGACACCACAAACAACATGGACATAGCCAGCAGCAATCCTCTGGCCAACCGCAACATCATGCACAGACTCCTCATCAGTCGTTGCGCATCCTGCCATGTTTGCCGATTGAGGTCAAAATGTACGCCGCACCGACGCACTAAATCCCGACAAAATTAATCGGGATTTATCATGGTGATCACCGACTGGATTCGTTACAGTTTGTGTCGATCATCCATCATTCCGGAGAGTTGCGTTCGCCGCCAGTCGGCCGAGCGGCCCTGTCCCCGCCAAGTATTCGGGAGAAAAGAGCCATGCCCCACGACGTTAGCCTGATTGCCACCATTGCCGCCGCCTTTGGCCTTGCCATGCTGGCCGGTATCCTTGCGGTGCGTTTGCGCCTGCCGCCACTGGTCGGCTATCTGTTTGCCGGTATTCTGATCGGTCCCGCCACCCCGGGTTTTGTCGCCGATATGAGCCTGGCTGGTCAGTTGGCAGAGATAGGTGTGATGCTGCTGATGTTTGGGGTCGGGCTGCACTTCTCATTGCAGGATTTGATGGCGGTGCGCCGCATTGCCATTCCCGGCGCGATTGTACAGATCGTGGTCGCCGTGCTGATGGGGATGCTGCTGGCCTGGTGCTGGGGCTGGTCGATGGGCGCGGCGCTGGTCTTCGGTCTGTGTCTGTCGGTGGCCAGTACCGTGGTGCTATTGCGCGCACTGGAGGCGCAAGGGCTGCTTAGCAGCCTGCAGGGCAAAATTGCCGTCGGCTGGCTGGTGGTGGAGGATCTGGTGATGGTGATGGTGCTGGTGTTGCTGCCAGCCCTGGCCGGTTTGCTCACCCCACATGACGATCAGGCGCCAAATTGGCCCACCCTGCTAGAGGCGATTGGCTGGACCCTGACCAAGGTGGCGGCGTTTATTGCCCTGATGTTGTTGGTCGGCCGCCGGCTATTGCCGCGCCTGTTATGGTGGGTGGCCCGCACCGGCTCACAGGAGTTGTTTACCCTGAGCGTGATTGCCGTGGCAGTCGGCGTCGCCTTTGGCGCTGCCAAGCTGTTTGATGTCTCGTTTGCGCTCGGCGCCTTCTTTGCCGGCATGATGATGCGCGAATCGGAGTTCAGCCACCGTGCTGCCGATCAATCGCTGCCACTGCGCGATGCCTTTGCCGTACTGTTCTTTGTCTCGGTCGGCATGCTGTTTGACCCGAGCGTGTTGTGGACCCAACCGCTGCAACTGCTGATGGTGGTGGTGATCATCATGGTCGGCAAGACGCTGGCCGCCATGGCACTGACGCTGCTGTTCCGTTATCCGCTATCGACCGCACTCACGGTGGGCGTCAGTCTGGCGCAGATTGGCGAGTTCTCGTTCATCCTGGCCGGATTAGGCATTCAGCTACAGTTGCTGCCGCAGCAGGGGCATCATCTGATCCTCGCAGCGGCCCTGCTGTCGATTGCGCTCAACCCTTTACTGTTCTCACTGCAACCCGCTGTACAGCGCTATCTACTGGCACGTAGCCGTTGGCTGCAGCAGCGCGAAACCCTGCTCAATGAACGGGAGGCGGAGCCGGCGAAGGTCGTACACGGCCCGGTGATTGTTGCCGGCTATGGCCGGGTCGGCCGCCGTCTGGTGGCCCGCCTGCAGGCCGCGCAGATCCCGTTTGTGGTGATTGAGCAGCACACGCATCTGGTCGCTGCGTTGCAGGCCCAAGGGATGACGGCGGTGTGCGGCTCGATCACTGACGCAGAGGTGCTGGAGCAGGCCGGCATCAGCAAGGCCGAACTGCTGGTACTCGCCATTCCGGAGCCGACGCCGATGCATCAGTCGGTCGCCCTGGCGCGCGAGCGCAATCCGGCAATCCAGGTCGTGTTGCGCAGTCACAACGACACCGAGGCGGCATTGCTGCGTGATGCATTAGGCGGCACCGTGTTTATCGGTGAGCAGGCCTTGGCAGACAGTATGGCCGGCTATATCGAGGCACAGATGCGCGATATCCCGGCCAGTGTCCCGGCAGCAGGCGGACACCACTGAGCCAACCACAGCTCTCAGGGGGCCAAGGCCCCCGCTCAATGTACTACTCCTCAAGGTACTACTCCTCAAAGTACTACTCCGAGCGCTGACCGTTATACAGGATCCAGCCGCCAGGGTGTTGCCCGGCCGGATCATGATGGGTCCAATGCAGCAGGCCGCCCTGGGCGTTCCACAAATATTCGCCGCTGACCGTCACCTGTTGGCCGGCGTTCAAACCGACCAGGCGCGGGGCGAGATCAATATTGTGTGCCACCAGCAGCGTCTGCCCGGCCCCCACCTCCATGATAAAACGCTGGTGCCGGCTGCCCTGGTTATCATCCGGCAACACCTTGATGATCCGGCCACTCACGGTGACCTGCGCCAGGCCCTGTTGCTGCTGAAACGCCTCGAGCAGACGCTTTTCATCGTTCTTGGTCTCTTGTCGCCAGGGGGCGGACGCCCCGAATGCCGCCACCTTGTGGCGAACCATGACGATGCCCTGACTGGCACCGATCACGATGGCCACCAACATCAGCAGCCAACCGAACTTTTTCATGCGTTCACATCCCGCAGAAATGCAACATGCCCGCCTGGATCAGGTCGGGCATGTGCCGTTAATCATGCTGTCCGTGCCCGGTTAACGGGTACGCGGGCAGACTTCGCTATCGGTAAAGAAGTAGGCAATCTCGCGCTCGGCAGACTCCACCGAATCAGAACCATGCACCGCATTCTGCTGTACCGAGCTGGCGTAATCGGCACGGATCGTCCCCGCCTGCGCCTTCTTCGGATCGGTCGAGCCGATGATCTCACGATGGCGACGCACCGCGTCATCCCCCTCCAATACCTGCACCATGATCGGACCGGAGGTCATGAACTTGATCAACGGATCATAAAATGGCTTGCCCTTGTGTTCGGCATAGAACCCTTCGGCCTGTTCGCGACTCAAATGCAACATCTTGGCGGCAATGATACACAGACCGGCGTTTTCAAAACGATGATAGATGTCGCCAATCAGGTTACGGCCCACCGCGTCGGGCTTGATGATAGAAAAGGTACGTTCAGCCATAACAGGCTCCTTTCAGGCTCGGAATTATTGTTACAAAGCGATGTGATTATACGGAATCAGATCGCGATAACATGTGCGTTTGTTACTTTTTCTTAAAAAATTTAACCGCTTGTTGATATATGCCGCACTCTGCAGCTGTCCGGGTTGCACTGCGCGCCGGTTTGTTGTGGCCCGACTCGCGGACAGCGCGACCGACGGCTAACACGACCAACTCGGCATTTTCAGCCCTGTTTGTCGGTTACCCCCTGTCCAGCCCGCCGTTCCCCTTCACCCTGTGGCAGGCGTTTGCTAACCTTGCTGCAACTTTTGCGCCCGCATGCCCACGCGCGGCCGCCCACGGAGGACCAGATGTACGAACATATCAATGCAGGGTTGATCGGTTATGGCTATGCCGGTCAAACCATTCATGCCCCGCTGCTGGCGGGGACACCCGGCATCCAGTTGCATGCCATTGTCTCGCGCGACGGCGATAAGGTGCACGCTGACTGGCCAGAGGTTGAACACTTCACCCAGAGCGAGCAGCTGTTTGCCGACCCTGCGATTGATCTGGTCGTGATTGCCACCCCGAACGATACCCATTACCCGTTGGCCAAGGCCGCGCTGCTCGCTGGCAAGCATGTGGTGATCGACAAGCCGTTTACCCTCGACAGCCGTGAGGCGCGCCAACTGATTACCCTGGCGCAGGAGCAGGAGTTGCAACTGGCGGTATTCCATAACCGTCGTCGCGATGCCGACTTTCTCACCCTGCAACGGCTGATCGAGCGTGGTGAGTTGGGCGATATCCACCATTTTGAGTCGCATTTCGACCGCTTCCGTCCGCAGGTCCGAGATCGCTGGCGCGAGCAGGCGGTACCGGGTAGCGGCCTGTGGTATGACCTGGGTTCGCATCTGCTGGATCAGAGCGTGCAGTTGTTCGGTATGCCGGACAACCTGTGGCTGGATCTGGCCCGTCAACGCACCGGTGCCAAAACCGACGATGCCTTCCATGCCATCCTGCAATACGGTGAACGCCGTGTGATCCTGCATGCCAGCACCCAGGTGGTCGAGGCCCAGCCACGCTTTATCGTGCACGGCAGCCAAGGCACCTACACCAAATACGGACTGGATTGCCAGGAAGATCAGCTGCGCGCCGGGATGCTGCCAACCGATGAGCAGTTCGGCATTGATCCGCGCCCCGGTCGACTGGTCACGGTGCAGGGCGAACAACGCCGGGTGCAGAGCCTGACCAACCAGCGCGGCGACTATCCCGGCTTCTATACCGCCATGACCGATGCGATTCGTCGCGGCACGCCGGTACCGGTACGTCCAGAAGAGGCACTACAGGTGATGGAGCTGATAGAACTCGGGCTGCGCAGCGCGCGTGAAGGCCGCCGCCTGACACCGGGGCAACTCGACAGCGTGGTGACCACCGCCGCGCGCCAGGCGCCGGCCAATCTGCCCGTCGGCCATCGAGGTAGCGAGGTATTACGCAGCCGCCCGCAGGCGGCGCGACCACTCCCCGCCCAGTCAGTGGCCACCGGCTCGGCATCGGCGAGCAGCGAGTCTGCAGCGCCGGTTACCCCTCCGGCCAGCGTCACCCCTACCCCGGCCAGCGTCCGCCCCAACCCCGCAGGCATCCCGGGGGCTCGCCAACCCTTGACGCCCCGCCCGGCGCAGGCGACACCACCGCTCAGCGGACAGCGGCCGCTCAATGCCGCCTCCGCACCGCGCCCGGCATCGGCACCCGTCTCAACGGCCGCCAGCACAACGCCGGTGACCACGCCGCGGCCGACGTCCACCCCGTCTCGTCCGCTGTTCCGCCAACCCGGCCCGATGGATCGTGAGACGCTGCGACATGACAGCCCGGCCGTCCCACCGGTGCGCGCCACGGCGTCATTAACGCCGGTGGCCACCCCACAACCGATTGGCAATACCGCGGCCCAACGCCCGCCGGTGATGGCACGCTCGACCGCCCCGTCTCAGCCCGAGCCGCGCGGTGGCCACTTCCGCTTTGGCCAGGGACCGGTCACCCCGATCGTCGATAACGACGAGCCGCAATTGGGCGATCTGTCGCAACTCGGCGGTCTGGAGGCACAGGACGAACCGCGGATCACCCTGGCGCCCACGCCGGCCCCAGTACCGCCGCTGCCGGCGCTGGCACCGGAGCACCACAGCACGACGGCGCCGTTTGTCGCTGAACTCTCCCCCGCCAGCCTGCTGGCCACCGAGCGTGCCGCGCGTCAGGCCAGTGCGCAGGATCCGCTGCTGCATATGCATGTCGATGATGCACCGCACAGTGATGACGACGATCTGCCACCGTTTACCGCCAGCTGATCACTCAGCAGAGACCGGATATGACAAGGGGAAGCCTCGGCTTCCCCTTGTTATTTCAGTGTGGAGGCGCAGATCGCGCTAATGCCTTAGCCACCATCCAGCGCCAACCGGTATCGCGTGTTAACAGTCCGGGCGTGCCAGCCAGTGTGCCACCGAGGTCATGCCGACTGCCGTCGCGCCAGCCGCCCACTGGGCATTGCCGTTATCGCAAAACGCCGCCGCTAGATCGAGATGCACCCATCCGGCCCCGCCATGCGGCACAAATCGAGACAGGAAGCCCGCTGCATTCGACGCACCGCCCGGCCCACCGCCCTTGATCGGCCGCGAGTTGGCCGTATCGGCATAGTAGGAGGGGCACATCTGTTGATGCCAAGGCGCCAGGGGGAGCGGCCAGAACGGTTCATGACAGGCTTCGGCGCTCTGCAACATGGCCTGACTGGCGGCAGCATCCAGCGCAAACACCGCCTGGTAGTTGCCCCCCAGTGCGTTGTAGGCAGCGCCGGTCAGGGTGGCCGCATCCAGAATGCGCGCCGCGCCGCTGTCCGCGGCCAGTTGCAGGCCATCTGCCAGGATCAGACGCCCCTCGGCATCGGTATTGACGATCTCGACACTCAGACCATTGCGGTAATGCAGGATCTCGCCCAGCTTGAGCGCCTTGTCGTTGAGCAGGTTCTCGGCACAGCACAGGATCAGGCGCACACGACGCGAAAGACCACGGGTGATGGCATAGCCCAGGGCACCGGCCAGCAGCGCGGCCCCGCCCATATCCGACTTCATGGTGACCATCCCTTCCGAGCTCTTCAGGCTAAGGCCGCCGGAGTCGAAGGTGATCCCCTTGCCGACCAGCGCGACATCGACCGGCGCCTTGCCATCGCGGCTCGGGTTGTAATCCAGCTCAAGCAGCACCGGCTCACGATAGCTGGCGCGGCCGACCGCATGCAGACCGACCCAACCGGCTTCAAGCAGGGCATCGCCCTTGATCAACCGGTAACTGACCGCTTCCGGGGCCAAACCGGCGACAAAGGTTGCCGCCTCAAGGGCCAGCTCTTGCGGGCCGAGCGCCTCAGGTGAGGCATTGGTCTGCTGGCGCACCCAGTTGGCACAATACAGACGATGTTCGAGGTCAAGCAGTGTCGCCTCGTCCGCCTCAGCCCAGCGCAAGGTCACCTCGCCGCGCGACGGCATAAAGCCCTGCGCAAACGCCCACTGCTCGCTGGCCAGCCAGTCACCGGCCAGTTGAATGGCTTTAGGACCGAGACCGGCAATCTTGCGCGCAGCCTGTTGAATCTGCTGCAGCGCTTCACGGGCCGGCACATGGATCCGCATCCCCAGCGCATCATGGCTGACCGGGGTGCCCTCCCCCCAGTCACCACTGGCCGGTTGCGTGGTCAGAAATACCTGCATCATGCGCGGGTGACCTCCAACAGCCAGCTGGCCACGGTACGCACGCCATGGCCCTTACCACCTGGCGCCCACAGATCGGTGCCATTCTTCTGGAACGAGGCAGACAAGTCGAGGTGCACCCAGTTGCAACCTGCCGGCACAAAGCGCGACAAGAAGGCGGCCGCCGTGGTGGCCCCGGCGGTCCCTTCCGCCGAGCTGACGTTGCCCAGTTCAGCATAACTGGAGGTCAGTTGTGCCAGATGCCAGTTTTCCAGCGGCAACGGCCAGGCCTTCTCGTTGACCGTCCGCGCCAGCTGGCATACCGACCAGGAGCGCTGTTCGCTCAGACTGAACACTGCATGATAATCACGACCCAGTGCCATCTTGGCGGCACCGGTCAGGGTGGCCGCATCCAGAATATGGGTCGCACCGGTCTCCCCGGCGGACAGTAGGCCATCGGCCAGCACCAGACGTCCTTCAGCATCGGTATTGAGGATTTCCACCGTCACCCCGTTGCGATAGGTAAAGATATCGCCGAGCTTAAAGGCATGGCCACTGACCAGGTTTTCCGCGCAGCACAGGAATAGTTTGACGCGCTGCTTGAGCCCCTGGCGGATCGCCAGTGCCAGACCACCGCTGACCATGGCCGCACCGCCCATGTCAGACTTCATCGGCAGCATGTTGTCGGAGCCCTTCAGGCTATAGCCGCCCGAATCGAAGGTAATGCCCTTGCCGACCAGACAGGCGGCGACTGGGGCCTGTTCATCACCGGTCGGGTTATAATCGAGAACCAGCAGCGCCGGCTCACGCTCGCTACCACGGCCAACATTCCAGATCCCGGTATAGCCCTGCTCACGCAGCGCCTCGCCAGAGATAATGTCGACCGTCACTGCTGCCGGAGCCTGCTCACGGATAAAGGTGGCCGCCTGCTCCACCAGGGTCAGCGGATAGATATCATCCGGCGCGCCGTTGGTGATTTGACGCACCCAGCGGGTGACCTCGAGCAGGGCGTCGAGTTGCTGCTGTTCGGCCTCTTCCATATCGCCCAGATACAGGCTCTGCCCGGCACGCGGGTTATAGAACCCCTGATAGAAGGCATAGCGTGATTCCAGATCCCAACCCGCACCGCTCAGTGCCACCTGCTTGATGCCCTGGCTATCCAGACGGCGCGCGGCGCGCTGGATCAAACGCAAGGTTTCGCCGGCATCGGCGGTCAGATGGATCTGCGCCCCCTGCTGGTTGAAACTAAGCAGGGCCTTGTCGCCCCACAGGGCTTCGGCTGGCTGATCGGTCAGGTGAACTTTCATGATGGCGGACATGCGTACGGATTCCTTATAAATTGCGGCCCTGAAAACAGAACAGGCCATAACATGTAGTTATGGCCTGTACTTTATGCTGCTTTGCCAGCTTCTGCCAGCCGATGCACGCTCAGCAAGACAACCTAGTGTCGTTCGGAGGCCAGGTTGATGGTGTAACGTGGAATATCCACCACCAGATCCTCATCAGCCACCTTGGCCTGACAGCTCAGACGTGACTCCGGCTCCAGCCCCCAGGCCTTGTCCAGCATGTCATCCTCCAGCTCATCGCTTGGCGCTAACGAGTCAAACCCTTCGCGCACGATGCAGTGGCAGGTGGTACAGGCACAGGACTTCTCGCAGGCATGCTCAATCTCGATATGATTGCGCAGCGCCACGTCGAGAATGGTCTCCCCGGCGGCCGCATCGACCGCCAGCCCATCCGGGCACAGGGTTTCGTGCGGCAGAAAAATCACTTTCGGCATATTACACCTTGTCTATCTGTTGCCCGGTCAGGGCCAAACGGATGGAAGCGTCCATCCGACGTGCGGCAAAGGTACTGGTCGCGCGATCCGCCTGCTCAATTGCCAGCTTAATGGCTTCGCCATCGTCACCGGCGCGGGCAAAGCGCAGGGCGCCAAGCGCTGCCTCGATCTCCTCGCGCTCTGCGGCAGAGAGCAGTTGCTCGCCGTCAGCAGCCAGTGCCTGCTCAACACTCTCCAATACGCGGTCGGCCTCGACCTGCTGCTCAGCCAGCATGCGCGCCTGCACATCTTGCTCAGCATAGCGCATCGAGTCACGCAGCATGGTGGCGATATCGAGTTCAGACAGGCCATACGAAGGCTTGACCTCGATCGCCGCCTGCACACCGGAGCTCTTCTCCAGCGCCGACACCGACAGCAGACCGTCAGCATCAACCTGGAAGGTGACCCGGATATGCGCCGCACCGGCCGCCATCGGCGGGATGCCGCGCAGGGTAAAGCGCGCCAGCGAGCGGCAATCCTGCACCAGTTCGCGCTCACCCTGCAGCACATGGATCGCCATCGCGGTCTGGCCGTCGCGGTAAGTGGTGAACTCCTGCGCCCGCGCCACCGGAATCGTGGTATTGCGCGGAATGATCTTCTCCACCAGGCCGCCCATGGTCTCCAGACCGAGCGACAACGGGATCACATCCAGCAGCAGCATCTCGCTGTCTGGCTTGTTGCCGACCAGCACATCGGCCTGAATGGCCGCACCAAGTGCCACCACCCGATCCGGATCGATCGCGGTCAGCGGCGTGCGACCAAAAAATTCACCCACCAGTTCACGCACCAATGGCACACGGGTCGAACCGCCGACCATCACCACCTGCTGCACCTCGTCGGTGCCGACCGCGGCATCCTTGAGGGCGCGGCGGCAAGACTGCAGCGTCTTGCGCACCAGCGGCTGGATCAGGGCGTCGAAGGTCGCCCGATCCACCTCACCTTGCCAGCCGGAAAAGTCGAGCGCGAAGCTATCACTATCAGACAAGCCCTGCTTGGCGGCGCGCGCCAAATCCAGCAGGCGGCGCTGTTGTGATGGATCGAGCGTCGGCAAGCTGGTCCCCGCCTGAGCGGCAATCCAGTCGGCCAGCAGATGGTCAAAGTCATCACCGCCGAGTGCGGAATCACCACCGGTGGCCAGCACTTCAAACACCCCGCGATGCAAACGCAGGATGGAGATATCAAAGGTGCCGCCGCCCAAATCGTAGACCGCAATCACCCCTTCCTGACCGGAGTCGAGGCCATAGGCCACCGCCGCCGCGGTCGGCTCGTTAAGCAGGCGCAGCACATGCAGACCGGCCAGCCGCGCGGCATCCTTGGTTGCCTGACGCTGGGCGTCATTGAAGTAGGCGGGTACCGTGATCACCACGCCATCCAGCGCGGCACCCAGCGTCTGTTCGGCGCGTTGAGCCAGCACGCGCAGGATCTCGGCCGAGACCTGCACCGGGTTGACCGGGCCTTGTACCGTGTCGATCTGCACCAGGCCCCGATCGGAGGCACTGAAGCGATACGGCAGATTAGCGGTCGGCACATCGGCCAGCGCCTTGCCCATCAACCGCTTGACCGAGGCAATGGTATTTTGCGGATCGAGAGCCGCCTCATCGCGGGCCTGATGGCCAACACGCAGTCCATCGGCCTGATAGTGCACCACGGAGGGCAGCAACGGGCGGTCTTGTTCATCGGTGAGCGTGTCGGCCTGGGCGCTACGCACCACGGCGACCAGCGAATTGGTGGTACCGAGGTCGATACCAACGGCCCATTTGTGCTGGTGCGGTGCCGCGCTCTGCCCCGGCTCGGCAATGTGAAGTAATGCCATCTAATCAGAGATCCATCAACGAGTCTTCGAGACGCTCCAGCTCTTGCTGTAGCTTGCGGACAAACTTGAGTTTACGCACCAGATCGGCGCAGCGCGGCAAGGCCTCTGCGGCATAGGCCTCGGCCAGTGCCTGCTCCAGACGGCGATATTCGCTGCGCACACGTTGCTCCATCACTGGCAGCGCCGCTGAGGCATCGGTCTGCTCGCGCAGCGCTTCCAGATCCTCGCGCCAGGCCAATTGCTGCATCAGGAATTCAGGATCTTGCAGCGTCTGCTGCTCGCCACGAATATCATGCCCGCGCAGGGCCAGCAGATACTCGGCCCGCGACAGGCTGTCCTTGAGCACCTGGTAGGCGGCATTGATCTCGGCCGCCTGTTGCAAGGCTTGCAACCGCTCCGCTTCCGGCGCGGCGGCAAAGCGATCAGGATGGTAACGCTGTTGCAGCGTACGGTAACGGGCGGCCAACTCGGCCGACTCCAGCACCAGGCCCGGTGCCAGTTCGAACAGCTCGAAATAGTTCACGCTTCGCCTTATCGTCCGGCGCGCGGCTCAGACAGTGAAACTTTCACCGCAACCGCACTCGCCCTTGACATTGGGGTTATTGAATTTGAAGCCCTCGTTGAGGCCTTCCTTGACGAAATCCAGTTCGGTGCCATCCAGATAGACGAGGCTCTTGCCATCGACGATGATATTCACCCCATCGATGTTGAACACCTCGTCTTCGGCCTGCAGGTCGTCAACAAACTCCAGCACATACGCCATACCCGAGCAGCCGGAGGTCTTCACCCCCAGGCGCAACCCCACGCCCTTGCCCCGGGCTTGCAAAAACGTCTTTACCCGCTCAACGGCGGCGGATGTCATGAGGACTGCCATGGTCGCTGTATCCTTTATATGTTGCTTACCGGCCGTTCTGTCTTGGGGTGCGCTCAGGCACCCTGCTTGTCGAGGCCTTTCTTGTGACGATAATCGGCAATCGCTGCCTTAATCGCATCTTCTGCCAGGATCGAACAGTGGATCTTCACCGGTGGCAGCGCCAACTCTTCGGCGATATCGGTATTCTTGATCGCCTGCGCTTCATCCAGGGTTTTACCCTTGACCCATTCGGTCACCAGCGAGCTGGACGCAATGGCAGAGCCACAACCGTAGGTCTTGAAACGGGCATCTTCGATGACGCCATCATCGTTAATCTTCAGCTGCAGCTTCATTACGTCGCCGCAGGCCGGAGCGCCGACCATGCCGGTCGCCACATCCGGATCATCCTTGTCGAAAGAGCCCACGTTACGCGGGTTTTCATAATGATCAATGACTTTCTCGCTGTATGCCATGTGTCACCTCCAACAAATAGTTTGCGTACGGATCAGTGTGCGACCCATTCCACTTTGGTCAGATCCACGCCGTCCTTGTACATGTCCCACAGCGGAGACAGTTCACGCAGACGCTGGATAGCCTGGCCGATTTGTGCCACGGCATAATCAATTTCTTCCTCCGTCGTGAAGCGGCCGATGGAGAAGCGAATGGAGCTGTGCGCCATCTCGTCATTCAACCCCAGCGCACGCAACACGTAGGAGGGCTCCAGACTGGCTGACGTACAGGCCGAGCCGGAAGAGACCGCCAAATCCTTGAGCGACATCATCAGCGACTCACCTTCAACGTAGGCAAAGCTGACGTTGATGATCCCCGGCACATGGTGCTCAAGGTCACCATTGAGCTTGACCGCTTCGATGTCTTTAACCCCCTGCCACAGCCGCTCACGCAGCGCGGTCAGACGGGCCGCTTCATCAGCCAACTCCAACTTGGCCAGACGAAACGCTTCGCCCATGCCCACGATCTGGTGGGTCGCCAGGGTACCGGAACGCATGCCACGCTCATGGCCACCGCCATGCATCTGCGCTTCCAGACGGACACGCGGCTTGCGACGGACATACAGGGCACCGATGCCCTTCGGACCATAAATCTTGTGTGCCGACATCGACAGCAGATCGATCTTCATCGCCTCGACATCGACCGGGACCTTGCCACAACTCTGCGCCGCATCCACATGGAAGAAGATCTTGCGCGCACGGCACAGTTCACCAATCGCCGCTACATCCTGCACCACGCCAATCTCATTGTTGACGTGCATCAGGCTGATCAAAATGGTGTCTTCACGCAGCGCAGCCTCAATCTGCTGCAGGCTGACCAGCCCGTTCGGCTGCGGGTCCAGATAGGTCACCTCGAAGCCTTCGCTCTCCAGGTGACGGCACGGATCCAGCACCGCCTTGTGTTCGGTCTTGCAGGTGATGATGTGCTTACCCTGCTTCTGGTAGAAGTGGGCAATCCCCTTGATCGCCAGGTTGTCTGACTCGGTCGCCCCGGAGGTAAACACGATTTCGCGCGGATCGGCGCCAATCAGCTCAGCGATATGATTACGCGCCTCATCCACCAGCTCTTCGGCCTGCCAGCCAAAACGATGCGAACGGGAGGCCGGGTTACCGAAGGTGCCTTCCAGGGTCAAACACTGGATCATCTTCTCGGCAACGCGCGGGTCCACCGGGGTGGTGGCGGCATAATCCATGTAAATTGGCAATTTCATTCGTCTGGTACCTCAATTGTGGCTGTGCGCGACGCTCAGCCCGCCTGTACTCTTACGTTCAATGATTCTACATCCAGTTTGCGTCCGCTCGCCGCCGGTTTGTGCTCCAGCTGGCGTTCGGCAACCTGTTTGACTTCCGCCTGGCGAACCAGTTCGCCCAGGGTAATTTCATCCAGAAAGTTACTGATCCGGTCACTCAAATCCCGCCACAGCGAGTGGGTCAGGCACTGGGTACCGCCCTGGCAACCGTTCTGGCCGTGACAACGGGTGGCATCCACCGACTCGTTGACCGCCGCGATGACGCGACCGATCGAGATCGCATCCGGGATATCGCCCAAGCGATAACCGCCGCCCGGACCACGCACGCTGGCGACCAGCCCCTGCTTGCGCAGGCGCGAGAACAGCTGTTCCAGATAGGAGAGCGAAATTCCCTGGCGCTCGGAAATATCGGCCAGTGGGACCGGACCGAGATCGGCATGCAGTGCTACGTCAAGCATGGCGGTTACGGCGTAACGGCCTTTGGATGTCAGTCTCATGGTAGGGCCCCTTCAGGTTAAAGTGCCCCCATGCTCACATACCAGATTATTTTAGTCAACTATTTAACCCCACCATGGGGTCAACTATTCCGCTTACGCTGTACCGCGGTCAGGATGCCGCGCAGGATGTTCAACTCCTGGCTATCCGGGCGGCAACGGTTGAACAAGCGACGCAGTCGTCCCATCACATGGCCAGGATGATCCGGACGCAGGAATTCGACATCGCGCAGGGTCTGTTCAAGGTGGGTATAGAACCCCTCCAGCTCGCCCTGCTGCGGATAATCACTCGCGAGGACAGGCTGTGCCGATGACAACGCGGCGGTTTCAGCGGCCAACGCGCTCATACGCAGCTCATAGCAGAGGGTCTGCACGGCCATCGCCAGGTTCAGCGAACTGTAATCCGGGTTAGCTGGGATCGACACATGGATATGGCACTGTTGCAACTCCTCATTGGTGAGGCCGGTACGCTCGCGTCCAAAGACCAGTGCCACCTTGTGGGTCGCCGCCTCAGCAATCGCCTGCTGCCCGGCCTCGCGGGCATCGAGTTGTGGCCAATCCAGGGTGCGGTTACGCGCACTGGTGCCGAGCACCAGGCCACAATCAGCCACCGCCTCCTGCAAGGTCGGCACAATGCGCAGGTTGGCCAGCACATCGACCGCCCCGGCGGCCAGCGCGGTGGAGCGGCCATCCGGCGCCTCTTGCGGGTCTACCAGCACCAGCTCCTTGAGACCCATGGTCTTCATGGCGCGGGCGGCCGAGCCGATATTGCCGGAATGGGAGGTATTGACCAATACGATACGGATAGCGTCGAGCATGCCTGACTGTCCTGATGACCAGAAAAACGACCGCCGATGGTAGCACGCGATCCAGGGCTTGTCGCCGTCGACAACTGGTCTGAGTGGTTACATTTTGAGCAAACACTATACTTGACGTATGCCCCCTCACCGGAGCAAACCATGTTGCCCGCTGTCATTTATGAACGCCTGCCTGCCGGGTGCCTGCTGGCCGGCGCCCTCCTGCTGATACACCCAGGACATCAGCTCTCACTGCTTGGTGGCATCTTGTTATTTGCCGCAGGTAGCTTGATCTGGTCTATGCGCTCTACGCGACGGCGGCGTGATCTGGTGATCTATCCCAGTAGCAAGTGGCTGGAGCCGGACTGGCTATATGAGCTGCGTCCCTTTGTGCTGATTGCCATTGCCTTGCTGTGTGCGCGACAAACAGGACAACGTGAGTTGCTACTGCTGTTGAGCACCCTTATCGGCTGGGAACTGTGGTGTTTGCTGCGTCGACATCTACATCGACGGACCAAACCCGCTCGCTTCTAGTCAGGCAGAGGACCCAACACAGGCCCACCTGCATCGGTGGGCCGGCGATCAATGTGGCGTCGTTGATACCGGTGCAGAACCAGGCGTCATCGTCAAGCCTTGCTGGACGAAGTTAGCCAGATCCTGCAAGGCATAACGCAGGATCGCTGGCAGCTGTGCCAGATCCAGGCTATCCATCAGGTTCTTCACCTCGAGGCCGAGTTCGGTATCGCCCTCAATACGCAGGCGACGCTGGAAGAACAGACTATCCGGATCTTCTTTGCGTCCGGCTATCAGGATCAGATCATTCAGGTCCGCAGAGAACGTGGCATCAGCTTGTGGTGCCTGTGCCGCCATCTGTAACTGCTCATCACGATAGGTAATGAACCAGGCCAATTGCAGATCCCGCACCTCAATACGCAACCAGCGCCCCTGCAAAAAGGCAAAATCACCATCGGCCAGCGCTTCACGGAATACCCGCGTCATCAGACGCCCCATCAGCTGTTGCTGTACCGCAAACGGCACCAAGCGCGCCGGCCAACGCAGCAAGCCGGGTACGCGACGCACCAGTTCACGCTGGATCTGTTTGAACATGGCAAAATCCTCCTTGTAGAGGCGCGATCTAACCACAAAATCCCGTCGGCTTTTCTGTGGAAAATCAACTTTATCCGCAACATCACCAGAATCCTGCCCCATATCAAAACCCGTCGATGGCAAGCTCACTAGAATCGGCGCATCGTCTTCGGGAGTGAACCTATGGAATTGCTCTGTCCGGCTGGCAATCTGCCGGCCCTGAAAGCGGCCATTGATGGTGGCGCGGACGCGGTGTTTATCGGCTTCAAGGATGACACCAATGCCCGCCACTTTGCTGGCCTCAACTTTGATGACAACAAGCTGGCACGCGGAGCCGAATATGTGCACCGTCATCAGCGTAAACTGCATGTCGCCATCAACACGTTTGCCCATCCTGACGGCGGCCAACGCTGGCAGCAGGCCGTCGACAAAGCCGTGGCGCTGGGGGCCGATGCCCTGATCGTGGCCGATATTGCTGTGCTCGACTATGCCCACCGCCACTATCCGCAGATGGAGCTGCACCTGTCAGTGCAAGCCTCTGCCACCAACAGTGCGGCGATTCGCTTCTATCAGGAGGCGTTCAATATTCGCCGGGTGGTCTTACCGCGCGTGTTGTCGATCCATCAGGTCCGCCAACTGTCACGCGACACCACGGCCGAGCTGGAGGTATTTGCCTTCGGCAGCCTGTGCATCATGGCCGAAGGGCGCTGCTACCTCTCCTCTTATCTGACCGGCGAAAGCCCGAATACCGTTGGTGCCTGCTCTCCTGCCCGCTTCGTGCGCTGGCAGGAGACGCCACGGGGTCTGGAGTCACGTCTGAATGATGTGCTGATCGACCGTTATGGCCCAGGAGAGAACGCCGGCTACCCCACCCTGTGCAAAGGGCGCTATCGCGTCGATGGTCAGCTCTACCATACCCTGGAGGAGCCAACCAGCCTGAACACGCTGGCATTGCTACCTGAGTTGTTCGCCTGTGGCGTCAAATCAGTCAAGATCGAGGGCCGCCAGCGCAGTCCCGCCTATGTTGAACAGGTGACCCGCGTCTGGCGCAGTGCCATCGACCACTACCTGGCTCAACCGGAGGCCTATCAGGTTGACCCGCGCTGGGATCAGCAACTGGCGGCCGTGTCCGAAGGCAGCCAGACCACGCTCGGCGCCTACCACAAGCAATGGCAGTAACGGGGAGTCATCATATGCAATTATCGTTAGGTCCCCTGCTCTATTTCTGGCCGCAGGACAAGGTCGAGGACTTCTACCAGCGCGCAGCCGACAGCAGTGCCGACGTGATCTATCTGGGCGAAACTGTCTGCAGCAAGCGTCGTCAGCTCAAGCTGGGTGACTGGCTGACCCTGGCGGAGGCCCTGCAAGCCAAGGGCAAGCAGGTGGTGCTCTCCACCCTGGCCCTGATCCAGGCGCCGTCAGAGTTAAATGAAGTCCGCAAGGCGGTCGAGCAAGGCCAATTGATGATCGAGGCCAATGATCTGGGTGCGGTCCAGTTGGCCAACGAGGCCGGCCTGCCCTTTGTCTGTGGCCCGGCGATCAACTGTTACAACGTCGAAGTACTCAGTCTGCTGCTAAAACGCGGGATGCGTCGCTGGGTGATGCCAGTCGAGTTGTCTCGCGACTGGCTGCAGCAGGTACTGGCGCAGTGTGAGCAACGCGGCCTGCGCCAGCAATTTGAGGTTGAGGTGTTTGCCCACGGTTATCTTCCGCTGGCCTATTCAGCGCGTTGCTTTACCGCCCGTGCGGAGAATCGCGCCAAGGATGACTGTCAGCTGGCCTGTCTGGCCGATGAGTGTGGCCGCGTGGCTGAAAGTCAGGAGGGGCAGCCGGTCTTTGTGCTCAACGGCATCCAGACCCAATCTGGCTACTGTTATAACCTGCTACATGATCTGCCTGGCATGCAGGGGCTGGTCGATGTGGTGCGCCTGAGCCCGTTGGGTGACAGCTCACTGAACGAATTGTCGCGCTTTCGTGCGGTGCTCGAGGGCCAGCCCATCGCGACAGCCCCCGCCGATCGGCAGTGTAATGGCTACTGGCATCGCGTCGCCGGGATGCAGACGGTCACCAGCTAACGCGACGTCTGGGTCTCCAGTCCATCAAACAATCAGAGGAGGCCATGGCCTCCTCTTGTTTTGCTCTTGCGCATCACACCACCGAGGTTAGAGCGTCGACTCTTCCGAATCCAGCGACGGATCCAGTCGATGCAGCTCAAGCAGCGCAAACCGGTACTCGATGAAGTCGTAGATATTGCTCGACAGGGACAGCTTGAAGTAGCTACTGGCCAGCTTGGGCTGCCCAGCCATCAGATGCTGTTTGCCTAAGTAGAAGTAAGCCTCACACAGATGCTCAGCCAACAGCTTATTGCCCTTGGTATCGCGCTCCAGCGCGGCAAACAGCGCCTGCTCACTCTGCTCGCCCCCCAACACCGCGACAATGTTCCAGCCCCACTCATTGCCGGCGTGCTGTTTGTAACGACGTTGCAGGTTATCCAGTGCTTGCTGGGCATTCACCTCACGCTCAGCAAAATAGAGCCACAATACCCGATAAGGGTCTTCCGGATGGCGACGATAGAACTCACTCAGATCCTGTACCGCCATCGCCGGTCGCTGACCATAGTAGAGTGCGATACCGCGATTGAGATAGGCGTAGTCATAGTCCGGCGCCAGTTCAAGTGCCGAATCAAACGCATCGTAGGCACCGTCGAAATCCTGCTGCTGGGTCAGATAGACACCCACAAAGTTATAGGCTTCGGCAAAGTCCGGCCTCTCACGCAGCGCTCGACTAAAATCGATGCGCGCCATGGTACGCAATCCGACCCGATCAAACATCACACCGCGCTCGTAATAGAGCTCGGCGCGTTGTTCCGGGGTCAGATTATTCGAGGAGAGCATCTGGCCCAGCTTGGCCAATGCCAGTTCACTCTGATAGCTCACCTGCTGAGGCACTGCGATGGTGACCACCGGCTGGTCAGCACTGCCCGCTGTGGTCGACGCTGAGGGTACACTGCTACAAGCAGACAGCCCCAAGGCAATAGCCAGCGCCAGCGAAGAGACCACAAGATGTCGGTAATTCAAATCAAGCTCCAGAACCTTTGCAGGTTGATGTCTGCCATGTTACGAGGCCGCTGGCGGTTTGTCATGTACTGAAACCGCACCATTATTGCCGAATACACCAGCTTTTATCTGCAGACAGAAAGATAACCCCGCACAGGGCGGGGTTATTATCAGGATTTACAATGACTCGACGCCGTTGTCATCCTTGCTGACCTCGACCGGCAGCAGGTGTTCACGCTTCACCTTCAGGTACATGGCCCAAGCACTGGCCACATAGATGGAGGAGTAGGTGCCGAAGCCGATACCGATCAGCAGCGCCATGGCGAAACCGTGAATCAGTGGGCCACCCATGGTAAACAGTGCCACGACAGTGAACAGCGTGGTCCCCGAAGTGATCAAGGTACGGCTCAGCGTTTCGGTCATCGACACGTCGATGATCTCGCGCATCTCACCCTTGCGCAGACGACGCGCATTTTCACGCACACGGTCAAAGACCACGATGGTATCGTTGAGCGAGTAACCCACCACCGTCAGTACCGCCGCCAGCACGGTCAGATCGAACTCGAACTGGAACAGGGAGAACACCCCCAGTGTCAGCAGCACGTCATGGCCCAGCGACAGCACCGCACCAGTGGCCATACGCCATTCGAAGCGGAAACCAACATACGCCAGGATACAGAGCATGGAGACCACAATCGCCATCAGACCGCTCTGTGCCAATTCGGCACCAACGGCCGGACCGACGAACTCGACACGACTCAGGCGTGCATCCTTGTTGATCTGCTGAACCGCCGTGGTCACGGTACCCGCGATGGTCTGCTGGTTCACCTCACCCTTCGGAGCGAGACGGATCAGCACATCGCGGGTGCCGCCGAAGTATTGCACCACAGCGCCATCGAGCTTCTGCTCGACCAGCGCATGGCG
>JAYROM010000120.1:0-17395 GCA_041911695.1 Aeromonadaceae bacterium
AGACAAGAACGTCATCCAGACCGCTGCGGTCACCGGACTGACCAAGCTGTCTGATGGCTCCTATCTGGCCGTCGGTTACTCCTCTACTGGTAAACCGGGTAACAGCGCCTTGTCGGGCCGTAACGTTGCAGTGACCTGGCCTGTTACCGTTTCCAACGGCACCGCGACCTTCGGCACGCTGGCCAAGGTGCCGCTCGCCAAGGGTGAGCCGGCAGAAGGCAAGAAAGTGCTGCGTAATACCTGGGCTGTGGGTACCAACGGGACTTATGTTATCGGTAACCAGAAGTACAACAGCTCCAAGAGCCGTAACCTGCCAGTCGAAATGTTTGTTTACACCGTGGGCTCTAGTGACGATGCGGCCCTGCCGTTTGCGGACAAGCCTTTCAATGGCAGTAACTCCGAAGCTGCGGCAATTAATGCTAATAGCCAGGTCGTTGGCTGGCGCGACGAACGTAGCGAGTCGCACTCGGTGACCAATGGTAGCCCGCGTCTGCAGGAAGCATTCCTCTATAATGCGGCAACCGGTAATGGCTGGCGTTTGAACGACTTGATCTGCTCCGGCTCCACTGCCAGTGCATCGACCTGTACTCAGAATGGTAAGTTCTACTACCTGGTCTATGCGTCGGCGATTGCTGACGATGGCACTATCGCTGCGACGGCCTATCGTTACGACAGCTATGCTGATTGGTCTGCTCGCTCCAATGCGACCGTCGTTCAGGTCAAACTGACGCCGGCCACCAGCTTCGCGTCAACCAACGATGTACCGGATGGCTATACCGTCACCAATGCGTTGCCGGCCAGCAACGTCGGTCAGAACAACTCCAATGGCGGTGGGGCAATGCCACTGTGGCTGTTGCTGTCTGGACTTGGAATGGGCGTCATTCGTCGCTTCAAAAAAATGTCATGATTTATTAACTGATTACGCAAAAAGCATCGGTTAAGCTCGCACTTTGTGCGGATATCGTATTGACCGGCGTGCTGGAGTGTCTGAGGATTAAGGCGATGGGCAAAAACCCATCGCCTTTTTTCATTCGGAAACGAGGGTACAGCAGATGAAGAGACAAAAACGAGATCGTTTGGACCGAGCGCGCGCTAAAGGATACCAGGCTGGTATCATTGGGCGCTCGAAAGAGGGCTGCCCTTATCAGGATACGGATGCCAGAGGTTATTGGCTGGGTGGTTGGCGGGATGCGATGGACGATCGTGTGGCTGGCTTGTCTGCAAAATAACTGACCGAATAGATGGAGAAAAGGCCCGCAACGGGCCTTTTTCGTATTCGTTTCAGCAAATTAGAACGAGGAGGTATCAGTAAACAGGCCGACCTTGAGGTCAGAGGCACTGTAAATCTGGCGACCATCGACTTCAACGATACCGTCAGCAATCCCCATCACCAGTTTGCGCCAAATCAGGCGCTTCATCTGAATGCGATAGGTCACCTTGCGAGCGGTCGGCAGGATCTGGCCTGTGAACTTCACTTCGCCAACGCCCAGCGCTCGGCCCTTGCCAGGACCACCCTTCCAGCCAAGGTAGAACCCTACCAGCTGCCACATGGCATCCAGACCCAGACAGCCAGGCATCACAGGATCACCCGGGAAATGGCAGCCAAAGAACCAAAGGTCCGGATTGATATCCAGCTCAGCGATGATTTCACCCTTATCAAAGGCACCGCCCGTTTCGGCGATATGGACGATACGATCCATCATCAGCATGTTAGGGGCTGGCAACTGGCTGTTACCTGGCCCGAACAGTTCACCGCGGCTGCAAGCCAGCAAATCTTCGCGTGAAAACGCATTACGATGTTGTTCGCACAACGAGAGGGTGGGTGCAACCTGGATCTGTGACTCGGCCACGCTAGTTATCCTGTGTGATTGATGCTGTGGTTAATTTAGCGAACAGGTGTTAGCTAAACAACTCCGATCTCTTGTTACATTGTCTGCGAAATGAACACTTGATGCGGAATGTGAGCTGGATTGCAATCCAGCCACCCCGATCTCGGGATGACTGGACATCGGTGAGGGATTGATTGTGCAGCGCGGTTTAACCGCGACCGAACAACCGGGCCAGCCAACCGGTCGAACTGGGAGGCACAGCGAGATCGTCCAGCCGATTGCGAATAGTACCGAACAGGGTATCCGGTTCATCCGGCGAGCCGGCAACACAACCGGTCAGCAGGCTGATAGCTTCATCAACATGCGAGACTGGGTAGATATGGAATTGGCCTTCGCGCACTGCGTTGATCACTTCATCGTTCAGGATCAGTTGCAGTTGGTTACTGGCGGGAATGATCACCCCCTGTTTACCGGTCAGCCCCTGAATACTGCAGATCCGGAAAAAACCCTCAATCTTTTCATTCAACCCACCCACCGGTTGCACATTGCCGAACTGATCGACAGCACCCGTTACTGCCAGATGTTGGTAGATAGGTTTGCGTGCTAATGCGGATAACAGGGCACACAAGCCGGTCAGCGATGCCGAGTCACCATCAATCTCATGGTAGGACTGCTCGAATACCAGGTTGGCCGATAGCGGCGAGGGGTTCTCTTCACCGAACTGGTTGGAGATATACCCATGGATAATCATCATCGCCTTGGCGTGGATATGTCCCGCCAACTCGGCTTTGCGCTCGATATCCGCGACATCACCATCCCCCATATGCACGGTGGCGGTGAGACGAACCGGTTCACCGAAGTCATACGGGTGGCCCATGATCTCGATGACGGATAGCCCGTTGATCTGGCCAATCACTTCGCCATCGGTTTGCAGCAGGATCTGCCGATCATGAACACCTTGATCCGACTGCTCGACAATATAGTTCAGCCGGTACTCCTGCTCAGCAAGTGCCGCCGTGACATGTTCGGCGGTGACCACCGCAGACTGCTCTTCCCGTGCGACACAATCAGCCAACTGCATCAGGGCACCCAACTGATTTTCGACAATCGCCAACATCTGTTGATGTTCACACAGACGGCTGGCGAAGCGACTCAACAAAGGCAAGGCCGCTACATCGAAATCGAGCAGATCGCGTTGCTGGCGTAAACCGGCCAGCACTTCCAAGAACAGATCGTAGTGCTCTTCGGCGTCCAATTCAGCAACCAAGTCGGTGCGCAGGAAAATGCGTTCCGCCATCTCGGGATCGAGTTGCGAAAATGCGGCCATGGTCATCGGGTTACCGACCAGAATCAGTTTTAACCGTACCGGCGAGGCCTCTGGCACAAACAGCGGCGTGGCGGTCAGCTCTTCCGGCCCACTCCAGTCTAGAAAGCCACTTTCCATGGCATTGCGTAACTTGAACCACAAATCCGGCTGGTCTAGTAACTCCTCAAGGGGCAGCACCAAAAAGCCACCACAGGCTTCACGTATCAGCCCAGCTTCCAGCAGATGGTGGTGACTGAATATCGTGCCTTGTTCAGTCTGATAGTTGACCGCACCAAACAGTGAACGCCAGTTCAGATCTCGGCCATACACCACCGGTGGCGTCTCAGTCTGATGATGAATCAACAGATTGATCAACAAGGGGTGAACAAACTCGCCACCTTGAGCGACATGCGCGGACAAGACCTCCAGATAATCGGCAATCTTGGGGTCTTGCCCCTGATCATCCAGGATCTTATTGACGATAGCTTCGGCATCCAAGTGCAGATTGAGATGGCGTAACAACTCAACGATCTGCGCACAGAAGGCCGGGCCACTGCCTGGGCGTAGCGTCAACCAGAGCGGCCGAGCTGGATTGAGTAGATTTTCGGCATAACACAGATCAAACAGCGTTTGATTGTCAGGCGAGCAGGTATCGATCAGGTCGATCACCGTCTGTTCGTAATCTACCCCGGGTAAACCGGCCAATAACAGCGTTTCACAAGGACGTCTCAGGCTAATCAGTCGATTGATGGCCGACAGCGCCCGGGGTTGAGTATCGGCATAACGTCGTGGTTCAACCTCGCTGAGTCGCGAAATGGACAGGGCAGGGTAGGTAGGAAGAAGATCTTCTGCTTTTAATTCAATCAATTATTTTGTCACGCCAGTCTGTCGAATATGACAGAAGTATAACTGATTCACCCTGCGCACGCAGCAGGTTAGCGCACGGCGGCATACCGCCCAACAAAGCACTATGTAACAAAGCGAAACCAATGCCTTCTGAAAGTACAGGTCGCATCCGTAACTAAATAACGCATTAATGCTCAGATAGTGCACGTAATGGATAAGGAATCACTGAAAACGCTCTCTTTGTGTAATTTAGTTACGTAAACCTTCAATCTTGGGCTAGACAAAATTGTGAGCACGATCAACAATAGCCTCGCACTGTTACAAAGGATGTAACGTACAAGGTTTAACAGTGATGCCGAATGCAGACTGTGTGGAGGAATCGTAAATGAAGCGATTGGAAGAACTGAAAGTAGCCGTCAAAGCTCAGCGCCAAATGGACAAGGCCCGTCGCATTGTAAGCCGGGCTTTCGGTAGTCGTCGTGCCGTGCACCATTACGAATACCTCGATTAAGTGAGTACCGATTTTCCTTGATGTTGTTGTGTTACCTGATCTGTGGCCACACCCCGGCTGCTTGATCAGACCTGTTCAGACTGATTTCGATACAGTCCTCTTTGATGGCAGCCTATAGGCTGCTTTTTTTTGCTTTCGATTCCTACCATTGCTTGTTCCACCATGACTGAACGTTAAACTGTTGTCTTTTGCTAAAGGCTTGAACGCGACAACTTGAACGCAAAATTCTGGTGCCCTGATTGCATGCTGCAGTGTCCGCAGCCCACCCATCGCACTGCATCTTGCCCGTCATTGGCTGGAGAACACTCATACCTATCAGCCAGCGTCCGCTTCAACATTGACCTCACATCATTTCCAGGGAACAGGAGAAAAAAGTATGCATCTTGACGTTGTCACCCTGCTGTTGCTGGCGGGCAGTGCCTTGCTGGCTGGGTTTGTCGATGCGATTGCCGGCGGTGGGGGGCTGATTACTTTGCCCGCATTGTTAGCGGCAGGGCTGTCGCCGGCGCAGGCGTTAGCCACCAACAAACTGCAGAGCAGTTTTGGCAGTTTTTCCGCGACCTGGTATTTCGCTCGGCGCGGATATATTGATTTCTCCACTATCAAGCCCGCCATCGTATTGACCTTTATTGGCAGTGCCTGTGGCACCTTGCTGGTTCAACAGATCGATAGCGGTGCATTGAGCCGACTGCTGCCGTTTCTATTGATCGGGTTTGCGCTCTATTTCTTGCTGTCACCCCGAGTTGGCAATGAGGACTCTCAGCGCCGCATCGGCCATCTCGCCTTTGCGGCGACAGCTGGGTTGGGCGTGGGCTTCTATGACGGCTTCTTTGGTCCAGGCACCGGCTCGTTTTTCGCCATCAGTTTTGTCTCCTTGGCTGGTTTTAACCTGGCCAAGGCAACAGCACATAGCAAGTTATTGAATTTCACATCAAATATGGCTGCGCTCCTGTTTTTTGCACTGGGAGGCAAGATGGTTTGGACCGTCGGGCTGTGTATGGCCATTGGTCAATTTACGGGGGCGCGACTTGGCTCTCGCATGGTGGTCAACCGTGGCGTGGCGCTGATTCGTCCACTCTTGGTGGTCATGTCGCTGGCCATGTCAATCAAACTACTTTGGCCGCACTTTGTGCATTGAGGTTCGGAGGGGCGCTGGTGCTGACATAAAACTGTCATCGCAGCGTCATCGGTCTGATATGTGCATGGCCTAGGTTGGTTCCGACAACATGACAGGAGAAACCTATGAGTCGTCCATGCAAACGCCGGCAATATCGCTCCCGCCATCTCTGGTTTTCGGTCTGGAATCCGAATGGCACCAGTGTCAACGATGATCGCGCAGAGCCGGTTGCGAAAGTGAGCCAGCGCTAGCGTTTCCTGTGCCCTTGACTGGCAATTACGACAGGGGTTTGCCACCATCTAAAGAAAGAGGTGGCAAACCATGTACCTGGAACAGATTGAAATTCAGGGATTTCGCGGCATCAACCGTCTATCGGTCACGCTGCAACAGACCACTGCACTGATTGGTGAAAACACCTGGGGTAAGACCAGCTTGCTGCGTGCCTTGTGGAGCTTGCTTGGCCAAGGCGAGGTGCCCTATCAGTTTGTGGCCGAGGATTTCCACTGCTCTGCCGATCGCGCACACCCGCTGTGTCAGCAAATTCACATCATTCTGACGTTTCGCGAATATAAGCCTGACATCGCGTTACATTCTGAACGCTTGTCACGTCTATTTCCCACCTGGTGTAAGGGGCGCGACAATCTGCACCGTATCCGCTATCGCGCCCGCGCGGAGTTAACATCCAGCGGCACTATCCATTCGTATCATGATTTTCTGGATAACCAGGGGCGACCAATCAATGTGCTTGATCCGCTGCATTATATTCATCTACTGATGCTGATGAATCCGGTACTGCGTCTGCGCGATGCCCGTTCGGGACGTGATGGCGAGCCACCCGGATTCAGTGAGGCCTGGGCACAACAACTGGCTGATTTGTCCCGTCAGTTGTTAGATGAAAATACCACTGACATGGACAGTGAGCAGCTGGTGCAGGGGATGGAGGCAATTGAGCATCTGGTGGCGCACTATCTGAATCATGTGCCACCGATTCGTTATCGTCCGCGGAGTGCCCGTGAAATCGTCACCAAGCCCACCAGTTTGCGAGGGCTGAGTTCCCTACAGGAGATGCTGCATAGCAGTGGCGGCAGGCCGTTGCAGTTGGCCATGGCTGCGCTCGGCGGTGCCTTGCTCAATGCCCATGGTGATCGAGAGATTGACCCGGCGGCCCGGCCCATCGTGATCCTTGAAGATCCGGAAGCACGACTGCATCCCACCATGCTGGCTTTGGCCTGGGGCCTGCTCGAACAATTGCCGGGTCAGAAGATCATTACCACCAACTCCGGCGATCTGCTGACCTCCATGCCACTAGGACAAATCCGTCGTCTGGTACGCCAGCAGGAAGACACCCGCGCTTACGCCTTGAATGAGGAGCAATTTAGTGGTGAGGAGTTGCGTCGTATCGCGTTCCATGTGCGGCTAAACCGCCCTATGTCATTATTTGCCCGTTGCTGGTTACTGGTGGAAGGCGAAACCGAGATCTGGTTGCTCTCTGAGTTGGCAGCCATCTGTGGCTGGAATCTGCGCGGCGAGGGGGTGCGGATCATCGAGTTTGCCCAATGTGGCGCACCGCCGTTAATCAAAGCTGCGCGCGATTTGGGGATCGGTTGGCATCTGCTGGCGGATGGCGATCAAGCTGGCAACAAGTATGCGGCCAGTGTGCGCAGCCTGCTTAGAGGTGAACCGGAACGCCCGCATCTGACGGTACTCCCCAATCAGGACATCGAACATTATCTCTATCACCATGGGTTTGAGCAGGTGTTTCGCAAAGAGGCGGGTGAAATGCATCTGCAGGGATTATCTGCCAGCAAGATCATCGAGCGGGCGATCAACCGGCGCAGCAAGCCCGGCATGGCCCTCTGTGTGGTTGAGGCGGCAGAGAAAGAGGGCGGGGAACAGTTGCCGCATCTCCTACGGCAACTGTTTGAACAGATTATCGGCCTGGCCCGACGTCAAAGTTAATGTGCCGCCGTCTTGCGGTGCAGCTTGCCACACATAAACAGGCAGGATGCGCGCGGGGCGGCCACATAATCCAGTCCGACAATGGGTAAACTATGCCCAAAGGGTACGATATCGTCGGGTGGCAGCAAGGCGGTATCGACTATCCGTTGCCACTGACCTTCGATGGCACTCGGGGGAAGAGGCAGGCTAAAACGCAGCGGCTCCCAATAGGCATTGAAGATGACATACAGGGCCAGTTGGTGGTCGCGCGACACTGCGGACATTGCAATGGAGTGTGAGGTCGGATTCCAATCGGGTTGTCCTGGGGACACCCCATGCCAGCGGATCTCGGCGCGTTGTAGCATTTCGGTTAACGACATCTCCAGTCCATCGACATGCTGGCGGTTAAACAGGTGGCGTCGGTAGCGGATCAGCTCCGTCACAAAATGGCGCATCTGTTTTTGCCAGCCTTGCGGATGCCAATCCAGCCAGTTCCAGGGTTGGTTCTGACAATACGCATTGTTATTACCGAATTGGGTCCGCAATATCTCATCGCCCATCAGCAACATGGGGGTGCCGATAGACAGCAGAGTGGCGGTGATCAGGTTTTTAGCCTGCTGCAGCCGCAACTGTTGAATAGCAGGATCATCGCTGACGCCCTCAACCCCATGGTTCCAACTGTAGTTATTGCTGCTGCCATCCCGGTTGTTCTCCCCGTTGCCGACATTGTGACGTTCGTTGTAACTCACCAGGTCCCACAGCGTGAAACCATCATGGCAGGTAACAAAATTCACGCTTTTTTCCGGGTCCGAGTGGGTATAGAGGTAGATATCCGGGCTACCAATCATACGTTGTGCAAAGGCACGCACCGTATTCTCATCCCCTTTGATAAAGCGTCGAACATCATCACGAAATTGCCCATTCCATTCACGCCAACGAGAGCCGGCCAGCGAACCCACCTGATACAGACCGCCGGCATCCCAGGCTTCGGCAATCATCTTGCAATCGGCCAACAGAGGGTCGGTATCGATACTGAGCAGGGTAGGCGGGTGCACCAGCGGACGCCCCTCCTCATCACGTGAAAGGATCGAGGCCAAATCAAAGCGGAAACCATCAACATGCATATGTTCGCGCCAGTAGCGCAAGCTATGCAAAATCAACTGTTTGGTCACCGCGTGTGACCCATTAACGGTGTTGCCACAACCGGAATAGTTGGTATTACTGCGATCTTTGGGGTCAAGGATGTAGTACGCCTCATGATCAATCCCGCGGAAGCAGAACGTCGGGCCATCATCCCCCCCTTCGGCGGTATGGTTATAGACCACATCCAGAATCACTTCGATCCCTGCCCGATGCAGGGCTTTAACCATATCGCGAAACTCGTTGAGTGCCCCTTTGGCGGTTTTATCGCGCGCGTAGCCGTTGTGTGGGGCGAAGAATGACATGGGCCCATACCCCCACCAATTTGCGCGCCCCGGCGGCGCCTCTTGTGGGTCAAACTGAAATACCGGCAACAACTCTACCGCAGTAATACCCAACGACTTGAGATAGGGGATACGCTCAATCAGTCCGGCATAGGTGCCGCGCAATGTCGGATCAAGGCCGCAGGACGGGTCCAGCGTAAACCCGGCAACATGCATCTCATAAATCACCGATCGCGACATCGGATGGTTAGGTGATTGGTCATCTTCCCAGTCATAATCATCCAGCGTCATCACCGCACTTTTGGCACAGCAATGCAGGTTGCTGCCGGAGCGACTGGCGGCAAACCGATCATAATGTGTGCCGAGGACCACCTGACGACCATAGGGATCAAGCAGAACCTTGCTGAAGTCAAAGCGCGTCCCTTCGTAAGGACGCCAAGGGCCATTGACTCGCCACCCATACAACTGGCCGTCGCCAATCCCAGCAACATGAATATGCCAGTAATAAGCTGTGCGATTGAGGCGTGGCGAAAGGGGCAAGATGCGGGGGTGGGTATCATCAGCATCGGCAAACAGCAGCAGTTCGACTTGGCTGGCTAAACGGGCCCATATCGCGAAATTAACACCCTGAGCATCCGGTTCGGCACCCAAGCGGCGGCAGTGGCCACGCGAGGTCACAAACTTATGGGTATGGCGGGTCATACAACCTTCTTTGATCACAGCGTGATAAAGATAAGTATGAATCCGACCGATAGAAATGCCATCCGCCAGGCAAGATGCCTGGTCGGATGGCAACCTGGTTCACGCTTTGCTGTCTACCACATCAGTCAAGCAGCGGAAACACCTGCTTGACCACATCCTGAAAGGTCTCGGCAAAATGGAACACCATCTCATCACGCACATGTGCCGGCAGCTCATCAACATCGCCGCGGTTGGCTTCTGGCAGGATCAGGGTGTGTATCCCCTGACGCTTGGCTGCGATCACCTTCTCACGAACACCACCGATCGCCAGAACATGGCCGGTCAGGGTTAGCTCACCGGTCATGGCGATATCCTTAAGTGGGGCCTGATCGCGGGCGAGCGACAACAAGGCGGTCGCCATGGTGATCCCGGCACTGGGTCCATCTTTCGGCGTTGCCCCCTCCGGCACATGCAGATGTACCAGCGCTTGGTCGAAAAAGTGGGGATCCGCCTGCAACGCCTTGAGGTGACTGCTGACAAAGCTGTAAGCCAGCTCCGCCGACTCCTTCATCACATCACCCAGTTGCCCAGTCAGCTTGAATCCACGGCCGAGTTGATTAACCACCGTGGCCTCCACCGGCAAGGTGGCGCCGCCCATCGAGGTCCATGCCAGTCCAGTCACAATCCCGACACCGGCTAACCGTTTCTCTTTACGGAACAGCGGGCTGCCGAGCAGACGTTCGATGTCACCCGCCTTGATGTTCAGGTTCTCTTCGCGGTGATCCAACAGATGCACCACACTCTTGCGCACAATCCGTGAGAGCTGTTTCTCCAGGTTGCGCACGCCAGCCTCGCGTGCATAGCCATCGATGATCCGCCGCACGGCGCCATCACTGATGCGTAGTTGCTTCTTGCTGACACCGGCACGCGCTAGTTGTCTGGGCCACAGATGGTGGCGGGCAATCGCCAATTTCTCATCGGCCAGATAGCCAGAGAGGCGGATCACATCCATACGGTCAAGCAGCGGGGCAGGGATGCTGTCCAAGGTATTGGCCGTGCAGATAAACAGACATTTGGAGAGGTCGAGCCGCAGATCCAGATAGTGGTCCAAAAAGTTGATGTTCTGCTCCGGATCTAGCGTTTCCAGCAAGGCGGATGCCGGATCACCCTGATGGCTGCTGCCCAGCTTGTCAATTTCATCCAGCATAATCACCGGATTCATGACCTTGCACTCTTTAAGGGCCTGCACCAGTTTCCCCGGCATGGCGCCGATATATGTACGACGATGGCCCTTGATCTCGGCTTCGTCACGCATACCGCCGACACTGAACCGGTAAAAAGGTCGCCCCAGTGCCCGAGCAATTGACTGGCCAATCGAAGTCTTGCCGACACCGGGTGGACCAACCAGCAGCATGATGGCGCCGCTGATATCCTGCTTGAAAGCACCGACCGCCAGAAACTCGATGATGCGCGCTTTGACATCATCCAATCCGTCATGATCGCTATCCAGGATCCGGCGCGCCTTGGTCAGGTTCAGCTTGTCCGCATGCAGTTCGCCCCAAGGCACCTGACTGATCCAGTCCAGATAGTTACGGGTGACGGCATATTCCGGCGAGCCGGTCTCGAGGATCTTGAGTTTATCCAGCTCCTCATCGAAACGCTCGCGGACGGCCTCTGGTAGCGAGCGACCTTCCAGACGCTTGCTGAAAGCGTCGATCTCCGCGGTCTTGTCATCCTTTTGCAGCCCAAGCTCGCGCTGGATCACCTTTAACTGTTCGCGCAGGAAAAATTCGCGTTGGCGATCATTGATGCTGCGGTTGACCTCCTCGCGGATCTCATTCTGCAGTTTGGCAACCTCGATCTCATTCTTCACCAGCGCCAAGGCCTTCTTCATCCGCGGCAACAGTGCCGGGGTGTCAAGAATAGCCTGTAAATCATCGCCACTGGCCGTGGTGATCGCCGCGGCACAATCGGCCAGCGGTGAGGGGTCACTGCTATTAAAGCGATTGAGATACTGTTTGAGTTCCTCGCTATACAGCGGATTGATGGGCAGCAACTCCTTGATCGCCGAGATCAGCGCCATGGCGTAGGCCTTGATCTCGGTTTCATCTTCGGCCGCCAAGGTCTGGGCAGTCGGGTATCGCACCTCCACCAGATAAGGTGGCTTGTGGCTCAGCCAGTTTACGATTTCGACCCGGTCGATCCCCTCCGCCACGAACTGCATCTCACCGCCACCCGCACTGGCGTGCAGAATGCGCACCATACAGCCAGTTTTTGGCGTCATCTCATGCAGCGGACGCTCTTTTTCCTTATCCGGGGTCTCATCAATACGAAACAGGGCCACCATTTTGTGAGGCGTATTGGCCACGCGCTCAATGGTCTCCTGCCAAGGGTCAGCCTGTATCTGAACCGGCAAGACCTGTGAAGGCAGGAAAGGTCGGCCATAGACCGGAATGACATATAACTGCGTTGGCCGCTCCTGGCCATGTAAAATCAATGACGTAGGCGCATTGTCTTGTAGGGAAGCTTCTTTATCGCTCATAGGTACCACCCTGAAATTCAATAGGCACTGACTACATGGGGATGACGCGTCAGCTTTCAATCTTTGCGCGCAATTTCTCCTACATTAGGTACAGTGTAGGTAATGCACACCAAAGCCAGATTGAAGGAGCGCACAATGCGAAACCTTGAACGATTGCCGATAGCCATCAGCCTGCTTACCTTGTGGCTGACCGGTTGTGCCGAACAGCCGCAGGCCATGCGACTGGGTGATGATCTGGTATGGTTGGATGATGCGCCGGCAATGACCTCGTCCATGCCCGCGCGGTGCGCCGGTAAGGTCAGTGTGAATGATCACGGTGAAATGACGGGGGCTGCGCCGCTACCCTTTGATTTTAATCAGTCCCGCTTGCGCCCGGATGCCCAAGAGGTGCTGGATTGTGTGGCCATGGCTGACAGCGAGGCACCGGTGCCGCTGCAATTACAGGGGCATACCGACAGTATTGGTTCACGTCATTACAATCAGGCGTTAGGTGAGCGGCGTGCCGATTCGGCGGCAATGTACCTGATATCATCCGGCGTGGCGGGTGGCCAGATGCAAACCCAGTCCTACGGTGAAACCAGACCGGTGGCCTCCAACCTGTCAGCTGAGGGCCGCGCCCTCAACCGACGGGTCGACATTATTCCGCTGGAGTCAATGTCTGCCGATCCAGCCCGCGAATAAAGAAGGCATGCAGTAGCTGCCAGGCGCGGAGCATGGCCTGTTCATCAAAATCAAAACGATCCGTATGGTGGCCGGCCTGCAGGTCGGCACCAACGACCAGATAAGCCGCCTGACCGCCACGTCGTTGCACGCGGTCAATGGCAAATCCGGCATCATCACTGGCACCGAATGGCCTGCTGTGAATCACGGAAAAGCCCAGCTCATCACCTAACAGGGTCAGGGCATGCACCAGCGCCGGGGTGTTGTGAATGGAGATGGCCTCGCCCTGACGGCGAATACGGTAATCCACCCCTTGCGCCATGGCTGCGCCCTGGACAATCCGCTGGACGCCAGAGAACACATAGTCGTTCAGTTGCGCGGTTGCCCCTCGGGTTTCCCCTTTAAGCATCGCCCAGGCCGGAATGACATTTCGCTCCTGACCACCCACCATATGGCCTATATTCAGTCGGGTCAGCCCATCACGGTGCGGCGGGATGGCCAGCATCTGGCTGACGGCTAAACAGGCCGCAGCGAGGGCATTAGCACCGGCATTCGGCTCCAACCCGGCATGAGCTGGCTTGCCCAGAAACTCGACATCGAATTTGGTTGAACTCAGGAAGGCTTCCGGGTTCACCACCAGTTCGCCAGTGGCGGCATGAATACCGAGGTGGATAGCCAGCATCTGGTCGATATCATCCAGACAACCGCTATCAGCCAGCGCCTTGCCCGCACGACAACCCTCTTCGGCGGGTTGGAAAATCAGCTTGATACGACCACACAACTGATCACGATAGGCCGCCAAGGTTTGGCCCAGTACCACCCCAATCGCCGCATGACCGTCATGCGCACAGGCATGCATTTGACCGTTGACCGTCGAGCAAAACCCGGCCTGCTGAGGCAGGTGATCATTGCGATCAGATTCACCGATGCCCACCGCATCCAAGTCGACACGTAGGGCGAGGCAGGGGCCCGGACGCCCCGTATCCAACTCAGCCATCAGACCCGGCAGCGTCATCGCAGAGAGCCAGTGACTGTCGCCCCCTTGCTGCACTGCGCGCGCCACTTCACGCTCCACATCCACCTGTCGCCCCATGATCGAGGTCTGCGACAAGATGCCATCACCTAAAGTGATGGTGTAGCCCAACTCGCTGAGTGCTTTGGCAATCAGGCTGGTAGTGCGGTACTCACACCAGGCAGTTTCCGGATAGCGATGAAAGTCCCGCCGCCAGCTTTGCAGGGTAGCGAGCACCTGCTGCGACTCAATGAGCATGTGGCAACTCCTGGTGCGGGGGCAGGGCACTGGTGTCCAGGCGGGTGACCAGCAACTGGTCGATCTTATAACTATCGATATCTACCACTTCAAACTTGTAACCTGAAAAGTTAATAAAATCAGTGCGTTTTGGTATTTTCCGCAAAGTAAACATCATAAAGCCAGCGATGGTTTCGTAGTTCTCTGCCTGCGGGAAATCATCAATATCGAGTGCGCGCATCACATCATCAATCGGGGCTGCGCCATCAATCAGCCAGGATTTATCGTCACGTTGCACAATTTGCTCTTCCATATGATGCTGCGCCACGATGTCACCCATCAGGGTATTCATCACATCATTTAACGTAATAATCCCGACGACGAGGGCGTATTCGTTAAGCACCACCGCGAAATCCTGTCGGCTGGCATTGAAGCTATCCAGCGTTTCCGAGAGGGTCAGGGTATCCGGAATCATCAACGGGGCGCGGAGCAGTTGCTCGCTACGCAGTGAAATGTGTTGTTGCTGGATAATGCGCAGCAGGATGTCCTTGCTATCGACATAACCAATCACGCGGTCAATGACATCAGCACACACCAGAAACTTGGAGTGCGGATTGGCGGCGATCTTTTCCTTGATCACGGTTTCACCATCTGCGTGATCAAAGAAGATGATGCTGTCACGGGCGGTCATGGCAGAAGGCACGGTGCGGGTATCCAGCTCGAACACATTCTCGATCAGCTGATGTTCCTGCTTGCGCAGGGCGCCAGCCTCAGCACCAGCGGCGACCATGGCATAAACATCATCCGGGGTGATCTCATCGTGATGCTGACCATGCAGGTTAAACATGCGCAAGATCAGGCTGGCCAACCCATTAAACAGCCAGACCAGCGGGCTAGAGAGCAGCAGCAATAACCGCATGGTGCCAGCGATGCGCAAGGCCAGTGATTCCGGCAACAACATGGCAATCCGTTTGGGAATTAAATCCGCAAACAGAACAAACATGGAGGTCACCAAGGTAAACGACAGTATCGAGCTGGTCTGTGATAGTAAGTTGGCTGGTAGCACAGGCGACAGGACATCAGCAATATAAGGTGTCAGCGCCGATTCACCGAGCACACCGGCAAGAATGGCTACAGCATTCAGGCCAATTGTCACCACGGTAAAAAAGCGGCCGGGTTGCTGTTTGAGTTGTAACACCAGTTCGGCATGGTCATTGCCATCATCGACCATTTGTTGCAGTTTAAGTCGTCGACTCGCGGCAAACGCGATCTCCGAGGCAGTAAAGAACGCGCTGGCGGCGATCAAGGCACATATGATGAGAACACTGCTGGTCATGGGAAGTCCCGTGTAAGAGTTATAGGCGAACAACTTCGCTGTGCACATTAGCATCGCACGCGCCAAGCCAGATGACAAATCAGAGACTTGTTGATGACGCAAACCCATGCACACCGTTACCAAGGCTGGATAGAGACCGGCAGCACCGGGCCGGAACAGGATAAATTTAACTTCGCATAATATCCCGCCGGATTATGGTAATAAATTCAATGACTTGCGATAATCAAAAGCGCAAGTCATCGCCCCCAGAATGGGGGCGTTTTTAGCCATAATCCGTGATTATGCGAAGGGCAGGCGCTATAATCGTGCTGCACGCCGCATCTCTGCACTTTTAGGCGCCGACACCGGCGCCTTTTCTTTATATAGGATGTTTCGCACATGCCCGCACATCAAAACGCGCCGTTGATCTTCCTGCTGGAGCGGGCCCTGGCCGATGTCGGGCGGGGGCGCACCTACAGCCCGGCCGAGGCGTTGGCCGTTCTTGCGCGACGCCGAGTCACGCCACGCCGCTCTCGTGACGAGCGGCCGCCGCGTTGAACTCCGCGAACTCCGACAGGTTGGCGTCGTAGTCATCTATCAGCTCATCCATCCGCGCCAGCGCCTCCTCGTATTCGGCGTTCGTTTCGATCCCGTTCCCGCTCATTGTCGTGTCTCCGTTCTCCGTTCTCCGGTTCTGCTGCCATGGTAGCCGGTGAACAGGGTGGGAGGCCTTTAATCTCCTACCCTTTTTTCAGTGAACAACCTTTTCCCCGCTTTTTGGCCTCTAACGGCTCCTTCAGCACACTCCATTCAAAAACGCTCTACTATCCGTTTGGGATAGAAGACTTTGATTTTGAAAGATATTTTCTGTATTCCTCTTGACGCGAGATCGGCCGTCTGGGATCATAAACGTCGGAAGGTTTCCCTCCATCAGGTCCCCGCGGGGACCTCGGTCCTACGGGACCCCATGGCGCACGCCATTTCAGGCCCGGTAGGGCCATTCAGCCTCAGTCGAGGCACTAGGCGACCGATGGTCGCACCCGCCGTCAGGCGGTTCGCGTGGATGTATCCGCGCCAGGTGTCCATTTTCATGACTGAGGTGTCGCGCTGTGCTGGTATTCTGCGATCTGTTGCAACTTTCTATCCCGATCCTCCGCGACCCGCGCTGGTCTCGCGGTGCTGTCTCTGCCGAGTCGCACGACGCCGGATATATCGCCGTCAACGACGACAGCGATCACGATTGGGACATTGACGAGTCCCGTATTGCCTCGATCACCGGTTTCGGCCTGTCCGCCCGCGACGTTCAGATCGCACCCTCCGGTCAAATTTCAGTCTCGCAGTTGGGGTTCCACTGGGAATCGCTGCCGTCGTCCTATAGCGGTATCGCCGTCCGTGTCTGCCGTCGTCACCATGGGCGCGGGAACGGCGATTCGGCCTCGCCGCGTGTGACCGTCCGCTGTTCGCCGGCAAAAGTGCTGCAGGGCCATAACCTGATCGCGGATGTGTATAGCGTCGCCGACGCCGCAGAAATCATCCTCAGCAGAGTACTTTTTGCGCTGCCCGAGATCGCGCAGCTGCTCGACCTCGAGCGCACGCTGGTCGATGAAATCCATGTAACGTCGGGCCTGCTCTGCCAGTCGCCCGTCCAGGTGCAGCAAATCATCGAACGGATGCGCAGCTTTCGCTACCGCCAGTGGCGCGCCGCTGACACCGCGCAGGGTGACCTGTCGCGCGGTCTGGCTGGCTATAAAACCAGCCTCTATTTCGGCGCCGGTTCGTCGTATCACCGCGAGTGCATGTACCACAAGGGCCCGGAGGTCGCGGACCAGGCCCGCGAGGCTCGCCGCGCTGCCGACCGTGACCCCGAAAACGTGCTCCTGCGTGAACGCGCGGAGCTGCTCGAACGGCCTGAAATCGTCGCCGATGCCGCAAAAACCCTCCGCCTCGAGGGCCGCTGGCTGCGCCGCGGTTTGACCG
>JAYROM010000121.1:0-22992 GCA_041911695.1 Aeromonadaceae bacterium
TGTCCAAATATATCGTCGATGTGGTTGAGGATTAGTTCGTGCTTAAACATGGGGATAGTCTGTTGGGTATTAGCTGGTCAAGGATGGCGATCATACCTCAGAAGCCGCGCCACGCCTCGCTCATACGAGGGGATGGTTAAGGGTTAAAAGACCTTGCAAGTGTTCCGATTGTATACACTCAACAATGTTTAAACTATGTAAGTCTAGCAAGCAAAATGCTCGAATTTGAGCTAGTTAACAAATATACTGCTGACAGTTTTGACTCTGCGTCTCTCTGGAATCCATATTCATGATTACCTGGCTTAAACGTCTGTTTTGGCTTGGCTTGTTCCTGCTTGCCGCCGGTATCGCCACGCTGTCCGCATTCTACTTCTCCATGGAAAGTAGTCTGCCGGATGTCACCAGCCTGAAAGATGCCTCGCTTGAAACCCCCATGCGCGTCTACAGTGCTGATGGCGCCTTGATTGCTGAATATGGCGAGATGCGCCGTATCCCGCTCACCGTGCCTGAAATTCCCAAGCCGATGATCGACGCCTTCCTGTCGATCGAGGATGCCCGCTTTTATGACCATCCGGGGATAGACCCGATAGGCATTATTCGTGCCGGCGTGGTCTGGCTCACCACCGGACAGATGCGTCAAGGCGCGAGTACCATTACCCAGCAGGTCGCGCGTAACTTCTTCCTGAGTCGTGAAAAGACCATTCTGCGTAAAATCAAGGAAGTTTTCCTCGCTTGGCACATCGAAAAGGAGCTGAGCAAGGACGAAATTCTCGCGCTCTATCTGAACAAGATCCCATTGGGCTATCGCGCTTTTGGGGTTGGTGCGGCGGCGCAGGTCTACTACGGCAAGTCGGTGGATCAACTCACCCTCGGTCAGATGGCAGTGATTGCCGGCCTGCCCAAAGCCCCGTCGATGCTGAATCCGATCCGCTACCCGCAACGTGCCGAAGCACGCCGTAATGTGGTCCTCAGCCGTATGCTGGAGCTCGGCAAAATCACCCAGGCCCAGTACGACGCCGCCCGACAGGAGCCAGTGGCTACCCGTTATCACGGTGCGGACATCATGCTCAATGCCTCATATATCGGCGAGATGGCCCGCAAGTTTATGGTCGACAAGTATGGTGATGAGGCCTACACCAAGGGCTTCAACGTCTACACCACGGTCACCGCCAAACTGCAAAAAGCGGCCAATGACTCGGTATTTCAGGGGCTGGTCGATTATGACCTGCGTCATGGCTACCGCGGGGCAGACAAGCGCCTGTGGCAAACCAAGGACACTCCGTGGGATAACGACCATATCTTTGATTATCTGGCCGATCTCGCCAGCAGCGATCCCTTTGAACCGGCTGTTGTGACCCGTATCCGTGACAAGCAGGCGGATGTCATCATCAAGGGGGGGCTGGAAGGCACCATCAATTGGGATGGCATGAAGTGGGCACGACCATTTATTACTGATGACCGTCAAGGGCCTGCCCCGCGCCGGGCTGCGGACATTCTGCATGTCGGTGACCTGATCTGGGTGTGGCCGGTCGATGACAGTACCCTCAAACTGGTACAACTGCCCGATGTGAATGCTGCCTTTGTCGCCCTCAACCCGCAGGACGGGGCCATTCAGGCGCTGGTCGGTGGTTTCAGCTTCGAGCAGAGCAAGTTCAACCGAGTCGAGCAAGCCAAACGACAGGCCGGCTCCAACATCAAGCCGTTTATCTACTCGGCCGCCTTCAACTCTGGGTTTACCCTGGCCTCCTTGGTTAACGATGCGCCGATCAATCAATGGGATAAAGCCTCAGGAACAGCCTGGAGTCCGAAGAACTCGCCGCCGGTCTATGACGGTCCGATCACCCTGCGTGAGGCCTTGGCGCGTTCAAAGAACGTAGTGTCGGTACGACTGCTGCGCAGCGTCGGGATTGGCAAGTTGATGGACCATCTGCGCCAGTTTGGCTTCGATGTCCAACCGGAACAACGCAATGAGGCCCTGGCACTCGGCGCCATCGAAGTCAGCCCGCTGGAGCTGGTCACCGGTTATGCGGCGATAGCCAACAGTGGTTATAAGGTCACGCCATATCTGGTCAGCCGCATTGAGGACAGCAACGGTACTGTGTTGTTTAAAAATGATGCGCCAACCGCCTGTCCGGCGTGCAGCGATCCACTGCCAAGCTCCACCGCACAAAGCACAGATCCGCTGGTCAGTGCCGCCGAGCCGGTGATGACGCCAAATGCGAGCGCGGCCACCGCCAGTCATGGCGCCCCACCGCTGGCCCCGGCCATCATCTCGCATGCCAATGCCTTCCTGGTCTCCGAGGCGATGCACAGCGCCATCTTCGGTGGTCATGACCGCGGTATGAACGGTAGCTGGCTGGGTACTGGCTGGCGTGCAGCCAAGGAGCTGAACCGTCAGGATATCGCCGGCAAGACCGGGACCACCAACGAAGCCAAGGATGCGTGGTTCTCCGGTTTCAACAACAAGATCGTGGCTACCGCCTGGGTCGGTTTTGACGACCATCGCCGTAAGTTGGGACGCTCGATTGCCGGTAACGAGTATGGCGCCAGTGCAGCACAACCTATCTGGATCAACTTCATGAAGGTTGCCCTGAACGGCGTGCCCGAGTCGCCGGTGCCACAACCACAGGATGTGGTCAGTGTACGCATTGATAACACCACCGGCCTGCTCAGCTCGGAGGGGGCGCCAAACAGTCGTAACGAGTTCTTCCAGGTTGGTACTGAACCGACCCACGCCACACCGAGCAACAGCCTGTTTGGCGAGGGCGCGCCGGCCACGCCAGATCAACAAGGTACGTCGACGGACGATATCTTCTGATCGCGATGGGACTTGCCGGATGGGCAAGTCCCACTAATGGATGACGGCGTAGGCGAACATATGACTGGCTGGCTATAATTTATGCTTGTCAGGTTCGCCAGACTGGCTAGAATGCTGAAAACCGGAGGCCTCGACACCTTCGGTTTTTTTATGCCCGCTATTTAGCGCCGGCCCTCATAGGATCATTGCCATGCGTATTGAAGAAGATCTGAAACTCGGCTTCAAGGATGTGCTTTTCCGCCCTAAACGCTCCACCCTGAATAGCCGCGCACAAGTTCAGCTGGAACGCGACTTCACCTTCCGCCATGCCCGCTGTCAGTGGCACGGTATTCCTATTATCGCGGCCAATATGGATACGGTCGGCACCTTTGCCATGGCGGAGGTACTCGCCCGCTTTGAGGTAATGACCGCCATTCACAAACACTATTCGTTGGCAGATTGGGCCCAGTTTGTTGCCAGTCATGAGGCCAACGTCTTGCAGCAGGTGCTGGTTTCCAGCGGCACCTCGGATGCGGACTTTGACAAATTGAAGTCCATTCTTGCCTTGTCACCGCATCTACGCTTTATCTGTATCGACGTTGCCAATGGCTACGCCGAGCATTTTGTGGCGTTTGTCAGCAAGGTGCGTGACGCGTTTGCCCACCATGTGATCTGTGCTGGCAATGTGGTGACCGGCGAGATGGTGGAAGAGCTGATCCTATCCGGCGCAGACATCGTCAAGGTCGGGATCGGCCCAGGCTCGGTCTGCACAACCCGGGTAAAAACGGGCGTCGGCTATCCGCAGTTATCGGCCATTATCGAGTGCGCGGATGCGGCGCATGGCCTCAAGGGGCACATCGTAGGGGATGGCGGTTGTACCTGTCCTGGCGATGTCTCCAAAGCCTTTGGCGGTGGCGCCGATTTTGTCATGCTCGGCGGCATGCTGGCCGCGCATACGGAGTGTGGCGGGCGGATCTTCGAACGTGATGGCGCCTCGTTTATGGAGTTCTATGGCATGAGCTCCTCAACCGCGATGGACAAACATGCTGGCGGGGTCGCGGGTTACCGCGCCTCAGAGGGCAAGACGGTCGCTCTGCCGTTTCGCGGTCCAGTTGAGCACACCCTGCGTGACATTCTGGGCGGCGTCCGCTCCACCTGCACCTACGTCGGTGCCGAGACGCTCAAGGAGTTGACCAAGCGCACCACCTTCATCCGGGTCAATGAGCAAGAGAACATCATCTACGGTCGTGAGTGACAGCGCACCAGCGGGGACACAGCAAAAAAAGGGGGATGACTCCCCCTTTTGCTGCACGTTCATCGGGAAGGACGTTCGTCAGGCATGTACGTCAATGTACTGGCCCTTGGATCCGTCGGACGGCGTAGCAGGCGCAGAGGCCTGAACCGTCTGGACGGCACCTTGCAACAGTTGCATCGCGGTCTTGCCGTCCTGCTCCTGCTGTTTCTTGCTCAACGAGGCAATCATCGCCTCTTGACCATAATTGACAGATGATGTCGTGACATTCATGGCAGCTTACCTCCTGCCCCTTGGTTATCGGCCAACTTGGCCATGACTTTAATTATGGTTGTCAATAACGGGTCTTGCCGGAGATTGTACCGGCCAGACGTTCATCATTGATGCACCGCGCAGACAAAAAAAGGGCGGCACCAGGCCGCCCAAGGCTGACAACATCCCCTGACAAGATCAGGGGGCAGTCACACTGTATTTCAACGTACTGTCGTTGAAGGTCACCACATAGCTACCGACTACACTGGTGGCGATGTCTTTACCAGCCAACTCGGCCACCCCATCGGCATTGTTATCACCGTAGTTTTTGACCCAGTCGCCGTTGACGTCGAACTTGAAGCGTTGGCTACCGTTCGCATCACCGGCACCGGTGAACGCGACCGTGGCCTGCCAGGTATGATCCGCCACCAAGGTCATCGCCGTCTTACCCCAGGTATTCGGGGTGCCACGGAAATAGAGCTGAGTGAGGTTCGCCGCCCAAGCCGGATTATCCGACACCGTCACCGTGGTGCTGGCGGTGGTCGACAGACCGCTGTCGTCGGTCGCCGTCACCGACACCTTGTAGGTTCCCGAGGTGTTGAAGGTTCGGGTCAAGGTTGAGGTGGTTTCACCGGTATCCCACAGCAGGCTCTTGATGGTGCCGTCACTGTCGGTCGCAGTGGCCGTAAAGGTCACCGCGCTCCCGGTTTTCACCAGCGGGTTGAGCGGGGTCACGGTGACCACCGGCGCAGCCGGACAAAGCACGCTATAGGCCATGGTGGCGTCATTGACCCGCACCTTACAGGTAGCAATCACCGCCGTGACGATGTCGCTGCCAGTCAGATCGAGGATGCCATCCTTGTTGGTGTCGCCATAGTTCTTGCTCCAGTCACCCGTCACATCGAACTTGAAGCGTTGGCTTCCGGTACTATCGCCGACACCGGTGAAGGTGACATCCGTCTGCCAGGTGTTGTCGGCAATCAAGGTCATTGCCGTCTTGCCCCAACTGTTGGATGTGCCGCGGAAGTAGAGCTGGCTCAGGTTGTGCTTGTAACTGACCTGATCCTGCACGGTGACGGTGGACTTGGCGGTGGTCTGCAAGCCGCTGTTATCGGTCACGGTCACCGATACCGTATAGCTGCCGGCGGCCGTGAAGGTCCGGCTGATGCTCGCCGTGGCTTCACCGCTGTCCCACAGATAGCTCTGGATGGTGCCGTCACTATCGGTGGCTGTCGCAGTAAAGGTTACGGTACTACCGGTGGTTACCGTCGTGCTGGCTGGCGAAATACTCACTACCGGCGCAGAAGGACAGCTGACCTTCCAGGCGAGAGTCGAATCATTCACCTGGACCGTACAGGTACCGACCGCCGTGCTCGGGATATCCCCGCCACCGACCTCCAGGATACCGTCCTTGTTGGTATCACCATAGTTCTTGGTCCAGTCACCATTCACGTCGAACTTGAAGCGTTGGCTCCCGGTGTTATCACCCGCCCCTGTAAAGGTCACCGTGGTCTGCCAGGTATTATTGGCGACCAGATCCATCGCCAAAGTACCCCAGCTATTCGGCGTGCCACGGAAGTAGAGCTGGGCAAAGTTGTGGCTAAAGCCACTGTCTGCCGTCAGCGTGACCGAGGCCGTACCGGTCGCCCCCTGATTGTCCGTGACCGTCAGGGTGATCGTCTTCGTCTGATTAACCGTCACACTGATGCTGGAGGTGGTCTCGCCGGTACTCCACTTATAACTGACGATCGAGCCATCCGCATCGGTGGAGCTGGCACCGCTCAAGGTGACCACAGTGCCCGGCTTGACTGATTGACTACCCGGGGTAATCACCGCCACCGGTGCCTGGTTGGCCGGCACCGTCAAGGTCACCGATGCCGTAGAGGTAGCCCCCTTGTTGTCCGTCACCGTGACCGTATAGGTCTGGGTGGCGTTCACCGTGACACTGATGCTTGACGTGGTCTCACCCGTGCTCCACTTGTAGCTGGCAATACTGCCATCCGGATCACTGGAGCCGGCTGCACTCAAGGTCAGCGTGGTGCCGGCGGCAACCGTCTGACTGCCTGGGGTAATTACCGCAACTGGTGGTTGATTGACATCGGTGCTCGGCGCTCCTTCGACAATCACGCCACTGCTCAGGCTCCAGGTGCCTGGGCCAGTCTTGTAGTTGCTTCCACCATTGTTATCCCAGGTACCGCTGCAGTTGTTGGTGACGAACTCAACCTGCTCACCGGTGCCCATATCCACGGTATAGGCATACCAGCTATTGCCAACACTGTTCATGGTCACCCCAGGCGAGGTGGTCCAGGTACCAGTATCGATACGGTAGTGCAGACAGGCTTTGCTCCACGCCGTGTTGTGGTAGTAGATGGTGGCGCTCAGCTTGAGGTCGGCCGGTTTGCCACTGCTGACACTGCCATCCGCCAGCAGGGTCCAGGTCCCTTCACTGAACAGACGACCATCGGCAGACGGTTTGTAACCCGGGATGCCGTTTTCCTGATAACGAATATAGCTGCCGCTGACATCCCCGCTATAGGTGTCGCTGAAGCGGAACCAGCGATCAGTCCCGGCAAACGGTGCAACCGTCTGGTTAGTCCAGCTGGTCTGGCCGTCATCCTTGCTGTCAACACTCAGTCCGCTCAGGCCGGTGACGCTGCCCTGCACATAGACGGTGACCTTCTTTTGCGGTGCCTTATCGGTAAAGAAGGCGTGTTCCCCGGCGATATCACCGTTGATATCCTCGACCTTCTTGCCATCCACCATCTTGTAACGACCGGCGCCAACATAGACCTGCTGAATTTCACTGCGGGTAATGTTGCCCTTGTTATCCGTGGCTTCGATGTAGTAATCGAGCAGCTGATCACGGTAGTCACTCAGGTAGGTGTAGAACAGGTTACCGATCTTCTTGGCCGGTACGACCTTGAAGGTCGCCGTGCTGCTTGGCTGCCAGCTGACGCCATTGATATCCGGCGTCAGGTCACGCTCCTTCATCGAATAGCTGACCCAGGCCCCAACCTTGGACGGATCGACCAGCGGATCGTCGGCATGGGCGGCCGGATCGTACAGACGATAGGTCTTGTCGGTGGCCGAAGCGCGCTTGTCGGTGTGGACGCGCACCTTGACCTTGATATCGCTGATGCCGCTGACGTCATAGGCGTAGGTGTAAATGGCAAACTCGTTGTCCATATACATCTTGGCCCAGCCCTCGGCCTTGGAGGCATTGGCGCTACCCGGATTATACGGATAACGCTGCGGCCACCAGATCGACGGACCGGTGCGATCCTTGCCCAGATTGGACGTGACATACGGCTCGGTAAAGTTCAGCGACTGGTTGAACGAGATGGTCGGTTTGACGCCGTCATCCACGTTCTCGTCATAGTAACCAAACCCGGAGTCGATACTGGCCAGCAGGAAATACCAGCCCAGTTCGGCCGGATTGGCGCCGCCTGCATAATCCTTGCTGGCATCGCCCTTCACCGGGAACGACAGCATCCACGGATTAAGCTGATTCCCCGAATAGGTCACCTGACCATCCATCGCAGTAGAAGGCTTCCAGTAGTTCGGATGATCATCCAGCCAGATTTGCTCAGCAGTCTTGGCATAGTTCAATGCCGCCTGCAGCAGGGCAAAATTACGCTCCAGATAGTGGTAACCATATTCCAGTGACGGCATATGGCTACGCTGATCGCCGTTGGCGGCATACAGTTGGGTATAACTGGTACCATGTGCGGTGTTGAAGGCGGCTAACTGGCCATTCCACACCCCCATCGGCAGATGCCAGTGATACCAGGTTGGATCGGCGGAAGAGTCGCGAGTGTCGATCCAGGAGCCATCCTGAACGTGGACCACGTCGCTATCCGGGATTGGATTGGCCTTCAGATACTCCTCGACCCCCATCCCGGTGACGCCGGCATCGGAGTAGGTGACCTGACCGGAATTCAACCAGGTGCCGCCATCACCGGCACGACCCGACGAGTTATCCCCGTCATGGGCCACGACGAAATACTGCTTGCGCCCCAGTGCGGCAGCGGCTGCGTCAAACGGCTTGATCAGCGCGGCAGTGACCGAGCCCTGATAGCCCTCTTCCCAAGAGCTGGCCTGCTCGACCGGGATACCGGCAACACGCGACACGGCTGCGGTATTCGGGTCAACATACTGCACCCAGTGCGGGATCGAGGCGAACGGGAACTTATTGTGGGTGACCTGCTTTTCGTTGAACATGGCGGCCGACACCCAGCTGCCGACGTTGCTGACGTTACGCAGATCAGCACGGTTTGGCGGCGAAACCAAGGTATCGACACCCGGGTCGTTCAGATAAGGGTAATCCTGCAATGTACGTGAAAAGTGCACGTTACCAATCACCGACCAGGTGATACCCAGCTTGTTCAACACCGGAATGATTCGGTCGGAGAAGCCGAGTTCGGTCGGGAAAAAGCCCTTGGACGAGGTAAAGCTGCTGCCCAGGAAGTAAGGCTGCGCCAGGGTCACATTCTGGTAGATCAGATCCTTGAGCAGGTAGTCATTACCCACCAGTGGCCCCATGCTGTGGTGCCCGGCGAAGTGGATCGTATCCAGCGCCTTGTAGCCGTTTGTGGTTTTGAAGGTCTGCTGGGTTGTGCGCCAGTAGTCCCCCCACCCCAGATTGTAACCACCCTGATTGCCCAGTTCGGCAAAGCTCTGCACGTTGTTGATCACGGCAGCCGACATGGTGACATGGGTCTGACTCAGCGGGTGGGCGCGGCTGTTCGCCGCCGCGGTATCCATCGGCCAACTCAGATAGGCGCCTTTCTTGGCATGATGCGCATAGTACGATTCGAGATCATCGTGCGGCATCGGCGTGGTCGAACCCGGAATGTAAAAGGTGTAGCCCGATGGCGGACTGGCCTTCAACTGCTTGACCTGACCATCGTACATGTAACGGATCGGCGCACCTACGGCCAGACTGTCGTACTTGCTGACATCAAAGTAGGGCCAAAAATTGGGCATATGGTTGTGGTAGATGTGGGTTGCAGCGATATCCGCTTGCGCGGGTAGCGCCAACGCACCCAGCATCCCGAGGGTCACGGCTGACAACGCTGTGGTCAGACGCCCCGCTCGCGGTGGCTGGTTACAACGCATGGGTCACTTTCCTTGTTAATAAGGGCACGGGAGGCGCAGCCGTCTGCCCGGCAGGCAAACGTCCCCGATCTTGGTATCCCTTCGCGTCCAGCAGCGACAACCCTCTGCGGCCCGACATCGATGCCCAACTTGTCTTATAGAACAGGGCTGCACGACCTGCCCTGCCAGTCACCCGCCCGGAGGGGATGGCTTCACTGGCGCTGTTCCCTTACTGGGGACAGGGGTATCTGCCGCACGGCCTGCAGGGAGAACAGAGGATTCCGCGGCGGTCTCATATGGCATTAACTGACATGCTAATCAATGTGGAAAAAGGAACAGGTTATAGACGATAGGAGTGTGATCTATTCGGCAGTAACCGGTTACAGATTGCGATCGGTAGCGCTTTCAGCCTTCCATGACAACGCTTTCAGAATTTTTATCTGCAATGGCTGCATATTCACAGCAAAAATAGGGTGGATTCATCTACGTAGATGACCTATGCGATGAGAGACAACTCAAAGCTATAGCGCGACAGCGGGGTGCGAGAGGGCGAGAGGGCGAGAGCGCGAGGGTGCGAGAGCGCGAGAGCGCGAGAGCGCGAGGGTGCGAGAGCGCGAGAGTGCGAGGGTGCGAGAGTGCGAGAGGGCGAGAGGGCGAGAGGGCGAGAGGGCGAGAGGGCGAGAGGGCGAGAGCGCGAGGGTGCGAGGGTGCGAGGGTGCGAGGGTGCGAGGGTGCGAGGGTCAGAGTGCAGAGTGCAGAGTGCAGAGTGCAGAGTGCAGAGTGCAGAGACGGCAACAGTAAGCCGATAGCGGTATCAAACAACCTGCGCGACCTGGCAATCCGCCAGCGCCGCGCAGATCAGCACTTAATTGACTTGGGATGCCGGCACCCATTCCGGATCGGGCGCCGACCAGCCTTTGGGCCACAATACTTCAATATCCAGTGGCGACTGCAGCAGACCCGCCAATTCATCAGCCAGATCGCCATGGCCAACAAACAGGTCGGCTCGAATGCGCCCCTTGATGGCGCCGCCCTTATCCTGCGCCACCACATAGCGCGAGAACGGCGTCTGATCCGGCCACTGGCTACGGATGTGGAGCGGTGTCCCCAGCGGTATATGGCGGGCATCCACGGCGACGCTGCGGAATGGCATCAACCCTTCATCCAATGCCATCGCGCCGGGTGGGCCGTACTGTTGGGTATTACGGGTATCAATCTGGTAGAACACATAGGATTCGTTCTGGCGCAGCAGCCAATCCATGCGATCCGGATTCTTGCGCACCCAACTACGGATGGCCTGCATGCTCATCTCTTCCCGTGGCACCTCGCCGGCATCGATCAGCACACGACCGATCGAGGTATAGGCGCGATTGTTCTTGCCGGCATAGGTCAGCTTGACCACGCGACCATTCGGCAACACCACCCGGCCGGAGCCCTGCACGCCGAGCACGAAGGCATCGAACTTGTCGCAATACATCAGACGGGCACGTTGCAGAGTCGGTGTCGGCGCAGTTTCAATCTGGGTTCGGGTCAAATAGGGGACGCCCTTACGCAAGTCAGCCGGCACACCATAGACCGGATAATCCGCCTGCGCGGTTGGCGTCATGCTGCAGTGCAGTTGCGCCTCCATATAGCCGGTGAGCAGGCCGCTGCCGCTATCAAAGCGGTAGGTATCGAAGTTGTCGCGGAAGAAACGCCCCGCCGAGGCGTTATCGGGCGGCGTCAGACGCGCGGTACGGCACAGACTCTGCCAACTGACCCCGAGACGCGGGCAAGAGTGGATAAAGGCTTGTAACGCCTCCTGCTGCTGTCGATCCTCACCGATCAGCGAAGCCGGCACCATGGCTTGGTGTAAAAAGGTCGGGGTCTTGTGCGACACCGGCGTCGACGACGGAGTATGGGAAGCACAACCGGCCAGCACCAGCAGCCAGACCACCAATAAGCGTTTTGACAACATCAGACGTCCCTGTAACAACGGAAACTCGAAATCGGCGCACAGCATACTCCAGCATCCGGAGTGAATGAAGCATTGCGGGGCTCAGGTGAAAAATCCATTTTATCTACACGTCAAACCTCTACAAAAGACGGACGGGCGCTAACATCTATTTGCCGTAAGCTATGTTATAAAATGGCGAAAAAACAACGACTCACGCCGAAAGAGGTGCCAATTGGAATGGGCTCCAACCAGGTATTAACCAGCCCCTAACCGGGTGGTAACAACCTCGCCTCCTGTCGGCCAACCATTGACCTTGCTTGAACACGTTCTGGAGCAAAACATGAAGATTGCTGTGCTCGGTGCCGCCGGTGGTATCGGTCAACCCCTCTCGCTGCTGTTGAAGATGCATCTGCCTGCTGGCTGCGAACTGGCGCTGTATGATCCCGCGCCGATGACCCGCGGGGTCGCGGTGGATCTTAGCCATGTTCCCTCGCCGGTCCGTGTACACGGCTATACCGGACGCCAGCCTGACGAGGCCCTGCGTGGCGCGGATATCGTGCTCATTCCGGCCGGCATCGCCCGCAAGCCGGGCATGGAGCGCTCCGATCTGTTTAAGTTCAATGCCGGTATCGTCATGGATCTGATCCAGCACTGCGCCCAGTGTTGCCCGGGCGCGCTGATTGCGCTGATCACCAATCCGGTCAACAGCATGGTGCCGATCGCCGCTGAGGTGTTACGCGCCGCCGGTGTCTATGATCCGCGCCGCCTGTTCGGCCTGACCTCACTGGATGTGGTGCGCGCCGAATCGATCTGCGCCAGCGACAGCGACCCTACCCATCTGCCGGTGCCGGGCAGCATCCCGGTGATCGGTGGTCACAGCGGTATCACTATCGTGCCCCTGTTCTCTCGTCTGGGTGGCAATCAGGGGGATGACGACGCCTGGCGCGAGCGCATCCGCCGCGTCCAGCAGGCCGGCACCGAAGTGGTCGATGCCAAGGCTGGCGCGGGGTCTGCCACCTTGGCGATGGCCTATGCCGCGTTGCGCTTCTGCATGGCCCTGCTGCGTGCCCGCCGTGGGGAAAAGGGGATTATCGAATACGCCTATGTCGAAGGCGGCCATGCCGGGGCGCAGTTTTTTAGCCAACCGATCCGCCTCGGCCCGGAAGGGGTCGCCGAAGTGCTGGACTACCAGCCGCTACACCCGGTAGAGCAAGCTGCGGTCGATGCCATGTTGCCCACCCTCAACCGCGAAATCGAACAGGGGCTGGAGTTCGTGCATCAGGTGATGCCAGTGTGGAACAAGGTCGGGATCTAGCTGTGTTAGTGCGTTTTTGCTGACCCGCACCCATAAAAAAACCGGGCTCACGCCCGGTTTCTTATTTAGCTGGTCAGCTGATTACATCATGCCGCCCATGCCACCCATGCCGCCCATATCCGGGGCTGCCGGGGCATCCTTCTTCGGCTTTTCGGTGATCATGCACTCGGTGGTGATCATCAGGCCAGCCACGGACGCCGCGAACTGCAGGGCAGAACGGGTCACCTTGGTCGGATCCAGGATGCCCATCTCAAGCATGTCGCCGTAGACTTCGGTGGCGGCGTTGTAACCGAAGTTACCCTGACCATCACGGACGCGGTTAGCGACCACAGACGGCTCTTCACCAGCGTTGGCCACGATCTGGCGCAGCGGGGCTTCCATGGAGCGCAGGGCCACACGGATACCGACGGTCTGCTCTTCGTTATCACCGGTCAGTTCGGTCAGCTTGGAGGCTACACGCACCAGCGCGACACCACCACCGGCTACCACGCCTTCTTCCACCGCAGCACGGGTCGCGTGCAGGGCGTCTTCGACGCGGGCCTTCTTTTCCTTCATTTCGACTTCGGTCGCTGCACCAACCTTGATAACGGCTACGCCGCCAGCCAGCTTGGCCACACGTTCCTGCAGCTTTTCCTTGTCGTAGTCAGAAGTCGACTCTTCGATCTGCTGACGAATCTGAGCCACGCGGGCTTCGATGGCGGATACTTCACCCACGCCATCGATGATGGTGGTGGTTTCCTTGGTGATCACGACGCGCTTGGCGCGACCCAGATCTTCCAGGGCTGCCTTTTCCAGATCCAGACCGATCTCTTCGGAGATGACGGTACCAGCGGTCAGGATGGCGATATCCTGCAGCATGGCCTTACGACGGTCACCAAAGCCCGGCGCCTTGACGGCGGCAACCTTGACGATACCACGCATGGTGTTGACCACCAGGGTAGCCAGCGCTTCGCCTTCGACATCTTCAGCGATGATCACCAGCGGCTTGCCGGCCTTGGCAACGCCTTCCAGCACCGGCAGCATTTCGCGGATGTTGGAGATCTTCTTGTCCACCAGCAGGATGAACGGATCTTCCAGTTCAACAGAACCGGTGTCCGGCTTGTTGACGAAGTACGGAGACAGGTAACCACGGTCGAACTGCATCCCTTCTACCAGGTCCAGTTCGTCGTGCAGGCCGGTGCCATCTTCTACGGTGATAACGCCATCACGACCGACCTTGTCCATCGCTTCGGCAATCAGGTTACCGACGGTGGTGTCGGAGTTGGCGGAGATGGTACCCACCTGGGCAATCGCCTTGGTGTCGGCGCACGGTACGGACAGTGCCTTCAGCTCTTCCACCGCAGCGACAACCGCCTTGTCGATACCGCGCTTCAGGTCCATCGGGTTCATACCGGCGGCAACCGCCTTCAGACCTTCGGTGATGATCGCCTGAGCCAGTACGGTAGCGGTAGTGGTACCGTCACCGGCGGCATCGTTGGCCTGGGAAGCGACTTCCTTGACCATCTGTGCGCCCATGTTCTGGAACTTGTCTTCCAGTTCGATTTCCTTGGCAACGGACACGCCATCCTTGGTGATGGTCGGTGCGCCGAAGGACTTGTCCAGCACTACGTTACGACCCTTCGGGCCCAGGGTAACCTTGACCGCGTTGGCCAGGATGTTGACACCTTCGAGCATCTTGACGCGGGCGTCGTTACCAAACAGAACGTCTTTTGCAGCCATGTTTCTAAATCCTTATCAGTAAGAGTCAGGTGAAGGCAAAAATGCCGATCCGCTTACGCTTCGACGATCGCCAGGATGTCGGTTTCGGACAGGATCAGGACTTCCTGACCGTCCAGCTTTTCGGTCTTGGTGCTGTAACCTTCGTTGAAGATCACCTTGTCACCGACCTTGACGGCCAGCGGCTTGACTTCACCGTTGTCCAGGATACGACCCGTACCCACTGCCAGAACTTCACCACGGGTGGACTTCTGGGCGGCAGAACCAGTCAGCACGATACCGCCGGCGGACTTGGATTCGACTTCAGTGCGCTTGATGATGACGCGGTCATGTAATGGACGGATTTTCATTCGATAACTCTCCTAATGAGTGTTGTTACCTTAACGACGGCCTGATGGCCGGAATCGTTGAATTCAGGGTCGTTCCTCTATGTGGGGGCGCCAAGCGCCGCTTCAAGGGGAGACGGTAAATTTTTTTGTCAGCGAAGACCTTGGGCAAGGAATCAAGACAGCCGGTTGTCGTCGTGGCGATCCTTGCGCTCATACTCGCCATCAACCGTGGTACCGCTGTGCGGGGTATCGGCAAACGGCCCGCCCTGATCGCGATCCAGCGGACGACCGGTGTAGCGACTAAACACAGCGGTGCCCCAGCCGAGCAGGCGCACGGTCAACCATTGACGGATCCGCGGTTGCAGCAACAGCAACGCCAGCACATCACTGACAAAGCCAGGGAAGATAAACAGAAAACCGGCCACCGGCAGCCACAGCCCCTGCAACAACTCAGTCGGGGTGACCTCACCAGCTTGCAGACGCGGTTGCAGGCGCAGCAGGGCATTCAGCCCCTGCGAGCGCACCAGTTGTCCGCCAATCAGCGCCGAGACGACCATCAGTACCAGCGTCGGGATCGCCCCCAACACCGCACCCACCTTGATAAGCACGATCATCTCGACAAAAAACAGGGCCAATAGCCCGAGCACAACACGTCCCATAATGACCTCTAGGCGGGCCACCTGGCCCGATGCTAGATAAGATGGGGCACAACCGGGCAAATTCAAGGTGTGGATGCCGATTTTTTACCCACCGCGCCCGGCAGACCGGGAATGGGATGCCTTCTGACGGCAACCGCTGGCAATCTGCACTACCTTTCAGGCAGGATTGGGAACATCGGCACGGTCACGGCGCTGGCAGGCTGCCACACTGAAACGCGTGTCATCGAGTCCCCTGTTTGCCCTGTCGTCATGAGGTGAAGCATGTCCGATCTGTCTACCGCTGCCCTGCCCGACCCTGTCCTCAACACCACCCCGGAAGACTGGCGTCTTGAGGAGGATCTGCTCGGCTCGCTCGCTGTACCGGCCGATTGCTATTACGGCATACATACCCGACGCGCTGTCGATAATTTCCAGATCAGCGACCGACGGATCAGCGATGTGCCGGCGATGATCCGCGGCATGGTGCTGACCAAGAAGGCAGCGGCGATGGCCAACGGCGAACTCGGTACCATACCGCCGGATATCGCGGAACAGATTATCGCCGCCTGCGATCTGATGCTGGCCACCGGCAAGGGGTTTGATCAATTCCCGGTCGATGTGTTCCAGGGTGGTGCCGGTACCTCGGTGAACATGAACACCAACGAGGTACTGGCCAATATCGCGCTGGAGATGATTGGCGAGCCGAAAGGCCACTACCAGCGCATCCATCCGAATGACCACGTCAACAAGTGCCAATCGACCAACGATGCCTATCCAACCGGCTTTCGCGTCGCATTGTTCGAGTCGACACTGGCCATGCTCACCCCGCTGCAGACGCTGATCCAGGCGTTCGATGACAAGGCGCGCGCCTTTGACCATATCCTGAAGATGGGCCGCACCCAGTTGCAGGATGCGGTGCCGATGACCCTCGGCCAGGAGTTTCATGCTTGGGCGGTCACCCTGCGCGAAGAGGTGAAGAATATCCGCCGCTGCCAGGAGCTGTTGCTCGAGATCAACCTCGGTGCCACCGCGATCGGTACCGGCCTGAATACCCCGCCGGAGTACTCGGCGCTAGCGGTGCGCCGGCTGGCCGAGATCACCGGTTATCCGTTCCTGCAGGCCGAGGATCTGATCGAGGCGACCTCGGATTGCGGCGCCTACGTCATGTTGCACGGCGCACTCAAGCGCTTGGCGGTCAAGCTGTCCAAAATCTGCAACGATTTGCGCCTGCTGAGTTCCGGCCCGCGCGCTGGACTCAACGAGATCAACCTGCCGCAACTGCAGGCCGGGTCGTCCATCATGCCGGCCAAGGTCAATCCGGTGCTGCCCGAAGTGGTCAACCAGGTCTGCTTCAAGGTGGTCGGCAATGATGTGACCATTACGCTGGCCGCCGAGGCGGGGCAGTTGCAACTCAACGTGATGGAGCCGGTGATCGCCCAGTCGCTGTTCGAGAGCTTGAGCCTGCTGGGTAATGCCTGCCAGAGCCTGCGCGACAAGTGTGTGGTTGGTATTACCGCCAATGAAGCCATCTGCGAGGCTTATGTGTTTAACTCCATTGGCATCGTCACCTTCCTGGACCCCTGGATTGGCCACCAGGCCGGCGACAAGGTCGGGCGTATCTGTGCGCAGACCGGCAAGAGCGTGCGCGATGTGGTGCTCGAGCTCGGCCTGCTGACCGAAGAGCAGTTGGACGAGGTCTTCTCGGTCGAGAACCTGCGCCATCCCGCCTACAAGGCACGCCGCTTCCGCCGCGAGTAACGTCGTACCCAGCCCCCGGTGACCTGGGTCAGTAAGCACTAACGGGGCGGGCCACAATTGCGGCCCTGCCCCCCACTGGCTATCATGCATTCCGCTGGCGTCCGCTGGAAATAGCGGTCGGACAGCACTTATCTATCTCGTGCGGCGACCTCGATCTTCACTCCGCACGGTCCTCGATTTACCGCGGAGCCCGACCATGCCTCTTGATGCCCAGCTGGTGCTGTGTACCTGCCCTGACGAGTCCTCGGCCAAACAGTTGGCCAAGTTGTTGCTGGAGGCCCGTCTGGCCGCCTGCGTCAACGTCATCCCAGGCGTGCAGTCGTTTTATCACTGGCAAGGCGAGCTGGCGCAGGCCAGCGAGTGGCAACTGGTGATCAAGAGCCGAGCTTCGCTGTTCGAACCGCTGCGCCAGTGCTTACGCGCCGCGCATCCTTACGAGGTGCCGGAAATTCTGGCCTTACCGATCAGTCAGATGGATGCCGATTATCTGGCCTGGCTGCACGCCGAAACCCGCGCGGAGGCCGCCGATGCTCGGTAAGTTGATGCACGGTCAACAGCAGTCTGGCCAGTGGCCGCAATACCGGCTGATCGGCCTCCTCTGGCTCTGCCTGTCCGTCCTGGCCAGCCTCGCGCCGCTGCCTGCCAATGCCGTGCCGCAATTGGCAGTCAGCTTGCCCGGACTGGATCAGCCCGCCGCCGCACCGACGTTCTTGCCAGCGGCGCAGGCATTTGCGCCGACACTCACCCCAGCGGCCGGACAGATCACCATCCATTTTGCGATTGCACCGGGTTACTACCTTTACCGCCACAAACTGCACTGGCAGTTGAGCGACGGCACGCTGGGTGAGGTCACGCTACCGGCCGGTCAGTTGCACGATGACGAGTTTCTCGGCCAAAGCGAGGTCTATGCCGATGCCGTCGAATTCATATTGCCGGTATTGGCGGCCCGCCCCGATAGCGTACTCACCCTCGGCTGGCAGGGCTGCACCGAAGGCATGTGCTACCCACCGCAGCAGACCACGCTGAGCTGGCCGGCAGTCCTGCCCCCCGCCGCAGCCAAAACCGCCGCCTTGCCGACGCCTCAACCTGCGCCGGAGCACACTGCCGACAAACCAGTCTCCCCCACTGATAACGCAGCACAGCGCAATAGCGCTGCGCGGATCGATCCCCCGCCACTGCTCAGCGGCACGCCGCGCTGGCAGACCGCAGGGCTGTTCTTCCTGCTCGGTATCGGCCTATCGCTCACCCCGTGCATGCTGCCGATGTACCCGATCCTGAGCGCCCTGCTGCTCGGCGGTGGCGGACTGCCGCTGCGGCGCAGCCTGTTGCTGTCTCTCGGCTATGTGCAGGGGATGGCGCTGACCTTCACCCTGTTCGGTCTGGCCGTCGCCAGCGCCGGGGCCGGTCTGCAAGCCTGGCTGCAACAGCCGTGGGTGCTGGGGCTGTTTAGCCTGCTGTTTATCGCCCTCGCCCTGCCGATGTTCGGCCTGTTCGAGCTGCAACTACCGGTCGGGCTGCAAACCCGGCTGCAGCAGTGGGCTGGCCGTCACCGTGGCGGCTCGCTGCCCGGTGTGATCGCCATGGGGGCGATTTCGGCGCTGGTCTGCTCGCCGTGTACCACGGCGCCGCTCTCGGCCGCATTACTGTATGTCGCCCAGGGTGGCGACCGACTGCAGGGGGCGCTATTGCTCTTTCTGCTGGCCTGCGGGATGGGGTTGCCGTTGCTGCTGATCGGCACCTTCGGCCCGCGCTGGCTGCCGCGTCGCGGTCTGTGGATGGTGCGGGTGCGCCAGCTGTTCGGCTTCGTGCTGCTTGCCGCCCCGCTGACGCTGCTCGGCCGCCTGTTGTCCGCCAATCTGGTGGCCATCCTCTGGGCGGTATGGCTGTTGGCGCTGTGCGGCTTTGTCATCCTGACCTGCCTGCCCGCCGGCCGGCGGCGCTGGCTGACCGCGGCCAGCGCACCGCTGCCGGCTCTGCTGCTGGCCTGGTGGCTGTGGCCGGCGAATACGCCCGGCCTGCAGTTCGAGACGGTGGCAGACTGGCCGGCGCTGCAGCAGCGTCTGCAGGCAGCACAGGCCGAAGGACGGCCGGTAATGGTCGATCTCTATGCCGACTGGTGCAGTGCCTGCCACCAGTTTGATCAGCAAACCTTCCGCGACCCCAAGGTACAACAGGCGCTGGATCACTGGGTACGCTTGCGCGCCGATGTCAGCGCCCCGGATGCGCGCTCGCAGGCGCTGTTACAGGCGCTGCAGGTACCGGGCTTGCCGGCCATTCTGTTCTTCGAGGGGCATGACCGCAGCGCCCCTAGCCGGCGGGTGGATGGCTTCCTGCCGGCAGAGGCCTTCTTGCAGCGTCTGCCCGCTACTTGTCAAACCACTGCGACCCACCCGGCCGCCTGTTAGCGGCGCGGGTCGGGCAACGCCACCGAGGGGGCTAGTCGCCGGCACTCGGTAGGGCTGCTGTGGTCAATGGAGGGTGACCGTACGCCCCCAAGAGTTGCTGCCACACTGAGACCACCGCCGCGCGTTCGGCCACCAGCTCGCTATCCGTCACGATCCGGCTGCGCCCGGAGAGGGTACAGCGGTGCGCCAGATCGCGGATCGCCAGATAAGCAGCACGCAACTGCTGGGCCGCCGGCGCGGACAACAGTCCGGTCTCGACACAGGCCTCGAAGATGCGCACGTTATCGCTCCAGCGGGTCAGCAGATCGGGATGAACAGCCGCATGGGCCAGCACCAGATACTGGGCGATAAACTCGATATCGGTCATCCCGCCCGCCCCCTGCTTGAGGTCGTACTCGCCCGCCCCGCCGCGCAGCAGGTGCTGGCGCATCTTGTCACGCATCGCCACCACCTCGCTGCCCAGCTGGTGCAGGTCACGCGGCCGCGCCAGCACCCGCTGCCGTACCTGGTTAAAGCCATCGACCAGCGCGGGCACCCCGACAACCGCCCGTGCACGCACCAGTGCCTGCAGCTCCCAGGTCCATGCCTCTTGCTGCAGGTAGTGCTCATAGGCGGAGAGTGTGGTCACCAGCAGCCCGGCTTCGCCGGACGGGCGCAGACGCATGTCGACCTCGTAGAGAATGCCGGACGGGGTACGCGTACTGAACAGATGCAGGATGCGTTGCGCCAGGCGGACATAGAACTGGCGCACATCCAGTGGCCGCGCGCCGTCGGTCATCCCCTCGGCAGCGTCGCTGTGCAGGAACACCAGATCCAGATCCGAGCCATAACCGAGTTCGATCCCGCCCAGTTTGCCATAGGCCACCACGCAAAAATCGCGCTCGCCACTGGCGCGGCAGTGGGCCGGCATGCCGTGACGTTCGGTTAGCTGGCTCCACGCCTCGTTGACCACCTCCTCCAGAATCGCCTCGGCGAGCCAGGTCAGATGGTCGCTGACCTTCATCAACGGCAGCGCACCGGCGATATCAGCCGCACTGATACGCAACAGCTGGATCTGCTTGAACTGGCGTAACGCCTCCATCTGCTGCTCGACATCCTCTTCAGGGATGCGCATCAGGTATTGCTGCAACTCGCCGCGATAGGCCGCCAGCGGGATCGGGTTATACAGCTGCTGCGGATCCAGCAACTCGTCAAGCAGGATCGGGAAGCGCGCCAACTGGCGAGCAATCACCTCGCTGGCCGCACACAGACGCAGCAACTGGCGCAATACCCCCTGGTTCTCCACCAGCAACTGCAGGTAGGCTGAGCGAGTCATGATGCAGAGCAACAGATCCTGGATACGGGCAAACAGCGCCTCGGCCTGCGGCGCGGCACAAATCAGCCACAGCAGGCGCGGCATCAGCCGGTTCAGCGCCTCGCGCCCCTGCGGCCCCATGCTGCGCCGCTGGCAAGTCGTGCGGAAGGTGACCAGCTGATGGGTCATGCCCGCCGGATCTGCCGGATAGAGCGGGGTCAGCAGCGGTAAGGTCTCGGCTTCGGTGAGCGGGGTCAGCCACAGGTCGCTCCACAGCTGCGGCACATCCTCTGGCGCCTGCTCGGCCTCGCCGACCACCGTCGCAAATTCGCGGTGCACCCGCACCATCAGCTGTTGCAGCCCGGCGTAGAAGGTCTCCCAGTCCGGCTCGCCGAGCGCCGCCACCAGCCGCGCCTGATCACGCGGGCTATCCGGCAGGGTCTGGGTCTGCTGATCACCAATCTCCTGCAAGATATTTTCGATGCGCCGTAACCGGCGGTAATCGGCAATCAGGCTCTCTGCCGAAGCCGGTGCCAGATCGCCGGTCCGCCCGAGCGTCGCCAGGACATCCGGCAGATGGCGGATCTGCAGCGCCGGCTCGCGCCCACCGCGGATCAGCTGCCAGGCCTGAGCGATAAACTCGATATCACGAATGCCGCCGGCGCCGAGCTTGATATTGTTGGTCAGCCCCTTGCGCCGCACCTCGGCCTCGATCATCCCCTTCATCTTGCGCAGGGCATCAATCGCACCGAAGTCGATATAGCGACGATAGACAAACGGCTTGAGCAGCGCCTGTAGCGCCTCGCCTTCCGGGGTCGCGTCACCCAGCACCCGCGCCTTGACCATGGCATAGCGCTCCCAGCTGCGGCCATGGTGTTGGTAGTAATCCTCCATCGCCGCAAAGCTGATCGCCAGCGGCCCGGCATCGCCGAACGGCCGCAGGCGCATGTCGACCCGGTAGACCTGGCCATCGCGCGTCGGCTGGTGCAGTACGTTGATCAGCTGCTGGCCGAGGCGGATAAAAAAGGTCTGGTTCTCCACCGAGCGCCGCCCGCCGACCGTCTGACCATTGTCGGGATAGCAAAAAATCAGATCGATATCGGACGAGAAGTTGAGCTCGCCGCCGCCGAGCTTGCCCATCCCCAGGATCACCAGCCGCTGCACCTCGCCTGCAGCATTCTGCGGGGTACCGCTGTCGCGGCAGGCTTTGGCATACAGCCAGTCACGCGCCTGGCCGATCAGGGTATCGGCCAATGCGCTCAGATGGACAAAGCTCTCCTCGACGCTGGACAGGCCCAGCAGTTCACGCCAGGCAATCGCCACCATCGCCTCGCGGCGGAACAGGCGCAGCTGGCGCTTGAGGCTCTCCTCATCAAACACTGTCTCCAACCTGGCTTGCAGCCAGCCGGCATACTGTGGATAGCGAGCGGCGGAGTGCAGATCCCCGCGCGCCAGCAAGGTCGGTAGCAAGGCCGGGCAAGTGATTGCCGACTCGGCAATAAAATCGGACAAGGCAAACGCGCGGCGGATCTCTGGCTCGCGGGACAGTACCTGTTCGCGCGCCTCCTCCGCCACCAGAGGCAGGAAGCGCAACCATTGGTGTTCGGCCTGGTTTGACAGCAGTGCGGGTAATTCAGACATCAAAACGGAACTCCTTGCGACCTGGGCCAGTTAACCCAGCGTCGCGTCGTCCACGGACAGTGTATCCACCCAATACGGGGCCATGGCCTGCGCCTGTAACCGCGCCTGATCCAGCTCAATCAAACGTGGCGCCACCCGCGCGGTCAACCATTCACCGAGCGCCAACCGTCCGGCGGTCGGCAGTTGGGCCGCCACCTGATCGAGCACGCTCAGATGTTGCAACTCCTCCATACGGCGCAGGATATTCAACCACGGCAACCGGAAGCCCTGCTGCAATTCGGCATCGAACAGTGCGGCAAAGCTGACCCCGGTCAACAGGTTCCGCCGTAACTTGCCGACCAGATGGATATAGGCTTCGTCATCGAGTTGCGGCAGAGCCATGTCATCGTCCTGCAGCTCCTGCCAGCTCTCATCCAGCCGAGTACAGGCATAAGCGGTCAACGGCTGTGTGGCCAACCCCACCGGCGTCGCCTCGCGCACCGCGCACAACCAGGCACCAATCGCCAACAGCAACTGTGCCACCCGCGGTGAACGCACCAGCGCCTGCATCGCGCCGAGCGAA